>NZ_CP015243.1:1566938-1880326 GCF_001648175.1 Halotalea alkalilenta | reverse complement strand
CCGAGGCGGGCTTCTTCCCGGGCGCGATCCTGTTCCTGAGCATGTGGGTGCCGTCGCGCTACCGCGCCAAGGTGCTCGGCCTTTTCTATCTCGCCCAGCCGCTGACCACGGTGATCGGCGCACCGCTCGCCGCCGCGCTGATCGAGCAGCACGGCCTGTTTGGCCTCGAAGGCTGGCGGGTGATGTTCCTCGGCGTCTCCCTCCCGGCGATCGTGATCGGGATCGTTGCCTGGTTCTACCTCGTCGACCGCCCGATGGACGCCCGCTGGCTGACCGAGGAGGAGCGCCGCTGGCTGAGCGACGAACTCGAGCGCGAGCACGTGGAGAAAAGCAGCGGAGCACACCATCCCAGCGTACGTACGGTGATGTTCAACGGCCGGGTGTGGGTGCTGTGCCTGATCTACTTCGGCTTCATCTACGGCCTCTATGCGCTGGCGTTCTTCCTGCCGAGCATCATCGCCGGGTTCCAGGCCCAGTTCGGCACCACCTTCAACGTGATCGAGAAAGGGCTGATCACCGCGATCCCCTACCTGCCGGCGGCGGTGGTGCTCTACTTCTGGTCACGCGACGCCAGCCGGCGCGGACTTCGCAGCTGGCACATCACCCTGCCGGCACTCGCCGGAGCGGTGAGCGTGCCGATGGCGCTGTACATGAGCTCGGCCTTCTCCACGGTGCTGGTGCTGACCGTGACCGCCTGCGCGATCTTCTCCGCGCTGCCGACGTTCTGGACGCTGCCGACGCGCTTTCTGACCGGCGCCTCGGCGGCGGCCGGCGTAGCGCTGATCAACACCATCGGCAACCTCGCGGGCTTCAGCGCCGGCTACCTGACCGGAGCGCTGCACGATCTGAGCGGCGGCTACACCGTCCCGATGTTCGTGGTCGGCGGTTTCATGCTGCTCTCCGCCGTGCTGATGCAGCTGCTCGACGGCGCGGACAAGCGCGCGCTCCGCGATACCCGGACCGCCTCCAATGCCTGACCACCCAATGCCGCACCGGGCGGCGCAACGGCCACAGCAGGAGACAGCGACATGGCGATCGGCCTGAGCACCTATGCCTTTTTCTGGCGCGCATCATCACGCGTCAGTAAGCCACTGAGCATCGAGGCGATGCTCGAGGAGTGCGCCGAGCTGGGCGCCGGCGTGTTCCAGATCTGTGATCACCCCGCGGTGGAGACGCTATCGTCCCAACGTCTCGAGAAACTGCGCCTGCGCGCCGAGGAGCTCGACGTCGAGCTCGAGCTAGGCACCAGGGGGATCGGCCGTGCCCCGCTGGATCGCTACCTGGATCTCGCCGAGCCCCTTGGCGTAAGCCTGCTGCGCAGCATGCTCTACAGCGCGGACCACCGCCCCACCACGCTCGAGGCCCGAAAGCTGCTCAGCGAGGCAGTGCCGCGCTTCGAGGCCCGAGGGGTGAGGCTTGCGCTCGAGACCTATGAACAGGTGCCCAGCGCTGTGCTGGTCGAGCTGGTCGAGCGGATCGACAGCCCCTTCCTTGGCATCTGTCTCGATCCCGGCAACTGCGTTGCCGCGCTGGAGCGACCCGTCGATGTGATCGATGCCTGTGCCGCGAGGGTCTTCAACCTGCACGTCAAGGATTTCGCCTTCTCTCGCCGTGACGGCTGGGTTGGCTTCACCTTCGCTGGCTGCCCGCTCGGCGAGGGGCTGCTGGATTACGCCTACCTGCATCAACGGATACGTCCACAAGCCCGCGGGATCAACCAGATCGTAGAGCATTGGCTGCCCTGGCAGACGGACGAGGCGACCACCTGCCGTCTCGAGGCCGAATGGACCCGCCATTGTCTCGATTACCTCAAGACCTACCCCAGTGTTGCTCACTAACGCTCCAAGGAGCCCGATGATGACTCTCCAGACCCAATCCATAGCATTGATCGGCGCCGGCGGCAAAATGGGAATGCGGATCTCCGCCAACCTGCAGCGCAGCTCGTTCGACGTCCGCTACTGCGAAAACTCTCCATCCGCACAGGCGCAGGTGACCGCGGCGGGCCGTGAGCTCTGCGACAGCGATGCGGCGGTGCCAGACGCCGACGTGGTGATTCTCGCAGTCCCGGACATCGCCCTCGGCGCGGTCTCGGGCGCGGTCGTACCAATGATGAAAAGCGGTGCGGTGCTGCTGACTCTCGACCCGGCAGCGGCCTACGCCAACCTGCTGGCCAAGCGCGAGGACATCCACTACGCCGTCGCCCACCCGTGCCATCCTTCGGTATTCCTCGAGCGCTACACCAAGGAGGAGCATGCCGATGCGTTCGGCGGTGTCGCCGCGCCCCAGCACGTGGCCGCAGCGTTCGAACGCGGCAGCGACGCCCAGCGTGCCGCGCTGACCGAGGTCATCCGGGTGATGTATGCGCCGGTCGAGCAGGTTCACTGGGTGACGGTCACTCAGCTCGCCTACCTCGAACCGACCCTGGTCGAGACCGTGGCCTGCATGGTCGGCACCTTCATGAAGGAAGCGCTCGACGAAACGGTCAAGGCAGTCGGCGTACCCCGTGAAGCCGCCGAGGCGATGCTCTACGGACACATCCAGATCGCCCTGGCGGTCGCCTTCCGCAGCACCAACCCGTTCTCCGACGCCTGCATGATCGCGATCGACTACGGCAAGGAGACGATCATCAAGCCCGACTGGAAGAAGATCTTCGACCAGCGCGAGCTGGACAAGGTGATCGCCCGGATGCTGAAAGTGGACAAAATCGAGCGGCCCACCGAGACGGTCTGAGCACGATCCGGCACGATTCCTTTCCCTTGGTTGAAAAGCTACTACAATCAACACGTTCTCTAGACTAAGGAGGGTGCAATGGGAATCATCTCGTGGATCGTGTTCGGCCTCATCGCAGGCATCGTCGCTAAGTTCCTGATGCCGGGCAGGGACGGTGGAGGCTTCATCCTGACCATCGTGCTCGGTATCGTCGGCGCAGTAGTGGGCGGCTGGATCAGCACCGCGCTCGGCTACGGCACCGTCGACGGCTTCAACCTCGGCAGTTTCGCGGTCGCGGTGATCGGTGCCCTGGTGGTGCTGTTCATCTATCGCAAGATCGCCAAGTAGCCCCATCGGGCCGTCACGATGCAAAGCGCATCGTGCGGATCGCAACCGGATGCCCCGTCTCGAGAGAGGCGGGGCATCGCGTTTTCGGGCTCAGTGGTTCGGCGGCATGGTCAATCGGAGAGGGGCTGACGCAGGATGGCGTCGAGCAGGCCGGGGAAGCGCGCGTCGAGATCGGCTCGGCGCAGGCTGTTCATATGGGTGGTGCCGGCGTGGCGGGTATGCACCAGGCCCGCTTCGCGAAGGACACGAAAATGATGGGACATGCTCGATTTCGGCCGGCCACCGTCCAGCTCACCACAGGTGGCCTCCCCGACTCGGGCGAGATGGCGCACGATGCCGAGGCGCACCGGATCGCTCAAGGCATGGAGTAGGCGCTCGAGACTGAAGTCCTGGCTGGGCGGGTGCTTGAAAGGTCGCATGAACGCCATGATACACGAGCTTTGCGTGCGAACTTCAGTACGACTATGCTAGTTCGATCAATATCGAACTACGCAACCAAACCACTAAAGCCTTTCATGGTTAGGAAAACTCGTATGCCCACGCTGTTCGAACCGTTCAAGCTCAAGGATGTTCATCTTCGCAACCGCATCGCGGTACCGCCGATGTGCCAGTACATGGCCGAGGATGGCATGCCCAACGACTGGCATGGAGTGCACTACGCCAGTATCGCACGCGGCGGTGCAGGCCTTGTGATCGTCGAGGCCACCGGGGTCTCCCCCGAGGGCCGGATCACGCCGCACTGCACGGGTCTCTGGAACGATGCCCAACGCGACGCCTTCGTCCCGATCGCGGCCTCGATCAAGGCCGCGGGGGCGGTGCCGGGAATCCAGCTCGGCCATGCGGGACGCAAAGCGAGCGCAAACCGCCCATGGGAGGGCGATGACCACCTCGCCGAGGGCGACCCACGCGGCTGGCAGACCATCGCTCCCTCCGCGCTGGCGTTCGGCGCCAATCTGCCGAAAGTACCGAGGGAGATGAGCCTCGAGGAGATCACCAGGGTCCGCGAGGACTTCGTCGCCGCCGCGCGGCGCGCGCTCGAGGCTGGTTTCGAGTGGCTGGAGCTGCACTTCGCCCATGGCTACCTCGGCCAGAGCTTCTTCTCCCCTCACTCCAACCAGCGCACCGATGCCTATGGTGGCAGCCGCGAGAATCGCAGCCGTTTCCTGCTCGAAACGCTCGCCGCGGTACGTGAGGTATGGCCGGAGCACCTGCCGTTGACCGCTCGCTTCGGGGTGATCGAGTTCGACGGTGACGACGAAAGGACGATGACCGAGTCGATCGAGCTGGTTCGCGAGTTCAAGGCCGGCGGTCTCGATCTGCTCAGCGTCAGCATTGGCTTCTCGACACCTGAGGCCAACATCCCCTGGGGCCCCGGTTTCATGGGCCCGATCGCACAGCGGGTTGGTCGCGAGAGCGGGCTGCCGGTCGCCTCGGCATGGGGCTTCGGCACGCCGGAGCTGTCCCAGAAGGCGATCACCAGCGGAGAACTCGACCTGGTGATGGTCGCCCGCGCCCACCTCGCCGACCCGCACTGGCCCTATGCCGCGGCCAAGGCGCTTGGGATCGAGCGCCCGTCGTGGACGCTGCCCGCGCCCTACGCCCACTGGCTCGAACGCTACTGAGCCAACGCCGACGAGAAGCCCCCGACATGGGGGCTTCTCGTCGCTGACGCCCTCTTCTCCCCTTCGATTCAGGGCCTGATCACCGCGATCAGGTCCCCTGCCTCCATCGCCCGCGGCCCAGACGGAATGACGCGATCGAGCGCTCCAGCTATCGGCGCGGTGATCGTCGCCTCCATCTTCATCGCCTCGAGCGTCGCCAGTGGCGCACCGGCCTCGATCGGCTCGCCCGCCCTGGCGGTGACCGTGACCACGCCGGCGTAAGGCACCGCGACCTGTCCAGGCTCGGTCGGATCGGCTTTTTCCGTTTCATGCTGCTCGGCAGTGACCGAGTGATCGCGCACCGAAAGCGGACGCAGCTGGCCGTTGAGACTGCACATCACCTGGCGCATGCCGCGCTCGTCGCTGGCCCCGATCGCGCGGATTGCGACCAGCAGGCGCACCCCCTCCTCGAGCATCACCGCATGCTCCTCGCCCGGGCTCAGGCCATAGAAGTAGTCAGCGCTGGAGAGCACCGAGAGATCACCATAGCGAGCGCGCACCTGCTCGAACGCCTTCGCCGGCGCGGCGAACAGCAACCGGTTGAGCAGCTGGCGACGCGCGGGCCCTGGCAGCGCAAGCGCGGCACGGCTTTCGTCGTCTAGCTCAGCGATCGCCGGCTTCCTGCTCCGCCCGGCCAGCGCCCGGCTGCGAAACGGCTCGGGCCAGCCGCCGGGAGGCGTGCCGAGGTCACCGGCGAGAAAGCCGATCACCGAGTCGGGGATATCGAAGCGCTGCGGATCAGCGGCGAACTGTTCGATGTCGGCTCCCACCGCGACCAGCTGCAGCGCCAGGTCGCCGACCACCTTCGACGAGGGTGTCACCTTGACCAGCCGGCCGAGCAGGCGATCGGCGCGCGCGTACATCTCCTCGATCGCCTCGAACCGGTCGCCCAGCCCCAGCGCCACCGCCTGCTGGCGCAGATTGGAGAGCTGGCCTCCGGGGATCTCGTGGTGGTAGACCCGCCCGGTCGGCGCCGGGAGCCCGGCCTCGAACGGCAGATAGAGCTTGCGCACCGCCTCCCAGTAGGGTTCGAGCGAATTGACCGCCGCCAGTGAAAGCCCGGTGTCACGCGGGGTGTGGGCGTAGGCCGCGACCAGGCTCGCGAGCGATGGCTGGCTGGTAGTGCCGGACATCGCAGCGCAGGCCGCGTCGACCGCGTCGGCGCCGGCCTCGACCGCTGCCATCAGGGTCGCCAGCTGGCCGCCGGCGGTGTCATGGGTATGCAAGTGAATCGGCAGCTCGAAGCGGCTGCGCAGCGCCTCGACCAGGATTCGCGCCGCTTGCGGGCGCAGCAGTCCGGCCATGTCCTTGATCGCGAGGATATGGGCGCCGGCGGCGACGATCCGCTCGGCGAGACCGAGATAGTAGTCGAGGGTGTAGAGCGTCTCGGCCGGGTCACTGAGATCGCCGGTATAGCAAAGCGCCACCTCGGCGACCGCGTGGGTGCGACGTACCGCTTCGATCGCCGGGCGCATCTGCTCGACATCGTTGAGCGAGTCAAAGATGCGGAAGATATCCACCCCTTGCGCCGCCGCCGCCTCGATGAAGGCGTCGCTCACCGCCGTCGGATAGGGGGTGTAGCCGACGGTGTTGCGTCCGCGCAGCAGCATCTGCAGCGCGACGTTGGGCAGCGCCTGGCGCAGCCGGGCCAGACGCTCCCAAGGGTCCTCGCCGAGAAAGCGCAGCGCGACGTCGTACGTCGCCCCGCCCCAGCATTCGACACTGAGCAGTTCAGGAGTCAGCCGGGCGACATAGGGGGCGACTGCGAGCAGATCGTAGCTGCGTACCCGGGTGGCGAGCAGCGACTGGTGGGCGTCGCGGAAGGTGGTGTCGGTGATCCACACGCGCGGCGACTGGCGCAGCTCGCGCGCGAACGCCTCGGCGCCAACGGCGAGCAGACGCTGGCGGCTACCCGGCGAAGGCTCGGCTTCGGGCAATGGCGGCAGCTTGCTCGCCGGCTCAACGCCGCCCGGCGGCGGACCGAAGGGACGATTGACGGTGACCTCGGCGAGCCAGCTCAGCAGCTTGGTCCCGCGGTCCTGGCTCGGCAGCGCCTGGAGCAGCCTGGGACGCTCCTCGATGAAGGCGGTGGAGAGATCCCCTTTAAGAAACGCCTCCTCGTCCAGCACGCCCTGAAGGAAAGCGATGTTGGAGCTCACCCCGCGGATGCGGAACTCCGCCAGCGCGCGACGCGCACGCGCCACCGCAAGGGGAAAGTCGCGCCCACGGCAGGTGAGCTTGACCAGCATCGAATCGAAGTGCGGGCTCACCTCGGCGCCGGCATAGGCGGTACCGCCATCGAGTCGCACGCCGGCACCACCCGCCGCGCGATAGGCCGTGATCATGCCGGTATCGGGACGAAATCCATTGGCCGGATCCTCAGTGGTGATCCGGCATTGCAGCGCCGCGCCGTTGACCCGCAGGGCCTCCTGACTCAGCCCCAGCTCGGCGAGGGATTCTCCGCAGGCGATGCGAATCTGCGCCTGGACCAGGTCGACGTCGGTGATCTCCTCGGTGACCGTATGCTCGACCTGGATGCGCGGATTCATCTCGATGAACACGTGCTGGCCAGCGTTCGGCCCGGCGGTCTCGAGCAGGAACTCGACGGTTCCAGCGTTGCGATAGCCGAGCGCGCGCGCAAACGAAACCGCGTCGCGATGCAGGGCCTCACGCACAGTGGGGTCGAGATTCGGCGCCGGGGCGATCTCGACCACCTTCTGGTGACGGCGCTGTACCGAGCAGTCACGCTCGAACAGGTGAATCACCCCACCCTGGCTGTCACCGAGGATCTGCACCTCGACGTGCCGGGGACGCTGCACCGCCTGCTCGATGAATACGGTCGGATCGCCGAAGGCACCCTCGGCCTCACGCATCGCCGCCTCGAGTGCTCCTTGCAGCTCACCCTGTTCGGCGACCCGGCGCATGCCACGGCCACCGCCACCGGCGACCGCCTTGACGAACAGCGGATAGGTCATCGGCCCGGCTGCCTCGAGCAGCGCGTCCAGGTCACTCGATGGCGCGCTCGAGGCAAGCACCGGGATACCCTGCTCGCGCGCCTTGGCCAGCGCTCGCACCTTGTCGCCGGCCACCTCCAGCACTTCCGCGGGCGGGCCGATGAAGACGATGCCAGCGTCGCGGCAAGCGCGGGCGAGACCGGCATTCTCGGAGAGAAAGCCATAGCCCGGGTAGACCGCATCGGCACCGCTCATCTTCGCCACGCGGATGATCTCATCGATCGACAGATAGGCCCGCACCGGATGGCCCTGCTCACCGATCGGATAGGCTTCATCCGCCTTCAGGCAATGCTCCGAGTGACGGTCCTCGTGCGCGAACACCGCCACCGTGCGCGCACCGAGCTCGACCGCGGCGCGAAAGGCACGTACCGCGATCTCGCCACGGTTGGCAACCAGTATTTTCTTGAACATCATCGATCGCTCTCCGCTGCTGAGCCTGCTGGAACCCCCGTCCCCACGCCCTCGGTGCGCCCTCGCCGAGAAACGGCCACGAAGCGGGCCAGGGCGATGTTGCCGTTCACCGCGTCGATGAAGACCGACATCGAACTCCCCCTCCATATTTCACGACCCGTTCACCCCAAGTGAAACGCGGTTCTACGAACTCGAGCCCGTCCCGAACCTGTCGAGGGACACGTACGACGAATCGAAGGACAGCAGCGGGTATCGAAATGAACATCCACAGTGTAGCCCTAGGATGATTGATTCCATCAGTGCATGGAATCACCCGTGGCGCACTCG
This sequence comes from Halotalea alkalilenta, assembly GCF_001648175.1. Lineage (NCBI taxonomy): Bacteria > Pseudomonadati > Pseudomonadota > Gammaproteobacteria > Oceanospirillales > Halomonadaceae > Halotalea > Halotalea alkalilenta. The sequence continues at coordinate 1,871,856 of NZ_CP015243.1, read as the reverse complement.
TGGACAATGGCGCGGTGAAAGCTCGGGACGCTGAATCGACTCGAACAAAAGCCCCCCTTGACCCTGAAGCGAGTGCAAGGTTCATGCTTGAGTGGATATGCGAAAGGCATATGTCACTTAAGGAGAACACGATGTCCGAAGAAACCGTCTGTGCTTGTCCTAAATGTGTCTGCGAGGTGGGAGAAAGTGCCATAGAGGTCGATGGAAAGGCATATTGCAGCGACATATGCGCCTCGAACCATGCCCAGGGCGAGAAGGAGTGCGGTCACTGCGCCTGCGGTAAGTGATCCCGTTGTCCCACCGATACGACGCCGTTGCCCAATTGAGCGACGGCGTTGCCGTATCCGGCACTGCGGTGAACTCCCGCTCTGACCACGTCGCCGACGAATTCGCCAGCACGGTAGCGCCCTTGCCGGGGCGGTGAATACAAACCCTGTTATTGTTACTGGTAATCCTCAATAGTCTTTCACCCATGTATCTCGAGGATGCGAGATAGTCGCTCACCGACATTGACCAATAGGTCAATACCAACGGTAGCGCTAATGTGGCGATCTCTTTACTTCCCATTTATTTTTGCTTTCTGATAAGATTCGGCGACAGTGAAGGCAAGAAACTAAATTTCTGTATGGAGTAGATATGGCCGTTCTTAGCGATTACCTGAAAATGGAAAAAGAGCTCGAAGAGCTCCAAGCCCGCCTGCAGGCGATGGCATCCAATGAAACTTTCCAGCGCGAGCTCGAATTCAAACGCAAACTCGAGGCGCTACTCGAGCAGTTCGACAAGACTTCCACCGACGTCATCGACATCCTCGACCCGCAGGGTGATCTGCGTGGCGCCCAAACGGCGCCCAAGGCCAGCAAGAGCGGTGCTCCCTCCGGCGGCACGCGGCGCAAGCGCAAACTCAAGATCTACAAGAACCCCCATACCGGCGGCGTGATCGAAACCCGAGGGGGCAATCACAAAGAACTCAAGGAATGGAAAGAAGAATACGGCGCCGACACCGTCGAAGGCTGGCTGACCGAAACGCAAGAAGCGGGTTGAAACCCGCTCGCCGGTAATACCGGCGGCGTCCGGGAAATTACCCTGGCGCCATCTTTGCTATCCCGAAGGCGTCGATGCTCATACATCGGCGCCTTCGCTTTTGTTTGCGCGCCGCCGATCATGCCGAGATCACCCCGGCGCGAGCATCGAACCCGGCTACGGGAAAATACCCACCTCGTTCTTGGCAACATGCTCTAGAAAAAAGCCCGGACGGCGGCTTGCGCTTGTCTCCCGATGCCAGTTGGCTGGATAAGCTCGAACATCGCCTCTTCTCCATCCCGATTACCATCGGGAAGTAGTCGTTGCCACAAGTGCCATTCGACCGCCGGGAAACATTCGGGCTTTACACGCGGCCTTCCCCCTGCGTGATCGAGCGAGGCAATCACCGCGAGACGAAGCACATGCGACAGCCGGTCGCATTCCATAAAACCATATTAAGGGTAAGGTTTTGACAGCGTAGTGCGATGACTTGGAGCGCACCGCTGCGCGGCCCTCCAGAGGCCATTCGATTCAAGGGTGCAAGACAGCGGAAGACAAAGCCATGAATGCAAAGAAACTCGGTGCCACCTTCGCCGCCCTCGCCTGCCTGGCGAGCTCAACCAGCGCTTTCGCCTACGGCGAGGGCGACTTCTTCGCCCGACTGGGCATGGTGCGGATCGAACCCACCGGCGGCAGTGCCCATCTCGGCGGCGCGCTGCAGGGCGCGACGGTGGACGTCGAGACTGAGAGAGGCGCGGCATTTACTCTCGGCTATCGTTTCACCGACAAGTTCGGCGTGGAACTGCTCGCCGCACCGCAGAGCTTCAAGCACGATATCAACGTGCGCGCCGGCGGCGACACCATCACCCGCGGCAGTGTCCGCCATCTGCCGCCGACCTTGACCCTGCAATACTACCCGCTCGGCGGTACCGATGCCCAAGTGCAGCCCTACATCGGCGCAGGGGTCAACTACACCCGGTTCTCCAGCGAGCACCTCTCATTGGAGGACACCTCGCTGAAACTCGAAGATGGCTGGAATGCCGCCGCCCAGGTCGGGGTCGACTACCAGCTCACCAGCAATCTCGCGCTCAACCTCGCAGTCTGGTACCTCGACATCGACTCCACCGCAATAGTGCACCAGGGTGGCCAGGAAGTGTCGCGCGCCGATATCGACATCAATCCGATCGTGGTGATGAGCGGTATCAGCCTGCGTTTCTGAGCCAGGGTCCGGGGAGGGGCGTCTCCAGGCATGGAGGGCGCACTGGCCTCCAAGCGCCAGTCGCATAAGCCACCATGGAAGGTTTCGCCCCGCCCCGGCGGGGCGCTTTCATCTGTGGCCGATCAATGCAGGGCGGGCGTCCCGTCCTCGTCATTGAGGATCAAGTCGATCTCGCGCAGCACCTCGATCACCGGCAAGCGTGCGCCCATGCTCATCTGCGGCAGATAGACTTCGGCCGCGGCGGCAACGCTCGAGCCCTGGGGAAGCGGCTGGGCGCTCGCCAGCATCGTCCTCAGCCGAGCGACGAAGACGAACCGCAGCCACTGAGCCATCTCCATGCTATCGAGCGCGAAGGGCTCGAGGCTTGCGAACGCTTGCGGGCTCGGGGTCGGTTGACCCCAGATGTCGGCGGCGCGCATCGCCGCTTCGAGCCGGGTCAAAGCGTCACTGAGTCGGGTACGCTGGTTCATCTCTCTTCGTCCATTGCCAAATGTCGGGGAAAGGCGCTCACCCGAGTCGAAGTAGACTAGATGCGGCCTCTGGGAGCAAACCCAACGGTCATCCACGGGTCATCAAGAATTCACAGAACGCCTGGACGCAGCTGTGGACAAACCTGGGAAAAGTACCGGGACCGCCGAGCCCATGCGCGATCGCGCCAGGAGATCAAAAATTGACCACTCCTGGGCTTCCTTCGTCCGCCCGGCGATTGCCCTCGACACGCCCGCCGGGCACACTGCCCTTTTTCGCACACTCACCCGCTTCGTCACTCCAGAGAGCCCGCATGTCTTCCCCGTCGACCCTCAGCGATTTCTTCGACCAAGCTCGGCTGAGCGCCCAGGTGTTCCACCTCGGCCGACGCGTCCACCCCTGCGACGCCGGGCATTTTCGCGCCTTCGAGGAGGAGCGGACAGCCTGGGAGTCACCACTGCGCGGGACGGCACGGGTCGCGATCGTCCTGCATGCCGAGGGCACGCCGGCGCAGCAGGCGGTGGTCTGGTGCCTGGCGTTTCCCCTCGACGAACTCGGCCAGCTGCAGCCGGCACCGCGCGACGCCTTCCTGCGTCGCCTGCACGAACGCCAGGGCGAGCGGCCCAGCGGCGAGGCGCTGCTCGACCCGCTCAAGGACAATCCACTTGCCTTCGCGCCCGAACCGCTGACCCTGGCACTGCTCCACGCCCAAGCGTTCAAGATCCTAGGGCTGCCGCCGAGCGCCAAGTTCGCCGAGGCCCAGGCCTACTATACCGGCGAGCCGGATGCGCACGACTGGGCCAGCCTCGATTACCAGAGCGTCGCCGACTGGTGCGTGCGCATGGACGCCGCCCAGGCGCGGCGGCTGGCTGGGCGGGTCGACGCGCTACCCGGCGAGCCGCTGACCGCGCTCTGCCGGATGCTCGAACATCTGCCGAGCGAGGAGCCGGAACTGATCGAGGCGCTGCGCGCCCGCGCCGAGCGCGACCCCGGGCTGCGCGACGCCTGCCTGCGCGCGCTGCTCGCCAGCCCCATCGATGCGGCCGCGGCGCAGCTCGTACGGCTGCTCGATCATCGAACCAGCGTCGAGGAACTCGCCATCATCAGCGCTCGCGGCTGGCACCATCTCGAGCACGAGCAGCGCCTTGCGCGCTATCTCGAGGCGATCGCTCAGGCACCGGCACTCGACTTCACCAACTGCGTACGCGACCTGGCCCAGTTGCCTCGCCTGCGTCTGCCGGTGATCATGGCGCTTCGCAACGCCGCCGACGGTTCGGCAGTGCGGCGCAGACTGAACGAGCTCCCTCGCCGCTGAAACTCGCGCGCCGAGGCCCATCCTCCACGGACATCGTCGATGAATTCACTGCCCTTTGAACCGCGCGCGATCATCGGTCGCCGCGAGATCGTCACCCTGCCTGAGCTCGGGCTCAAGCTGGTCTGCAAGGTCGACACCGGTGCCCACACCTCGGCGCTGCACGCCGAGCGAGTCGAGGCATTCCTGCGCGATGGCGAGCGCTGGGTGCGCTTCGACACCTGGTCGGGCGATGACGAGAACAGCCTGCGCCACTTCGAGTGGCCGCTCTCCGACGAGCGAGAGGTGCGCAGTTCCAACGGCATCGCCGAGCGACGCTTCGTGATCCGTACGCAAATGGAGATCGGCTCGATCAGCGACGAGATCGACCTTACCCTGGTCGACCGCCAGCAAATGCGCCATTCGATGCTGCTCGGCCGACGCGCGATGCGCCGCCTGCTGGTGGCCCCAGGGGCCTCTTTCCTCCAAGGCGCGCCCTAGGGCGTGTACACTCCCGCACACCGCGCGTACTCGCTCGACGCCAGGCGCCGGCGAGGCAATCGTCACCGTCCAAGGATCGTCCATGCACATCGCCCTGCTTTCACGCAATGCGCGCCTTTATTCCACCCGCAGGCTGGTCGAAGCCGCCGAGAACCGCGGACATTCCGTACGCGTGATCGACACCCTGCGCTGCTACATGAACATCGCCTCGCACCGCCCGTCGATCCACTACAAAGGCGAGGAGCTCGAGCACTTCGATGCCGTGGTGCCGCGAATCGGCGCTTCGGTGACCTTCTACGGCTGCGCGGTGCTGCGCCAATTCGAGATGATGGGCACCTACGTGCTCAACGACTCGGTGGGAATCACCCGCTCACGCGATAAACTGCGTTCGCTGCAGCTGCTCTCGCGCAAAGGGATCGGACTGCCGATCACCGGTTTCGCCCACTCCCCCGACGACATTCACGACCTGATCAAGATGGTCGGCGGCGCGCCGCTGGTGATCAAACTGCTCGAAGGTACCCAGGGCATCGGCGTGGTGCTCGCCGAGACCCAGCAGGCCGCGGAGAGCGTGATCCAGGCGTTTCTCGGGCTCAAGGCCAACATCATGGTGCAGGAGTACATCAAGGAGGCGCAGGGCGCCGATCTGCGCTGCTTCGTGATCGGTGACAAGGTGGTGGCGACGATGAAGCGACAGGCGGTGGAGGGAGAATTTCGCTCCAACCTGCACCGCGGCGGCACCGCCAGTGCGATTCGGATCACTCCGGAGGAACGCTCGACCGCGGTACGCGCAGCCAAGGCGATGGGGCTGCGGGTGGCGGGCGTCGATCTGCTACGTTCCAACCATGGCCCGGTGGTGATGGAGGTGAACTCCTCTCCTGGCCTCGAGGGCATCGAGAACGCCACCGGCAAGGACGTCGCCGGTATGATCGTCGAGCATCTCGAGAAACACGCCGCACCGGTCAGCAAGGCTCCGCCTCGTCCGCGCGGCTGAGCCGCTACCTGCGCCTTGCGCCAGGAAGCGGCCCGGACCATTCAACTCTCATCGGCGTCACCGGAGGTGGCCCTAATGTTCCTCGACAATCGCCAGGCGGCGATGGACAGTGCGCTGGAGGCCCTCGCGGAGAGCCTCGACTACTTCTACGACAATACCAGCCGCCTCGACGACAGCGTGCGCAGCGTGCTCACGCCCCATTTCGAAGCGCGCCGCAGCGACGTGATCGAGCTGCGCCGTCTGTCGCGCGAGCTGCTCAAGCTGCTACCGCGCGACGCCGACGTCGAGCGCGACGACTACCTGTGGCTATGGAGCCGGCTCAAGAGCTTCGTCGGCGACAATGACCAGGTGCTGCTGCACGACATGCTCGAGCAGGAGAAGGTGATCATGCAGGCGCTCGCCAGGGCCCTGACCCATCCGCTGCCCGACGAGATCGAGCCGGTGATGGAGCGGATATTCCGCGGCTGCCGCAACCTGATTCGCCAGCTCTACGACGCCCAGCAGCAGGCGGGCCAGGCCAAGCGCAGCCGACGCGGGCGCGGGCGCGGGCGCGGCAAGCGCACGAGACAGCGCTGAGCGAGAAGCGCCAACGAGCAGTGGAGGATGGGCAGCGCTAATCGAGCAGCAAGGGCTCCTTGGGGCCGAGAAAACGCGGCTCGCGATGCCAGAGGTAGAGATCGCCCACCGTCATCGCGCGAGCGAACCATTCCCGTAGACTTACGTAGCGATCGACCCCGGCCTGCTCCGGCATTGCCGCGCAGCCGTAGGCGTCGATCCCTTCGGCCTGGGCGATGAACAGCGCCCGGGGCAGATGCCAGGGCTGGGTGACCAAAGCGGCCTGCTCGACGCCGAATACCTCGCGTGCGCGAACCAGCGTATCGAAGGTGCTCAGGCCTGCGTAGTCGAGGGTCATCGCCGAGCGCGGCACGTGGCGGGCCAGCAGGTCGCGCCACATGGTCACCGGCTCGTTGTAATAGAGGCTTCGGTTGTCACCGGAAAGCAGCAGATGCTCGATTCGGCCGAGCCGCCAGAGTTCGGCGGCGGTGTCGAGCCGCGCATGATAGTAAGGGTTAGGCACGCCGCTGCGCATCCGGCTCGAGGTGCCGAAGACGATGCCCACTTCGAGACGCGGGCAGAGGGTAGCATCGGCGACCAGCCGGTCGCGCGTCGCCGCCCAGACCCACAGGTTCGCCGCGCCGAACAGTACCAGCGTGAGCAGTATCAGCCCGAGCACCAGCGCGGTGAGCCAGCCCGCCGCGCGCCGCCACCGCCGTTTCATCCCTGCGGCCATCGCATCCTCTTCACCCGCTGATTTCGCGCTCGCCGGCGTCCCGGGTTCAACACCCGGCTTCAGAACATACCGAGCTCGAGACGCGCCTCTTCGCTCATCATCTCACGCGACCAAGGGGGATCGAAGACGATTTCGACGTGCACTTTCTTGACCTGCTCGGCGCCGAGGATCTTGTGCCGCGCGTCGGCGGCGATCACCTCACCCATGCCACAGCCCGGCGCGGTGAGGGTCATCTTGACGTTGACCATCTTCTCACCGGAGATCAGGGTGTCGATCCGGCAGCCATAGACCAGCCCCAGCTCGACGATATTGACCGGGATTTCCGGGTCGAAACAGGTGCGCAGCCGATCCCAGACGAAGGCCTCGAGCTCGGCATCGCTGGCGCCCGCGGCAAGCCGGGCACGGGGCAGCGGCTCGAGCCCGAGGGCATCGAGCTGGTCACCCTCGATCAGGTAAAGCCGCCCCTCCAGAGCGATGCTGACCGAATCGCCGCGTGCCTGCATGATCTGCACCTCGGCGTCCTCGGCCAGTTCGACCGGCTTGCCGAAGGGCACCGAAATCGCCGTCACATCGCGAGTCAGCGGCAACACCTGCCCTTTGTAGAGGCGCTCCCCGGTCTCACTCATCTCAGCCTCTCACCATTTTCACCACCCGCTCGAGTGCATCGAGGAACGTCTCGACCTCCCCGAGGGTATTGTAGATCGCGAAAGAGGCACGGCAGGTCGCGTCGAGCCCGAAGCTGTGCAGCAGCGGCTGGGCACAGTGGTGCCCGGTGCGGATCGCAACCCCGAACTGGTCGATCAAAAGGCCGATGTCCTGGGCGTGCACGCCGTCGATCACGAACGACAGCACCCCTGCCTTGCCCGGCGCCTCGCCGATCACCCGCGCCCCCTCGATCCGCTTGACCCCTTCGGTCGCGGCGAGCAGCAGCCGACGCTCCCATTCGTCGACCAGATCGACCGGGAAGCGGGTGAACCAGCGCAGCGCGGCACCGAAAGCAATCACCTCGGCGATCGCCGGAGTACCGGCCTCGAACTTGTGCGGCGGCTCGGCGAAGGTGGTTTCGCCGTCGAGCCGCACCAGCTTGATCATCTCGCCGCCCCCCTGCCAGGGCGGCATCGCCTCGAGCAGCTCGAGCCGGCCATAGAGTGCGCCGACCCCGGTCGGACCATAGACCTTGTGCGAGGAGAACGCATAGAAGTCGACCCCCAGCGCCTGGACGTCGATGGCCTGGTGCGGCGCCGCCTGGGCGCCGTCGACCAGGATCCTGGCGCCGTGGGCGTGAGCGACGCGGACCAGCTCATCGACCGGGTTGACGGTGCCAAGGGCGTTGGAGACGTGGGTCACTGCGACCAGCTTGGTGCGCGGAGTGAAAAGCGCAGCGTAAGCCGCGAGATCGAGCACCCCGCGCGTGTCCACCGGGATGGTCTTGATCGAGAGCCCCCGCTCGGCGGCAAGCAGCTGCCACGGCACGATGTTCGAGTGGTGCTCCATCATCGAGACCAGGATCTCGTCGCCGGGCTGGAGGAAGGCGCGCCCGTAGCTCTGCGCGACCAGATTGATCGCCTCGGTGGTGCCGCGGGTGAAAACGATCTCGCGCTTGTCCGCGGCATTCAGAAAGCCGCGCACGGTCTCCCGGCTGCCTTCGAAAGCGGCGGTCGCCTCATCGGCCAGGCAGTGCAAGCCGCGATGGATATTGGCGTTGTAGCGGTGGAAGTAGTCATCGAGGACGTCGATCACCGCCTGCGGCGTCTGGCTGGTCGCGGCGTTGTCCAAGTAGACCAGCGGTCGATCACCATGGACTCGGCGAGCGAGGATCGGGAACTCGGCACGGATGACATCGACATTGAGCAGCAGCTCGGCCTCTGTATTGTCGTGAATCTTCATTGCCGCACCTTGCGTCTGCACTCTAGGGAATGACGCGACGCCCGTGCGGGCGCGTCGCGTCGCATTACTCGCCCAGCTCGATCAAACCCTCGAGGTTGAAGCGCTCGGGCAGCATGCCCGCCACGCGCCGCTCGACCCGATGGGCAATCTCGGGGAGCTTGGTCGATTCGAGGATCTCGCCGGCGAAAGCCAACGTCAGCAGCGCTCGCGCGGTGTGCTGGTCGATGCCACGGGCGCGAAGCGCGAATACCGCGTTCTCATCGAGCTGGCCGGTGGTCGCGCCGTGCGAGCAGAGCACGTCGTCGGCGTAGATCTCGAGCTCCGGCTTGGTATCGATCTCGGCGCGATCGGAGAGCAGCAGATTGGCGTTGTTCTGGTAACCACGCACCTGCTGAGCGTCACGCTTGATGTAGACCCGGCCGTTGAACACACCGCGCGCACGGTCGTTGAGAATGCCCTTGTAGTTCTCATTCGAGTAGGTGCGCACCACGTTGTGGTTGACCACGGTGTGGTTGTCGACATGCTGGCGGCCCTGGGCGAAGAACAGCCCCCAGAAATCGGTCTGCGCGCCTTCGCCATTGAGCTCGGCGTCGAGGTCGTTGCGGGTCAGCGCCCCGCCGAGGTTGAGGCTGTGCGAGGAGAAATGGCTGTCGCGCGCCTGATCGATCTTGAAATTGGCGAAGTGGAACTCGCGCTCGGACGCCTCGTTGAGCTTGTAGTGATCGAGCCTGGAGCCCGGGGCGAGAAACGCCTCGCCGACCAGATTGGTCAGGTTGGCCGCGCCGCTCTCGCCAACGAAATGCTCGAGCACGGTAGCCCGGGCGTTGTCGTCGAGGCGCAGGATCACCCGCGGGTGGCTCATCACCGCGCGCTCGGCGGCGGTGGAGACGAACAGCAGATAGACCGGCCTGTCGAGCTCGACGCCTCGACCCACCTCGATCACCGCCCCTTCGCCAGTGAAGGCGAGATTCAGCGCGGTGAAGGCGCTGGCCCGCTCATCGACCATGCTGGCCAATCCCGACGGCAGTTCGCCACGGGAGAGATAGCGCGACAGCGGTGCCACCCCGACCCCGGCCGGCAGCCCGGACAGCGCCGAGCGCTCGGCGTCGAACACGCCATCGACGAACACCATCCGGTAGGCGTCGAGCTCCAAGGCGAGCTCGGCACCGCGAGGAGTCGCATGCCCGCCCTGATCGGAGAGAGCGAAGTCGGTGCGCGCGATCGCGCGCACGTCGGTGTACTTCCAAGCCTCGACGCGGCGGGTCGGCAGTCCGACCGCCTCGAACGCCGCGCGTCCGCGCTGGCGAAGCCGCTCGAGCCCAGCGAAGGCGGCCGGCGCCTGCGCGTTGAAGCCCGCGGAGAAATGCCCCAGCGCCTGATCCGGCACCGGCGCATCGGGACGAATGGCGGTAACGGTCATGCGTGCTCCCCTTCGAGGATCCAGTCGTAGCCGCGCGACTCGAGCTCGAGGGCAAGCCCCTTGTCGCCGGAGCGGGCGATGCGCCCGTCGATCAGCACATGGACGTAGTCCGGCACGATATAGTCGAGCAGCCGCTGGTAGTGGGTGACGATCAGGATCGACCGATCCTCCGTACGCAGCGAATTGACTCCCTCGGCGACCACCTTCATCGCGTCGATGTCGAGACCGGAGTCGATCTCGTCGAGCAGTGCGAGCTTGGGCTCGAGCACCAGCATCTGGAGGATCTCGTTACGCTTCTTCTCGCCGCCGGAGAAGCCTTCGTTGACCGCACGCTGGAGGAAAGCACCGTCCATCTTCATGAACGCGAGCTTGTCCTTGATCAGCCGCATGAACTCTGGAGCGGGGATCTCGTCGAGCCCCTGGGCCTTGCGTTTGGCGTTGAGCGCCGCGCGCAGCAGGTAGACGTTCTTCACGCCCGGAATCTCGACCGGGTACTGAAAACCCATCAACACCCCCGCCTGAGCGCGCTCCTCGACTTCCATCTCGAGCAGGTCACGGCCTTCGAAGGTGATCGACCCGCCGGTGACCTCATAGCCCTCCTTGCCGGCGATCACCGCCGAGAGGGTCGACTTGCCGGCGCCGTTGGGGCCCATGATCGCGTGAACTTCGCCCGGCGCGATGGTCAGGTCGACCCCCTTGAGGATGGCCTTGTCTTCGACCTTGGCGTGTAGATCCTTGATCTCGAGCATGATGTCTGAACCTTTCATATCTAGCGTGGTGCCGGCGACCTGGCGGCGCCGGGGATAATGTCGATATTCGCGCCGGCCTCAGCCGACCGAGCCTTCGAGGGTGACGCTGAGCAGCGCTTCGGCCTCGACCGCGAACTCCATCGGCAGCTCCTGGAAAACGTCCTTGCAGAAGCCGTTGACGATCATGCTCACCGCATCCTCTTCGCTGATCCCGCGCGCGCGGCAGTAGAACAGCTGGTCGTCGGCGATCTTCGAGGTAGTGGCCTCGTGCTCGACGGTGGCGCGGGCGTTGCCGATCTCCTGGTAGGGGAAGGTGTGGGCGCCGCAGCGGTCACCGATCAAAAGCGAATCGCACTGGGTGTAGTTGCGCGCGCCCTCGGCGCGGGGCGCGATCTTGACCAGGCCGCGATAGGACTGGTCGGAGCGCCCGGCGGCGATGCCCTTGGAGATGATCGTCGAGCGGGTGTGCTTGCCGATGTGGATCATCTTGGTGCCGGTGTCGGCCTGCTGGCGGCCGTTGGTCACCGCCACCGAATAGAACTCGCCCCGGGAGTAGTCGCCGGTGAGCAGGCAGGAGGGGTACTTCCAGGTGATCGCCGAACCGGTCTCGACCTGGGTCCAGCTGATCCGCGAGCGCGCCCCCCGGCAATCGCCGCGCTTGGTGACGAAGTTGTAGATCCCGCCCTTGCCGTCTTCATCGCCGGGATACCAGTTCTGCACCGTCGAGTACTTGATGTAGGCATCGTCCAGCGCGACCAGCTCGACCACCGCGGCATGGAGCTGGTTCTCGTCACGCATCGGCGCGGTACAGCCCTCGAGATAGGAGACCTGGGCGCCCTTCTCGCAGATGATCAGGGTGCGCTCGAACTGGCCGGTGTTGGCGGCGTTGATGCGGAAATAGGTGGAAAGCTCCATCGGGCACTTGACACCCTCGGGCACGAAGACGAAGGAGCCATCGGTGAACACCGCCGAATTGAGCGCGGCGAAGAAATTGTCGCCCGTCGGCACCACGGTGCCGAGGTAGCGCTTGACCAGCTCGGGGTATTCGCGGATCGCCTCCGAGATCGAGCAGAAGATCACCCCCGCCTCGGAGAGCTTGGCCTTGAAGGTGGTCGCCACCGAGACCGAGTCGAACACCGCGTCGACCGCGACGCCGGCGAGCGCGGCACGCTCGTGCAGCGGGATCCCGAGCTTCTCGTAGGTCTCGAGCAGTTTGGGATCGACCTCGTCGAGGCTCTTCGGCGCGTCGTCTTTGGATTTCGGCGCGCTGAAGTAGGAGATCGACTGGTAGTCGATCGGCGGATAGTCAAGGTGCGCCCAGGAAGGCTCGCGCATGGTCTGCCACTGGCGGAAGGCGTCGAGGCGCCATTCGAGCATCCATTCAGGCTCGCCCTTCTTGTTCGAGATGAAGGCGATCACTCGCTCGTCGAGCCCGGGGGGCAGGGTGTCGCTCTCGATGTCGGTGAAGAACCCCTGCTTGTACTCGCGCTGGACGAGCTTTTCCATCTCTTCGGTTGCCATATTCCTCTCCCCTGCGAGCGTAGTGACGGTCGCTCGGCCCTTCATGTATGTGTCTAGTCCGCGGCTTGCGCGGAAATGTCCTGCCGCGCTCAGCGCGCTGTCGCATCGGTGACCCGCGCGTCACTGACCAAGAGCGACTCGCTGATGCGGCGAACGGCGGTCTCGGCGCGCGGCGGGGTCAGCTTGAGCGGCTCGCGCTGGGCGAGATGCTCGAGGGTGACGCTATCGAGCAGCTGGCGAATCGCGACCGACACCCGCTGCCAGTTGTCGGCTACGCCGCAAGTCGCCGCCAGGTCGCAGTCGCTGCCACCGTGACTGCAAGCGGTCATCGCCACCGGCCCCTCGATCGCCTCGATAATGTCGCTGACCCGGATCGAGCGGGCCGGGCGGGCGAGCAGATAGCCGCCCTGCACACCGCGTCGCGAAATCAAAAGCCCAGCCTTTTGCAAAAGCTTGAGTGTCTTGCTCACCGTCGGACGCGGCAGGCCGACGCTCGCCGCCAGTTCCGGCGCGGCGTGAGCGCTCTCCGGATGGCGAGCGATCTGCGCCATCACCACACCGGCGTAATCGCTGAGTTTCGACAGTTTGAGCACGCTTCCACCCCGTTGAGTGATTGCGGACTATTTTAGTCCTGTTTAGCCATTGCTGTGAAGCTATGGCCCGGATTGATTCGGCATATCGTGCGCGTTGCATACACGTTGCCCGACAATCACGCGCAAATGCGACAAATTATCACTTTCGCTTCGTCACCTCCGGCGCAGTTTTTTTCCCTCCCCGGATGCGCGCCAGTGCGCCAGGGTGTTCAATGCCTCGACGGCCGCCGCGCGGCACCGCGCCCACGACGACCACCTCCGTATTCCCGAGAGGCCCGGCCATTCATGTCCAACCGTTCCATCCCGCTGTTTTCCGCTGCCCGTCAGACCCTTGGCAGTGGCTATTCCCTCGCCCATTTACGCCGCGACATCGTCGCCGGCCTCACCGTCGGCGTGATCGCCATTCCTCTGGCGATGGCGCTGGCGATCGCAATCGGCGTGCCGCCCCAGCATGGCCTCTACACCGTGATGGTGGCGGCCCCGCTGATCGCCCTCTGCGGCGGCTCGCGCTACAACATCAGCGGTCCGACCGCGGCCTTCGTCGTGGTACTGCTGCCGATCACCGAGCGCTTCGGCCTCGGCGGCCTGCTCTCCTGCACCCTGCTCGCCGGGCTGATCCTGGTGACGATGGGCATGCTGCGGGTCGGCCGGCTGATCCAGTTCATTCCCTATCCGGTGACGCTGGGCTTCACCGCCGGTATCGGTGTGGTGATCGCCACACTTCAGCTCAAGGACTTCCTCGGCTTGAGCCCCGCCGCCGCCGGCCATGACTATCTCGCCCAGCTCGCAGCCCTGGGCCAAGCGCTGCCGAGCCTGCGTTTCGCGGATGCGCTGATCGGCGCGCTGACGCTCGCCACGCTGATCCTCTGGCCACGCCTGGTGCCGAAGATACCTGGCCATCTCGCCGCTCTGGCGGTGGGCACCCTGGCCGGTCTGGCGATGGTCCATTTCGGCCAGGGTCCCGAGACGCTCGGCGAACGCTTCCACTACCAGCAAGACGGCCTGACCCTCCCCGGCATCCCGCCGATGCTGCCGGACTTCGCCTGGCCATGGGAGCTGGCCGGCGCGGACGGAGCGCCGCTCGGGCTCTCCTTCGAGCTACTCCGGGCGCTGCTGCCGTCGGCGCTGGCGATCGCGATGCTCGGCGCGATCGAGTCGCTGCTCTGCGCGGTAGTCGCCGACGGCATGGCGGGCTCCCGTCACGACCCCGATGCCGAGCTGGTCGGCCAGGGCATCGGCAACCTGGTCGCGCCGCTGTTCGGTGGCATCCCGGCGACCGCCGCGATCGCCCGCACCGCGGCCAGCGTACGCGCGGGCGCCTACTCTCCGTTGGCCGCGGTGATCCACGCCGCGGTGGTGCTGCTGGCGATCCTGCTGCTCGCCCCGCTGTTCGCCACCCTGCCGATGGCGGCACTGGCGGCGCTGCTGCTGATGGTCGCCTGGAACATGAGCGAACCGCGCCACGTGGTCCACGCACTGCGCGTCGCCCCACGCCACGATCAATTGGTACTGCTGACCTGCCTGGTGCTCACCGTGTTGTTCGATATGGTGCTGGCGGTGGGCGTCGGGCTGCTGCTCGCCGCTGGGCTTTTCATCAAGCGGATGAGCGAGGAGACCGCCACGGCATCGCTGATCCAGAGCGACGCCGATCTGCTCGAGGCGCTGCCAGCGGGTGTGCGTGGCTACTCGATCAGCGGACCGCTGTTCTTCGGTGCGGCGGAAAAGGCGCTCGGCGCGCTGCGGCGCTTCGACCCCGAGGTGCGGGTGGTGATCGTCGACATGCGCGACGTACCGCTGCTCGACATGACCGCGCTGGTCGCGCTCGAGAACGTGATCGACGACTATCGCCGCCAGCACATCGGCCTGGTGCTGGTGGGCGTGCGTCCCCGGCTGCGGCTCAAGCTTCGCCGCGCGGGAGTGAGGAGCGTCAAGCATCGGCTGGCCTACGTCGCGGGTCTTGCCCGCGCGCGACGCCAAGCGAAGGAGTGGCTGGACAGCGCCGAGTGCTAGCCTTCATGCCACCAAAGTCGGGAGCGCGAAGCCAGGGCCGTCTGGTTAGGCTTGGGCGAGCCCAGCGAGGATAGGAAACCGACGATGCCGAGCATTTTCTCCCCCGATACGCTCCACTATGGCGCGGGCGCCTTCGAAAGACTCGGCGAGGAAGCCGCGAGGTTCGGCAGTCGAGCGCTGCTGGTCGGCGACCGGACGATGGAAATGCTCGGCCTGATCAACCGTGCCCGCATCCTGCTCGAGGATGCGGGGGTGGAGTGTTCGAGCTTCATCGACGTCGACGGGGAACCGGAGGATCGCCACGTGAAGGCGGCGCTGGCGATCGCCCGCGAATACGACTGCCGGATGCTGGTCGGCCTCGGCGGTGGTAGCTGCATCGATGCGGCGAAGGCGGTGGCGCTGCTCGCCGCGAGCGGTGGCGATATCGCCGACTACCTCGACCCGCGCCAGCACCCGGGGGCGGTGGCGCTGCCGCTGATCGCGGTACCGACCACCGCGGGCACGGGCTCGGAGGGCACCGACGTCACCGTGATCACCGACACCGAGCGCGGGATCAAGATGATGATCAAGCGCGCCGCACTGATGCCCGCGGTGGCGATCGTCGATCCCGAGCTCGCCCGCTCGGCACCCGGTCCAGTGGTCGCCGCCACCGGGGTCGACGCTTTGACCCACGCGATCGAAGCCTATCTGTCGCGACGCGCCCACCCCTATACCGACACCCTGGCACTGGCCGCCTGCGCACGAATCGGACGCCATCTCGAACGCGCCTGGCGCGACCGTGAGGACCTCGACGCCTGGAGCGAGCTATCGCTCGGCGCGACCCAGGCCGGCCAGGCATTCTCCAACGCCTCGGTGGGGCTGGTGCACGGCATGTCGCGCCCGCTCGGTGCGCTGTTCCACGTCCCCCACGGCATCTCCAACGCCATGCTGCTGCCCGGCGTACTCGAATTCAGCCGTCGCGACTGCGCGCCTCGCCTGGCCGAACTGGCCGCGGTGCTACTCCCCGGTGAGTGCCCTCGGGACATCGATGCCGCGGCGGACGCCGTGGTCGCCTGGGTCAAGCGTCTATGCCTGAGTCTCGAGATTCCCAACATGCAGCGCTATGGGATCGAGTGGGAAGCGCTCGCGCCACGGCTCGATAAAATGGCCGAAGACGCGCTGGCGAGCGGCAGCCCCGGCAACAATCCCCGGATACCGAGCCACGCCGAGATCATAACGCTCTACCGGCACTGCTATGCCGACGACTTCGGCTAAGCACGTCTCGTCGCCAAATCCATCACCAAATCGACGACGCCCGGGCGGCGTCGACCCAGGCTAGAACACCACCGTGCGCCGCCCGCTGAGGAATACCCGGCGCTCGAGGTGCTGCTTCACCGCGCGGGCCAGCGTCAGGCACTCGATATCGCGCCCCTTGCTGACCAGCTCCTCCGGATAGTGGGCGTGATCCACCGCCTCCACCCCTTGGGCGATGATCGGCCCCTCATCGAGGTCGTCATTGATGTAGTGGGCAGTGGCACCGACCAGCTTGACCCCTTTGGCGTAGGCCTGGTGATAGGGGCGCGCGCCCTTGAAACCGGGCAGCAGCGAGTGATGGATGTTGATCGCCCGGCCGTCGAGGCGCTGGCAGAGTTCGGCGGAGAGCACCTGCATGTAGCGGGCCAGGATGGTCAGCTCGGCACCGCTGCCCTCGATCACCTCGATCACCCTGCGCTCCTGGACCGGCTTGCGCTCGGGGTGGTCGGCGCTGAGTGGGAAGTGGTGCCAGTCGATACCGTGGGCGCGGACCAGCGGTTCGAGGTCCGGATGGTTGGAGACCACCGCGCGAATGTCCATGTTGAGCGCGCCGGTGCGCTGACGATAGAGCAGATCGTTCAGGCAGTGGTCGGCCTTCGAGACCATGATCACCACCTTGGGCTTGTGACCCGGCGGCACCAGCTCGAACTCCATCGAAAAAGGCGCCAAGCGTTCGGCGAGCGCGGCGCGAAACTCCTCCTGCGCCTCGACCGGCAGGTCGCAGAACTCGACGCGGATGAAGAAGCGCCGCTCAAGGCGATCGTCGAAGCTGTGATGCTCGGTGACGTAGCAGCCACGCTCGAACAGAAAGCGGGTGACGACATCAATGGTGCCGAGGCGGCTCGGCCCCTGGGCGGCGAGAATCCAACCATCAAAGGCGGTGGTCATGGGCATGTGCTCGTACGCGGGCAGGTATCCAGAAAAGAACACCGGGCGCAGGAACGACCCGGCGACAGGGGAAAATCAGCTATCGATGACAAGCCCATACTTGCTCGAGGCATCCTGCGGCGTTTGCCTGTGTGCGACGTCGAAATGCTCAAACCACCCGCCACGAGGCGCGACGCTTGGATCGAGACGAGGTGTGCCGGATGGCGTGGCGTGGCGTGGCGTGGCGTGGCGTGGCGTGGCGTGGCGTGGCGTGGCGTGGCGTGGCGTGGCGTGGCGAACCAGGCTATCCTCCACCCGCGCTGACGCGACCCAATGCGATCAGCTCGACCGCGCACGATTGCAGCGCGACCTGGAAAGGAGAGCAGAAGATGAAGAAAGACCGCGGTATCCGAGACAATGCGCTCAAAGCGCAGCTGCGCAGCCCGCTCTACCGGATGCGCCAGGAGAAACCCAAGAAGGGCAAGGGCAGCTACTCCCGCAAGCGTTCACCCCAAGCGCGGGAGTATCGCCAAGCCGCCTGATCGGCAGCTTCGCGATACTTCCTCCCGGTGCGACGCGCCGCCGGCGGGTTCAGAAATCGATCAGCACATCGCCACACGGGCGCGAGCAGCAGGAGAGGATGTAGCCCTCGGCCTCGTCCTCCTCGGTGATCCCGCCGTTGTGCTCCATCACCACCTCGCCCGACTGCTTCATCACCTTGCAGGTGCCGCAGATCCCCATCCCGCAGGCCTTGGGAATGTGCAGCCCGAGCTTGGCGGCGGCGGCGTGAACCGTCTCTTCCGGCGAAACCCGCACGCTCTTGCCGGCCCCGGCGAACTCGACCAGATGCATCAGCGAGCGATCGGGCTCTGGTGCCTGCTCGGCCTGTTCGGCCTGCTCCACCGCATCGATCCGCGCATCGACCGGCGTCGCCCCGAACGACTCCTCGTGGTAGCGATTCATATTAAAGCCCTGCTCGACCAGCAGCGCGCGCACCGCCGCCATATAGGGGGCAGGGCCGCAGCAGAAGATCTCGCGTTCGAGGAAATCCGCGGCGATCAGCCTGAGCATCTCGAGCCCGAGAAAGCCGCGATAGCCGGCCCAGGGCTCGCCGAGCCCGTGGCGCTCGCAGATCAGATGCAGGGCGAAGTTGTCGATTCGGGAGGCCATGTGCTCGAGCTCGCGCTGGAAGATCACGTCGCGCGGCGAGCGAGCGCTGTGGACGAAGACCATGTCCACGGCGGCATTGGTATCGAAGAACCAGCGTGACATCGACATCACCGGCGTGATCCCCACGCCGCCAGAGAGGAACAGCACCTTGTCGGCGGGAAAGTCGATGGCGTTGAACTGCCCGACCGGCCCGTGCACGGCGATCCGGTCGCCCTGGCGCAGATGGTCATGGAGCCAGTTGGAGGCCCGCCCACCCGGCACCCGTTTGACGCTGATCGAGAAGCTGTAGGGCACCGACGGGGAGCTCGAGATGGTGTAGGAACGCATCACCTGCTCGTCGTCGATCGAGAGCTCGAGGGTGACGAACTGCCCCGGCTTGAAGAAGAACATGATCGGCTGGTCGGCCATGAAGCAGAAGGTGCGCACGTCCCAGGTTTCCTGGATGACCTTGACGCAGCGCACCAGGTGCCGGCCGTTGACCCAGGTCTGGGTGTTGACTGGATTGACGCTCAGCGGCGGATTTGACGAAGACGCGGCGGTATTGGTCATCAAGGAACTCCTGGCACGGCATCGAACGGCAGGGACGGTTGCGTCCATGGCGCGATTGTGCGCCATGCCCTTAAGGCCCACTTATCCGTCGGCGACATCGTCTTGCTCATCGCGACCGCCCGCGTCGCACAGGCTCGGCCGCGTCGGGGATGCATCCAAGCATGTCGTCCATGGACAAGGATCGCCCGGTGCAGCGGCCCACACTCGGATCATCGACTCCCACCGCCAAGTGGCCCCAACAATAACTCGCGCGCTCGCATCAGGAGCAGACCATGATCCAGCCCCTCCCTATCCTCGACGATCCCCTCGCTACCGTGCGCCAGGCGGTGGGCAGGATGCTTGCCGAGCGCAACCCCTATTTCTCGCTGCCGCAGCCGCTTTACAACGATGAGCGCGTACACCAGCTGGACATCGAGCGAATCTTCGCCCAGGAGTGGCTGATCGCCGGGATGGGCTGCGAGATTCCATCCAAGGGCAACTATCTCACCATCGAGATCGGCGACAACCCGGTGTTGGTGGTGCGCGGCGCTGACGGCGCGATCCACGCCTTCCACAATGTCTGCCGGCATCGCGGTTCAAGGCTTTGCCTGCACGAGCGCGGCAAGGTCGCCAAGCTGGTCTGCCCCTACCACCAGTGGACCTATGAACTCGACGGCCGGCTGCTGTTCGCGGGCACCGAGATGGGCACCGACTTCTCGATGGCCGACTATGGGCTCAAGCCGGTGCACGTGCGCGAGGCCGGCGGCTTCGTGTTCGTTTCGCTCGCCGAGAACCCGGTGTCGATCGACGACTTCTTCGCCACCCTCGAGCACTACATGGCCCCCTACGACATGGCCAACACCAAGGTGGCGGTGAAAAGCGAGATCATCGAACAGGCCAACTGGAAGCTGGTGATCGAGAACAACCGCGAATGCTACCACTGCAACGGCTCGCATCCGGAGCTTTTGAACACCCTGCTCGAATGGGACGACGTCACCGACCCGCGCGCCAGCGAGGCGTTCAAGCAGCACGTCGCCGCCTGCGCCATGCGTTGGGATACCCAAGGCATTCCCCATGCCCACGCCTCGTTCGGGCTGCGCAACCGGATCGTCAGGATGCCGCTGACCGAAGGCGCGGTCTCGATGACCTTCGATGGCAAGCAGGGCTGCAACAAGCTGATGGGACGGATCACCGACCCCGACCTCGGCAGCATGCGCATCCTTCATCTGCCGCACTCGTGGAACCACTGCATGGGCGACCATCTGATCAACTTCACCGTCTGGCCGCTCTCGGCCCAGCGCACCAAGGTGATCACCAAGTGGATCGTGCACAAGGACGCGGTCGAGGGCGTCGACTACGACGTCGCCCGGCTGCGCCAGGTATGGGACGCCACCAATGACCAGGACCGGCGGCTGGCCGAGGAGAACCAGCGTGGGATCAACTCGCTCGCCTACCAGCCGGGCCCCTACTCGAAGACCTACGAATTCGGCGTGATCGACTTCCTCGACTGGTACAGCGAACGGATGCTCGCCCACCTCGGCATCGACGAGCTTTCGCCGCAGCGCACCGCCGCCGCGGTCTGAATCCCGCCCCAGTCTCCTTCCCCTCCCCGCCCCGCACGGTGACCATCGCCGTGCGGGGCGCATCCATTCGCGCACCGCTCGAGAAAAAAGTCCCCAGGCTCTTTCCCCCCAACCAAAACTGATTTAAAACTTAATCGCTTTTTTTTCGGTCCCTACCTCTCACCGGGCAGCGATCGATACGCCGGACGGCGGTGGGTAACCCCACTCGACGCCCAGGCGACTCATCCAAACGACAAGGGAAAGAGACAATACAATGAAGATCAACCAGGGAGTGCTCGCCGTCACCGCGGCCGGGGCGCTCCTTTACGCCGCCAGCGCCAGCGCCGAAATCACTCTGCTCGAGCGCGACAATGGTTCACCCGTGCTCAACAACCTCAAGCTCCAGGTCGGGGGCAGCATTCGTTCTCAGTATCGCAACAAGATGGGCGGCAGCGACGATGGCTCGTACATGCATCGCGGCTACGACGGCGGCACCCGGCTGCGGATCACCGCGGAGTACTTCCTCAGCGACGATCTACGCCTGCTCGGCTACTACGAGCCCGGTGTGGACATCTTCAATACCCTCGACTGGAATCGCCACTACGATCACGACAGGGACAACACCACCAGGCGCCAGCTCTACGTGGGCGTGGCGAGCAATACCTACGGCACGCTGACCTATGGCAAGCAAAACAGCGTCTTCTACAGCGTGATCGGCGAGAAGACCGACGTATGGGACAACGACATGCATGGCCAGGGGCCGGGCAACGGGGTCAATGGCGACTACGACGGCTCCTACCGGGCGCGCGACCTGATCAAGTACGTCAAGGACATTGGACCGGTCAAGCTCACCCTGGGCTGGACGCTGCCGACCAACGACTACTATCTCGGTGGCGACGAGGCGAACCTTTTGCGCTACAAGCGCAAATCCGGCGGTGCGATCGGTGCCGATTACCGCGTCACCCCGGACCTGACCCTGAGCGCGGCCTACAGCTACACTCGCGCCGAGATCCGCCAAGGCAGTGGCGATCCCACCGGATACGACCAGCAGATGAGCGGCACCGCCGTACAGTGGAAGCCTGATAACTGGACCCTGTCTGCGATGGTGGGCGTCTACGAAGACTTCGTGCCGCTGCACGACAATCGAGTCCCGACCGACTACTTCGAGGGCACCGCACAGGGGTGGGAGTACTTCGCCGGCTACAAATTCCCGCTCGACATGCCGCTGTTGAAGAGCACCCAACCCTACGTCGCCGGAGACGGCATGCGCTGGGACAACTACCAGACCAACCATCAGTACGTCGGTCTCGCCACCCAGCTGGCCTATGGGTTCCGGGTCGACCTGGAGCGCACCTTCACCAACACTTCCGATAACCAACCGGATGAAAACTGGGTGCGCCTGCGCTACGACTTCTGATCGCGGTCCGGCAAACCAAGCGGTGGCTCTTCGTGGCCACCGCTTCAGTCAATCAAGAATCCCCCTCATTTGCCTCACTGGTAGATGACACAAGCGCAAAAAATCCAGGCGCGGTTTTTCGCGATATTCGAGCGTGTTCTCGACACATCACAGTGCACCTCCAGGCTGAGCCATCGTCGGCCGATCCGCTCCCGGAGACGGCGACATCGTTGCGAAATACCTGGAGACTCTCGCCACACGCAGCCTCTGCGACACCCACCTTGCGGGCACCTTCATCTCTTTTACTTACACGCAGCGGATGCAATCCTCAGCGGTGCCGATTATTCTGATTCGGGCTCTCCCACATCCGCTGTGTCCGGGCGTTGCTTCGCTCGGCTTCGCATTCGGCCCCATCGCTCACCGTCTCCACACGATCGCACCAAATTTCGATGCAAAAATCGTGACTCGACGGCGCAGAGGATGATTGCGGGACTACGATGAAGTTTACGTTCCACTCGCGCGCGGATATCCATGGCAAGCGCTATTAGCACGAGGCCGTTCGGCCGAACGACCCATCGCGATTCGTTGCTGCCCAGCCCGCGTCGCAGAAGCACCAAGCCCCGGTGGCGCTGGCACTGGCTGAGCCTCATGCTGTTCTGCATCCACGCCTATGCCGAGAACTCGACCTCCCCGCATGACTTGGTGCTCATCGCCAATCCTGACTCCCGTACTCCGATGTCGATTTCGCGGGAGACCGCGCGCGCGATCTTCGCCATGCGCCAGAGATCGCTCGACGACAGCGGTGCCGCGATCGAGGTCTTCGTGCTGCCGGATGCAAGCCCCGTGCATTCGCGATTCGCCAAGCAGGTTTTGGGCATCTACCCCAGCCAACTTAGACTGGCCTGGGATCGAGGCGTCTATTCAGGTACAGGCCAAGCGCCCAACCAGGTCACCAATCAAGCGCAGATGCTGGATCGCATCGCGAATACCACCAACGGGGTAGGCTACGTCGAAAGGGAGTGGGTCGATGAACGCGTCCGCGCAATACCGCTA
This sequence comes from Halotalea alkalilenta, assembly GCF_001648175.1. Classification (NCBI taxonomy): domain Bacteria; kingdom Pseudomonadati; phylum Pseudomonadota; class Gammaproteobacteria; order Oceanospirillales; family Halomonadaceae; genus Halotalea; species Halotalea alkalilenta. Next base: position 1,849,026 of record NZ_CP015243.1, on the reverse strand, counting down.
CGATAAGCGCCGCTGGCCCCGCCGCCTATCGTGCCTGCTACCGCTGCTGTGCTATCAGGCGGATTCATCGCTGGCCGCGGTGAACAACCTGCAGATCCACGGTTTTCTCAGCCAGACCCTGCTCTATACCGACCGCAACCACTTCTTCGGTGCCGACGGTAATCTCAGCGCCGATTATACTGAGCTTGGCTTGAACGCCTCGCTGCGTCCCAGCTCCCGGGTGCTGGTCGCCGCTCAGGTAATGGCGCGTCGGGTTGGCGATAGCGCGAGCGATGGCTCCCCCCAGCTCGACTACGGGGTGGTCGACTACCAGCCCTATACCAGCGCCAGCGCCAACGCAGGCTTCCAGATCGGCCGGGGCAAGCTGCCGCTGGGAATCTACAATCAGACCCGTGATGTCGCCTTCACTCGCCCCGGTATCCTGCTGCCGCAATCGATCTACTTCGACCGCACCCGCAACCTGGGGCTTGCCGCCGACGGAGTGATGACCTACGTCGAAAGGCGGCTGAGCAACGGCACCTTGAGGTTCAACTTCGGCGTCGGGGTACCGCTCAAGGACGATGATGTCGAGCGCGCGCTGGGTTTCCAGGGTCATCCGACGCGGATAGATCCCAAGGCATCGATGATCAGCCAGCTACAGTATGAGCATGATGGCGGCAGGGTAGTCGCCGCGATCAGCACCGCGCGGGTGAAGGCCGATATCGAAGAAATAGGGGGCAGACGACTCGATGGCGAGTTCTACTTCCAACCGATCATATTCTCCGCCCAGTACAATGCCGAGCACTGGAACCTGACCATGGAGTACGCACTGCGCAAGCGAGAGTTCTCCGGTTTGTCCAACCCGGCGCTCAATTCGCAAGTGACCGGGGAGAGCGCTTATCTCCAGTACACGCGCTTGCTCAGTGAAGATTGGCGATGGTTGCTACGCTACGATCTAGCGATCTCCGATAGAGACGACCGTTGGGGATACCGGCAATCCGAAGTATCCGGCTCACCCGCCTACTCCGCCTATGCACGGGACTGGACCACCGGTCTGCAATGGTCGGTGACCCCGAGGCTTTTGCTGGCCGCTGAATATCACTACGTGACCGGCACCTTCTGGCTCACCGACAGAGACGACGCCAGCAAGCGATGGAACCTGTTGCTGATGCAGATGACGCTGCGATTTTGAACCAATATGGAGGGTAGCCGTCAGTTGCCCTCCTCCCTCCGCAGGCCCTGTTTCAGGCATACCGATTGATGCAAAAACCGACGCAGCACCATCCCCCCAGGCATTCGCCGACCCGCCCACTGGTCAGCCTGAAGTGGCGCGCCATCGCACTCACCAGCCTGATCCTGCTGTGTCTCGCGGTAGTGCTCACTTACCTGAGCCACTCGAGCTTCACGCGTCAGTTCGAGGAGCGCCGTCTCGACTGGTACGACCATCAGCGCAGCGAGATCGAACTCGCGCTCAGGCGCTCCTCGATCGAACTCGGCCGGCAAGCCAGCCTGCTCGCCGCGCTCTCTCCGCGCGACGAAGAGGGCGACAGCACCCTCGACGGCCTGCAACGCAATCTCGAGGCGCAGTGGCCGACCATTCAGCTGACCCTCGACGCCCACCGCTTGGCGCTGTTCGATGCAAGTGGGCGCCGCTATGCCTATTGGGGCCAGGAGCCACAGAACTACAGCCCCGACTGGCTGCAGGCCACCCTCTCCCGAGTGCTGGAGGAGGACGAAGTGATCACCTCGATCCAGTGTTCCTCGAGCTGCCTGCAATATGCCTTCACGCCGATCCTGATCGGCGGTGAAAGCGCCGGCGTGCTGATGATCAACCGCTCGCTGGCCGATCTGACCCTGAGCGCCCAGCGCGCCACCAGCGACAACGTCTCGCTGATGATCGACGGCGGCATCCCGGTGCGGCAGGAAGAGCTTCGCTACATCCCATCCTGGAATGGCCACCTGCTGACGATCACCAATCTCGAGCAGACGCTGCCGGTGCTGGAGGTCGCCTCCAGCCAAGTCAGCATCAGGGAGCTGAGCGTGGGCTCCAAACGGTTCAACGATGGGAGTCGCAGCTACGAGCTCTTCGCCATGCCGCTGAACGAGGGCGACAGCGAACAAGCGGTCGGGCATCTGCTGGTGCTCTCCGACATCACCGCGGAGGTGCGCTCGATCGCGGCCGATACCAACCGGCTGGTGATCGTGATGATCAGCGGCTGGCTGGTCGCCGAGGCGCTGCTGCTGGCCCTGCTGTGGCGCCCGATGCAAAGGCTCAGGCGGCTCACCCAGGCGCTGCCGGCGCTGGCCACGCGCGACTTCGCCCGGGTGCGCCGCGAGATCGCCCTGCCCCATGCCCGCTGGCCGGATGAGATCGATGTGCTCAACCACACAGCGCTCCTGATCACCAATCGTCTCGCCAAGCTCGAGCTCGACGTCGAGGCGCACAGCGCCGAACTCGCCGAGCGCATCAAGGAGCTCGGTCGCGAACGGGATTTCGTCAATCGGCTGCTCGATACCGCTGAGGTGCTGATCCTTTTGCAAAACGCCAATGGTCGGATCACTCGGGTCAACCGACAGGCCGAGCAGGTCACCGGGATCGAAGCCGCCGCTTTGCTCGGGCGCGATTTCGCCCAAGTGTTCCTGCGCAGCCCCGAGGGCGGCGAAGAGATCGATGCTCATCCCCAGGAAGCGCTGCTCGAGCAGCCGGACCTGCCGCCCAGAGTGATCGCCTGGTACCACGCGCCGCTGCTCGACGATAGCAACCGGCCACAGGGCCAGATCTCGGTCGGCATCGACGTCACCGAGCGCAAGCACGCCGAGCGCCGATTGGCCTGGCTGGCCAATCGCGATCCTTTGACCCAGCTCTACAACCGCCGCTATCTGGAACAGGCCCTCGATCGCATGATCGACCAGGACGGCAAAGGGGCGGTGCTGTTCCTCGACCTCGACCAGTTCAAGGAGGTCAACGAGCTGAGTGGACACAGCTCGGGAGACGAATTGCTCAAGCGGGTCGCCGCGGCACTGCGCCACGAGTTGGAAGGACAAGCGGTGATCGCCCGCCAGGGCGGTGATGAATTCGTACTATTGGTCGAGGGCGCCGACGAAGCCAAGGCGGTTCAGGTCGCTCGTCGCATCGAGCAGGCGCTGGGAGCGATCGAGTACTACGCCAACGGTCGCCGCCATCGCGCGATAGGCAGCATCGGCATCGCGCTCTATCCCCAGCATGGCGCCACCCCGGTGGAGCTCCTGGCCAGCGCCGACATGGCGATGTACCAGGCCAAGGAGAGCGTGCACCAGCGCTGGCACCTGCTCAGCGCGCTACAGGCACCGAGACTTGCGCTGCAGCAGCGGGTAGATGGGATAGAGCGGCTGCGCCAGGCGCTGCGCGAGGAGCGCTTCGTACTCGAGCTGCAGCCGATCGTCAGCCTGCGCGGCGGCTCGGTAAATCATTACGAGGCGCTGGTACGGATGGTCGATGAGCAGGGCAGGCTGATCCAGCCCGGAGGCTTCATCCCGATCGCCGAGCGCTGCGGGTTGATCACCGAGATCGACCAATGGGTGATGAGAGAGGGGCTGGCGCTGCTCAGGCGGCTGGAGCCCTACGGCGTCCATCTGGCGATCAATCTCTCGGCCGCTTCGCTGCTCGACAACCGCCTGCTCGACAGGCTCGACAGAATGCTCGCGACGAGCGGCGCGCCCGCCGAGCGGCTGACCATCGAAATCACCGAAACCGTGGCGGTGACCGATATCGCCCAGGCGAGCCGGATAATGAACGGCATCCGCGCATTGGGCTGCAAAACCGCGCTCGACGACTTCGGTGTCGGTTTCAGCAGCTTCCACCACCTGCGCCACCTGCCCACCGACGTGGTCAAGATCGACGGCAGTTTCATCCGCCAGCTGGCGACCAGCCACGAGGATTGGCTGATCACCAAGGCGATCACAGAGACCGCACTGGCATTCGGCAAGCAGGTGGTCGCTGAGTGCGTCGAGGATGAAGAAACCCTGAAACTGCTGGAAAAGATCGGCGTCACCCATGCCCAAGGCTTCTATCTCGGCCGACCGACACAGGTGAGCCAGCTACTCGCGCGCCTGGAACCGCAGGTGTGAGACATTTGTGCAAGCGGTGTCGCGTACGATACCCGCCAGGGCGAATCGAATGAACCATCGAACATCCCAGCTGCAAGACGTTGGTCGTATTCTGGTCTTCACTCAGGTTTACCCACCCTCTCGGGCCGCTCTTTTCGTCCCCACCGCACGAAAGCGAAGCCCGACCAACGAGAGATCCTCCCATGATCGCGATTGCTATCGACGGTTTGCTCGAGCACTTCGAACTCAGCGTCGCCGGCGACGAGCGAGAGCGCGATCAGGTTTTCGCACTGCGTCACCGGATATTCCGAGAGGAGCTGGGCTACTTCACCACTACCCAGTCGCAGGTGGGACTCGAGCAGGACGAACATGACGACTATTCCCTCCACTGCCTGCTGCGCGATCGCGCCAACGGCATGGCGGTGGGCTGTGTCAGGGTGGTGATGCCGGAAAACCACACGCACCGGCTGCCGCTCGAGGCTCACTGGCCAGCGACGCCGGCCTGCGGCCCACTGCATCCATCCCGTTTCGAGCCTTGGCAGGTGTGCGAGATTTCCCGCCTGGCAGTAGTGCGCGACTACCGCCTGAACGGCGACAAGAGCGCCGCCCTGCCGATGTCGATCGGCTTGCTGCTGTATCTGGCCGCGGGCGTGATGATCAAGAACTCGCGCCGCCCCTGCGCCTATGCAGTGATGGAGCCTTCCCTGCCACGCCTGCTCAAGCGCTTCGGCCTGCACTTCGCGCCCGCCGGCGAGGTCATCGAACTCTACGGCCGGCGCGGGTTCTACCTCAACAAGACCGAAGAGAGCACCGTCGACGGACTGCGCAGCGATGCAGCGGACCTCTATCGCCACTTGCTGCAGATGATGGCGCTGTCATCGCAGGCGCAGCTTCGAGCCACCGCATCGGTGGCTTGCCCGCTGAGCTGAAGGCCCGCGGCATCGCCCGTGGGGGCGATACCGGTGCGCATTCAGACCCTTACGCTTGCGAAGGTCGACTCGTTGCGAGCCCGGCTCAGCGCGGTGGTCGAAAGCGACTCGTCGCGGTTGGCCGAATCGAGATTGACCGGCAGCGTCAGCACGCGCACCGAAGTGGTGCCGACCCGCTCCTCCCGCGGTGGGATGCCGAAATACTCGCGATAGCACTTCGAGAAATGAGGCGTGGAGACGAAGCCGCACACCGAGGCGACCTCGATGATCGACATCGAGGTCTGCTTGAGCAGCTGGCGCGCGCGGATCAAACGCAGCTTGAGGTAGTAACGCGACGGAGAGCAGTGCAGGTACTTCTGGAACAGCCGCTCGAGCTGACGCCGGGAGACATCGACGTAGTGCGCCAGTTCGTCGAGGTCGATCGGCTCTTCGAGGTTGGCCTCCATCAGCGCGACGATCTCCTGCAGCTTAGGCTGGTGGGTGCCGAGCATGTGCTTGAGCGGCACTCGCTGGTGGTCCTGCTCGTTGCGAATGCGCTCGTAGATGAACATCTCGGAGATCGCCGCGGCGAGCTCGCGCCCGTGGGACTGCTGGATCAGCCGCAGCATCATGTCCATCGGCGCGGTGCCGCCAGAGGAAGTACAGCGGTCGCGATCGAGCGAGAACAACCGGGTGGTCATCGCTACGCGCGGAAAGGCCTCCTGCATCGCGGCGAGGAACTCCCAGTGCACGCTGCAATCGTAGCCATCGAGCAGCCCTGCCCGCGCCAGTGCCCAACTGCCCGTACACACCGCGCCGAGCATCCTGCCCTGGCGCGCCAGACTCTGCAGCCAGCCGATGTGTTCGCGCCCGACGCTGGCGCGAATGTCAACCCCGCCGCAGACGATCACCATGTCGAGCGCGGGCGCGGCGTCGAAGGATAGATCCGGCGCCACCCGCACACCGTCGCTGGCGCAGACCGGCGCACCATCGGGACTCAGAGTGACCCAGCGATAGAGCTCACGCCCGGAGAGCTGGTTGGCCATCCGCAGCGGCTCGATCGCCGATGCCATGGAGATCAGGGTGAAATTGTCGAGCAACAGGAAGCCAACGCTGCGGGCTCGACAAATGGAGGAATCGGAGCCTTCGCTTGACTGGGACATGGAGTACTCCTCGTTGAAACACGATCCGACGGCGCCAACCCCCGCAAGGGCTGCCAGAGGCGCCTGGAGTCTGGGTTGCAGGCCAATGGACGCTGGGGCTCTCCCCGGCTTCCGAAGGGGGCGGCATCGCCATGCGGTCCCCTTGCAATCCTCCATGCAAGATTCGCGCACCAAGGCGCTGTCGCCGCCTCGATAAATTGTCCGATAGGTCGATTTCACCCTAGCAAACCAGCGCCCCACGCCGCATCCTTTGCATGGACCGCCCAATGCCTGCGTGTCGTTGAACGCAATCCCGATGTCGCTTGCCGACAAGGACGCCCACGGCAAGGGGCTATTGTGACCCATACGAGAACGGCCGCCGCGATCCAGCACCATCATCGAGCAGCGGCCGCCGCGGTCGACTACAAGAACAACGTCCGCTTCGCGACCCGCCCCCTCCTAGACCGAGGCACGCGCTCGCGAGCGGCGCTCCGAGGAGAGCTCCCCCGCATGTCGCCCCCCCATGGCAAGATCGTGGTACGCAATCTCTACAAGCTGTTCGGCTCCCATCCGCGCCAGGCGATGCAGCGGCTCAACGAGGGCTGGGACAAGCAGCGGCTCAACCGGGAAAGCGGCGTGATAGTCGGTGTCAACGACGTTTCCTTCGAAGTCGCGGAAGGTGAAATCTTCGTTTTGATGGGGCTCTCCGGCTCCGGTAAGTCGACGCTGATCCGACTGGTCAACCGGCTGATCGAGCCCACTTCCGGCCAGGTGCTGATCGATGGCCGCGACGTCTCGAGCATGAACCGCCGCGAGCTGATCGAACTGCGCCGGCGCGAAATGAGCATGGTGTTCCAATCCTTCGCGCTGATGCCGACCCGTAACGTGCTCGACAACGCAGCCTTTGGCCTCGAGGTTGCCGGGGTCGGCCGTGCGGCGCGCGAGCGGCGCGCCACGGAGGTGCTCGAGCAAGTCGGGCTGCAGGGTTTCGCTACCAAACGGGTCGACGAACTCTCCGGCGGGATGCAACAGCGCGTCGGCCTCGCCCGGGCGCTCGCGGTCGATCCTTCGCTGATCATCATGGACGAGGCGTTCTCGGCCCTCGACCCCCTGATCCGCCGCGAAATGCAGGAGATTTTGCTCGGCCTGCAGCGCGAGCATCGCCGCACCGTGCTGTTCGTCTCCCACGATATCGAGGAGGCACTGCGGATCGGCAGCCGCATCGCGATCATGGAGGGCGGCCGGATGGTCCAGGTCGGCACCCCGGAGGAGTTGGTCGCCGCCCCCGCCGACGACTACGTGCGCCACTTCTTCTCGACCGTCGACACCAGCCGATTCCTCGTCGCCGACCAGCTCAAGGCCGACAGCGTCCCGGTCTACGTGCACAACGGCCGCGCCCCGGAAGGCTGCCAGGTGCGCCGAGATCTCGAGGCGCAGGACAAGCACTATGCCTTCGTGGTCGACGAGCAGCGCAGCTTCCGCGGCTCGATCAGCCTGGAGAAGCTCGCCCTGCTGACCGCCGACGATCGCCCGCTGAGCCTCGAGCAATCGCTGCTCAAGCCGGTCGCACCGGTCGCGCCCAATCTGCCGCTGTCCGACGTCATCGATCGGCTGATCAGCAACGAAGGCCCGATTCCGGTGGTCGACGATGACGGCCGCTACACCGGCGCAATCACCAAAGGCCGGCTGCTCAGCCGCCTGCAAGGAGCACAGCCATGAACTTCCAGCTCCACATCGGCGACTGGGTCAACGACGGCGTCGACTACCTGCTCGACAACTACAGCGGTGTATTCGACGCCATCGGTATGGTGGTGGACGAATTCGCCTCCACCATCGAGGCCCTGCTGCAGGTGATGCCGGCAGAGGTGATGATCCTGCTCTTCGCGCTGCTCGGTGCCTGGCGCCTGGGACTGCGCTTCGCCATCTTCACCCTCGCGGCACTAGGACTGATCCTGCTCAGCGGCTTCTGGCCACAGACCGTGGTGACCCTGGGCCTGACCCTCTCGGCGACGATGATCAGCCTGCTGATCGGCATACCGCTGGGAATCTGGGCCGCGACCAGCGACCGGGTCAACATGCTGATCCGGCCGCTGCTCGACTTCATGCAGACCATGCCCGCCTTCGTCTACCTGATCCCGGCGGCGATGCTGTTCGGCCTCGGCCGTGTGCCGGGAATCATCGCCACGGTGATCTTCGCGATGCCGCCGGCGGTGCGCCTCACCACCCTCGGCATTCGCCAGGTCAACAAGGAGATCATCGAGGCGGGCCAGTCGTTCGGCTGCACCTCGAGCCAGCTGCTGTTCAAGGTCCAGCTACCCAACGCGCTGCCGTCGATCATGGCCGGAGTCAACCAGACCATCATGATGGCGCTGTCGATGGTGATCATCGCCTCGATGGTGGGCGCCGGCGGGCTCGGTAACGAAGTACTCGCCAGCATCCAGCGCCTCGACATCGGTCTCGGCTTCGAAAGCGGAATGTCGGTGGTGCTGCTGGCGATCGTGCTCGATCGGATCACCGAGAGCTTCGGCGACAGCCGCCGAGCGCGCCGCTCGGGATATCTAAGCCGATTGTTCGGCCGCATTTCCGGCCAGCGCGCGCCGGTCAACGGAGAAAGCCACTGATGAACGCTCGACCCTACCTATACGGCCTCGGCCTTACCCTCACCCTGACCAGCGGCGCCGCGCTCGCCGCGGGAGACCCACCGGAGTGCACCGCACTGCGCTTCGCCGAGATCGGCTGGAGCGATATCACCGCGACCACAGGGGTCGCCTCAGCGCTCGGTGAAGCGCTCGGCTACGCTCCGACCACCCAGCTGGTCTCGGTGCCGATCGCCTTCACCGGGGTCAAGACCGGCAGCCTCGACGCCTTCCTCGGCTACTGGTCGCCGTCGATGGATTCGCTGGTCGCGCCATTTCGCGCCGAAGGCTCGCTGCGCATAGCCGAAACCGCCAACCTCGAAGGCGCCAAGTACACCCTCGCGGTACCGGCCTACGCCTATGACGCCGGGCTCAGGACCTTCCAGGACATCGCTCGCTTCAAAGACCAGCTCGGCGGGCGGATCTACGGGATCGAACCAGGCAACGACGGCAACCTGCTGATCGACGAGATGATCAAGCAGGACCAGTTCGGCCTGGGCGACTTCCAGATGATCGAATCGAGCGAGGCGGGAATGCTCACCCAGGTGCGTCGCGCGGTGCGCAGCGAGCAGTGGTTGGTGTTCCTCGGCTGGGCGCCGCACCCGATGAACCAGAGCTTCGACATGCGCTATCTCGACGGCGGCGATGAGGTATTCGGCCCCGACCAGGGTGCGGCGCAGGTGTTCACCGTGACCGCCCCCGACTACCCGCAGCGCTGCCCCAACGCCGCCCGCCTGCTCGACAATCTGCGCTTCGACGTGCCGATGGAAGGCGAATTGATGGCCTCGCTCGAGGCCAGGGAAGGCACCCCAGAAGAGATCGCCCGGCAGTGGATCAAGGCCCATCCCGAGCGCCTCGACGCGTGGCTCGAAGGCGTCACCACCCGTGAAGGTGGCGATGCCCGGGCCGCGGTGCTCGCAAGCCTGCCACAGTGACCCCACCCCTCAGCACCTGGAGCGACATCCAATGAAACTGCACCTCCCCCTTGCGTTCGTTGCTACCTTAGCGCTCTCATCCGCCGCGCTCGCCGCCGACAAGCCGAGTCTCTCGATCGGCTACGTCAACGGCTGGGACGACAGCGTCGCCACCACCCATGTCGCCGCGGCGATCCTCGAGGAGAAACTCGGCTATCCGGTGGAACTCAGGGCGGTGGAACCCGCGATCATGTGGCAGGGCGTGGCCCGAGGTGATCTCGACCTCACCCTCTCGGCCTGGCTGCCGGCGACCCACGGCGAGTACTACGAGCGGCTCAAGGACGATATCGAGATACTCGGCACCAACTACGAGGATGCAAAGATTGGGCTGGTGGTGCCGGACTACGTGCAGGCCAGGAGCATCGAGGACCTCGAGGGCGAACGCGCCGCTTTCGACGGCAGGATCACCGGGATCGATGCCGGCGCCGGGGTGATGCGCCGCACCGAGGATGCGATCCGTGAGTACGGGCTCGACTACACCCTGATGCCGAGCTCGGGACCGGCGATGACCGTGGCGCTGGGCCGCGCGATCAACGCCGAGCAGCCGATCGTGGTGACCAGCTGGATCCCTCACTGGATGTTCGCCAAGTGGCAGCTGCGCTTCCTCGATGATCCCAAGTCGGTGTTCGGCGAGGCCGAGCGCATCGACACCGTGGCGCATCCCGGTATCGACGAAAAGGCCCCCGAGGCCAGCGCCTTCCTCAAGCGCTTCAGCTGGGGCCCGGACGACGTAGGCGCGGTGATGCTCGCGATCAGCGAAGGCGCCACGCCCGACCAGGCCGCCAAGGACTGGGTCGCCAACCACGAAGATCGCGTCGCCGAGTGGCTCGACTGAACCCCTGCGTCCACGGGGCTGCCGGCGACTGCGCGGCTTAGAGAAGCGAACACTCCTCGCTACGCGCCGCCCCGGTCCGGTTTCCACCGGGGCACTTCTCAGCCACTTTGCCATCCGGCACCGGGGGCGGTGCAATCAGCGCCTCCTCGCTACGCGACGAAGGCAAGAGGCGATCGTCGAATGCCCCCGAGGGGCCGCGATCGAGCGGGCCCGGCGCCTCCTCCGGTACGCAAGACTGGAGCGCCGAGCGCAGCGCAGCGAGGGCCTGCTCGCCATGGCGTTGGCCGACCACTTGCTGCCACCATTGGCGATGAACGCTCTGGACGAAGACGGGGACCAGCGGCAGCCCAATGCTTTGCGCCATCGCTAGCCGGTGCAGGCCGCGGTTGATCTTCAAAAGCTTGCCCTCGCGCGATACCGCCACGCCCAGGCGGTCCTTGCCGCGGCTCGCATCGAAGCCCCCCGCCGCCATGCCGTCGAGGAACGCGAGATAAACGCGTAGGTAGCCTTCGATCCTCTCCTCGCTGTCGAGGCATATCCCGAGCTGGCGAAACCGCCTGGGCTCGCCCTGGGCGAGATCCGCGTAGAGCCTCCGATAGCTCTCGCTTTCGCGCAGCTCGTCGCGATGCAGCTCGAGATCGCTGATGAAGCGGTAGCGAGATCCCTCGCGCAGATCCTCCCGTCCCAGGTCCCAGTTGCCGTCCCAGATGAAGACCTTGGACGAAGGCCGGGGCTCCTGTTCCCTGGGTGCATGCTTGACGATGCGGATCAGCTTGCGCGGATCGACGTAAAGCGTCAGCGCAGCCTCCCCCAGCGCGGCCTGCATCGCTCGACGCGGCAGCCCCATGCGCTCGATCGCGGGGGTCCAGCGGCCGCGGTCACGCCAGTGGCGCAACAGCAGCCGTTCCATCGGCCCGGAGACCCAGCGCTGGGACAAACTCCTGATGCGATGTTCAAGGTGCGCCAGACCCGCCTGCCAGCGCATCGAAGAAGAAACCAGGTCGCGAAACAGCGGATCGGCCCCCGGGCCGAGCAGACCGTCGGCGGCGACATCCGCCGACGATCGAGGAAGAGATTGCATGCTCATCAAGGTACTCGCCAAGCCATGACTTCGAACGGTTTATTATGGAAACATTAAACCTTGGCGATAAAAATAGCATGCTAATATTTTTTTCGAAAACTGATCCTCTACTGTCCCGCGGTGCGTTCAATCACCGCGTCCCACCATCCTCGGCAGGACGTCATCGCCGAGCAGCCGACGGTGCACCACCACCATCAGCACGTGCCCTGCCACCAGCGCGAGCAGTACCCAGCCGAGCCAGCCATGCAGCGCATTGGCCGGTGCGGTCATCCAGCCGATCGGCTCGAATCCCCCGGCGAACAGCGGGATGCCAAACGGCGCGAAGGCCTGCCCGGAGCCGTACTGGCGCAGCAATGCCAGCGCGGGTACCAAGAGCATCAGCGCGTAGAGGCACAAGTGCCCCAGCCGGGCGCACCATCCCAACAGGGTATCCGGCTGGGACGGGCGGTGCTTGAGCTGCCCGAGCGCCCAGAGAGCGCGCAGCGCGATCAACGCCAGCAAAAGCGCACCGAGCGGCTTATGGGTGCCGACCAGGAACCCGGTGATCGCACTGGGACCGATCAGCACCTTGCAAAGCATCCCAGCGAACTGCCAGAGCAGCAGCAGCGCCACTGCCCAGTGCAGCCCGCGACTGATCGCCCCGAAACGCCGCTCGCTGTCTCGACATTGGGTCATCAAAGTCTCTCCTGTCACTGCTGACGCGGTCGACAGCAGGATAGACGATGGTCGACGGCGGGCGGCCTGGAGAGCAAGCTTGGTCCAAGCTCAGGGCGTGATCCGTGCTACCGAGTCATGCGAGTCGCCCTCCCAGTCGCCGTCTTCGTCCTCGGGCTGACTGAGCGGCTCCTTGATGGTGACGAACAGGCTACCGCTGGCGTCGTCGACCGCGAGGCTGTTCGGATGCGTCGGTAGCTCGAAGGTCTCCAGCAAGGTGTAGCTCTCGGCATCGAACACCTTGACCGTGGCAGCCTCGCGATTGGTGACGAACAACCAACGGTGAGCGCCATCGAAGGTCAGCGACAGCGCACCCGCACCGCTCGCGATCCGGGTCACCGGCGCACCGTCGGCTGCGTTCAGCACCACCACGTCGCCGCTTTCCTGGTCGGTGATGTAGAGCCGCTGGCCACTTTCATCCAGGGCCAGATTGGTCGGCTGGGTGCCACCGGCGGCGTAGCGGGCGTCGACCTCGAGCGTTGCGGTGTCGATCACCACGATCTGCCCATCGAAGTTGCTCACGTAAGCGCGCTGGCGGCTCGGGTCGAGCGTCAGCCCCGCGGTCCACTTGCCGAGCCCCTCGACGGTGCCGGCGAGGCTCATGTCGGTGGTGTCGACCACATAGAGCTTGCCCGGATCGGCTACCGCGGTGACGTAGAGCCGCTGGGCGTTCGCATCGAGGCGCAGCATGCGTGGATGCACCGGATAGTACTGCTCGCCCGGCGCCTTCTCGGCGAAGCGCAGCGAGCCGACCAGCGTCCCGCTGTCGAGATCGACCGCGCTCACCGAAGCGTCCATGGTGTCGCCAACGTAGAGCCGGCCGCGGGCATCGTCGAGGGCCAGGGCGAAAGCCTTGTAGGGCAACTCGATGCGCCTTTTCTCCTCGAGGGTGCGCGGGTCGAGCTCGAACAGCACCCCGCCCTCGCCGTCGTTGAAGCGCTGGGCCGCGGCCACGTAGAGGGAGTCGCGACTGGGGCTGTAGGCCACTTCGTAGACGCCGTGGGAGAGCTCGCGCCTCAGCACCCGCGAGTCCTCGCCCTGCTGCGCTACGGATGCGCCGGCAGCCGCCGGTGCGCTGGCGCCGGTGTCGGCCAGCGCCGGCAGCGCGGTGAGGCCGAACCCGAGCCCCAGGCCAAGGGCGACGGCACGAGCAAGACGGGAAGTGCGAAACTGGATCATCTAGCGTTTCCTTGAGTGAAAAAGAATGGTCGAGGGCCGGCATCAGCCAGCCCGATGAAAGCGTCGGACTCAGAGATCGACCGACATCGAAAGCTTGAACAGCCTCGGCATGCCCTGGGTGACGTAGCCGCTCTCGCCGACGCTCTCCCAGTAGCCGTTGTTGGTCACGTTCTCGATTCCAGCGCGCCAGGTCACCGGGCTGCCGGCGAGCCGGGTGGCATAGCGCACGCCAAGATCCAGGCGGGTCCAAGGCTCGAGGCGATACTGGTTACCGTCGTCGGCGTACTGCGAACCGGTGCGTACCACATCGCCGGTCAAGGTCAGTCCCTCGACGCCGGACAGGTCCCACTCGCTGCCCAGATTGGCCTGGTACTTCGGCACGCCGATGGCGTCGTTGCCATCGTTGGCGCCATCGGTGGTGCCGCTGAGCTCGGTATCGAGGAAGGTCACGCCCCCCAGCACGCGCCAGCCGACCAGCGGTTCGCCGAAGACGCTGAGCTCGAGCCCGCGATTTTTCTGCTCGCCGTTGAGCGCATAGACCTCACCGTCGCCCGAGGCGTTGGGCTGTTCGATCTGGAACAGGCTGATACCGCCGCCGATGCGGCCATAGTCGAACTTGACCCCGGCCTCGTGCTGCTTCGAACGCACCGTGCCCAGCACCTGGCCTGCGTTGGGATAGCCTTCGCTGGAGGGCACCGTCGGCCCCTGCTGCAAGGCCTGGACATAGTTGGCGTAGAACGAAACCGTCTCCCACGGCTGATAGACGATGCCGTAGACCGGAGTGTAGGCCGACTCGTCGAAGGCGTTTTCCGGCGCGCCTTCATAGCTGTAGTTGCGCACGGTGAGTTCCTGGTAGCGAACACCCGCGAGCAGGCGCAGCTTGTCGTCGAACATCGACAAGGTGTCGGAGAGAGAGACGCCGTTGGCACGCACGCGGTTGCGCAGGTTAGGGTCGTCCATGTCCCCGCCGGGGAAGTCGTAGTAGTCGGTAGGGGCCGGCACGTCCACCGGATCAAAGATGTTGGTATCCGAGTTCGAGGTCATCCGGTAGGCGCTGTAGGACCTGCGCAGCACCCCGGAATAGCCGAGGTTGACCGAGTGGGAAACCGCACCGGTGTCGAAGCTGCCACGCACGCCCGCCTGGGAGGCGAAGCTCTTGGCCTCGAAGGGGACATCCATGCGCCCGACGGTGGCATCGCCGGCAAGGTTGTTCACCGTCGGAGAGCTATAGACGCCGTACTCCTCGGTGTCATTGCCGCCCAGCGCCAGGTAGCCGGTCCAGTTGGGCGCGAAGTCGTACTCGCCGCGCCACATGCCGTAGGTGGTCTCGACCTCCGAGTAAGCCCAGGAGGGGGTGTAGTTGGTTCGCGGCGAAGGCGCCTGCGGCATCTGGGTCAGCTCGCCGCCGAGATAGATACCGCGCCGAGTGCCCTGGTAGACCTGCTTCTGGTAACCGACGTCGAGCGAACTGCGCAGCCGCTCACCGCGATAGTCCAGCGCCAGCGCAAAGGAGCTCGAGCGCTCGTCATCGTCACCGCTGACGGGCGAACCGCCGCTGCCACGAAGCAGGTTGATCCGTGCACCGAACTGATTGTCGTCGCCGAAGCGGCGCCCAGCGTCGACCGCGGCCTCGCCGTAGCCGTCAGTGGCGTAGCCCAGGGTGGTGCGCAGCAGCGGCTCGTCGCCGGCACGCTTGGGCTCGAGGTTGATCGAGCCGCCGACGCCCGACCCGCCCGGCGGTACGCCGTTCAGAAACGCGCTCGCCCCCTTGAGCACCTCGACCCGCTCGATCGCGTTGGGTACCACCACCTGCCGCGGCAGCACGCCGTAGAGGCCGCCGAACGAAACGTCATCGCCGGAGAGCGTGAAGCCGCGAATACGAAAGCTTTCGGCGTAGTTGCCATAGCCCGAGCCGACCTGTACCGAGGCATCGCTCTTCAGCACATCGCCAAGCGTCTTCGCCTGGCGGTCCTCCACTCTCTTGGCGGTATAGGAGGTGATGTTGAACGGCACGTCGAACGCCTGCTGCTGGCCAAGCACCCCCAACCGTCCGCCGCTGGCCACCTGGCCGCCGGCGTACTCCGGCACCAACCGATCATTGCCGGCGACGAACCGGGTGCCGATCACCGTCAGCGTATCCAAAGAGCCGCTCTGCGCGCTGCGCTCGACCAGCACGTAGCCTCCATTACCGCTCGGCACACTCTCCAGGCCGCTGCCCTGGAGCAGCAGGGAGAATCCTTGCGCCACCGAGAGACTGCCCTGCACGCCTGGGCTGGTGCGCCCGTCGACCAGCTGCGGGTCGAGCACCAGGTTGACTCCGGCCTCACTGGCGAAACGCATCAGCGCCGGACCCAAGGGGCCGGCAGGGATCGTATAGCTGCGCGCGGCACCCGGCTGAGCCGCTGGCTGCTGAGCGAAGGCGGGCAACGATACGCCGAGGGCGCAACCCAGCGCCGCCGCCAGGCCTCCCCGCGCCGCGAGACGACGCCAGCAAACGGTGGAGGGACGGCGAGAATCGAATGACATGGTTGTGGTTTCCCTGACAGGAGAAGTTGTCGATCGGTGATGACAGGGATGACGAACCAATGAATAAAAGCGGACATCGAAAAGATAATTTTTTCCATCGCCGGGTCGTTCATTCATCCGCTCCGTGACCGGGTCGCTCAGCCCGGGAGTGATCAGCCTTCCAGCGTGCCGAGCGTGGCCCAGTAACGGGTGCGGTAGCGCACCCGCACCGGCAGGCTGGCCGCGATCGTCGCCAGTGCGGCATCGACGTCGTCGAGGCGCAGCACCGCCGAGATCCGCAGCGCCGCCACCGCCGGGTCGCATGAAAGCCAGCCACTGCGATAGCGGGCGAGCTCTTCGACGACCCGGTCCAACCGCCAGTCTTCGGCATAGAGAAGCCCCTGGGTCCAACCGATCGAGGTGGTATCGCCCGCCGTCGGTAGCGCGATCTCATCGCGATTGAAGCGCGTCGACTGGCCCGCATCGATCGTTCGGGAGGCGCCGCCTCGCGTATCCACCCGTACCCGCCCCTCCAACACCAGGAGATCGACCGTCGCGCCCTCCAGGCGCACCCCGAAGTAAGTCCCCAACGCCTCGACGCGCCCGCTCGGGGTATCGACGAAAAAGGGGCGCGCGGGTCGCTCGACGTCGGCGGCGGTTCGAACCACCAGCTCGCCTGCGATCAAACGCAGCCGGCGGCCGCGCCGGTCATACTCGATGTCGGCGGCGCTTGCGGTGTTGAGCCATAGTCGCCCGCCGTCGGCCAGCGTGATCTCGCGCCGCTCCCCCACCGCGGTACGCTGGTCGGCGAGCCAGTTGCTCCAGGGCAGCCGGCGCGTTCCCTCCGCTGCCAGCGGCAAACCGATCGCGACCATCGCCGTGGTCTTGAGTAACATACGCCGTTGGCGCCGGGCGCCGTCCAAGGTCTTTTCGCCGATCCCAGGCGGCAGCGCGCTGATCCGTTGGTCCAGCGCGGCCAGCCGCTGCCAGGCCTCGAGATGCTGGGGGTCTCGCGACAGCCAGCGCTCGAAGGCGGCGTGGACGCTGGGATTCGACGAGCGCTCCTCGAGCTTCAGCCACCAGCGCGCCGCTTCCCGAGCCACTCGCGACGACAGCGGCGGCTCGGCGTCGCTCATCCGCTGGCCTGCAGACAGTGGCTCAGCGCCTCGACCAGATAGCGCCTGACACTGCGCGTGGAGACACCGAGGCGGCGGGCGATCTCGGCCTGGTCGAGTCCCTCGAGACGCGCCATCAGAAAGGCGCTGCGCACCTTGGGTGCCAGGCCGTCGAGCAGACGTTCGATCTCGAGCAAGGTTTCGAGCATGATCATCTGCTCTTCGCTGGAGGGCACCGAGGAGGCCGGACAGGCAGCGAGGGCCTCGAGCAGGGCGCGCTCGAGCGCACGGCGGCGCTGGTGGTCGATCAGTAAATGCCGGGCGACGGTGACCAGATAGGCGCGCGGCTCATGCAGTCGCTCGAGCTGCCGGGCATCGACGCCGAGCAAGCGCAGGAAGGTATCTTGGACCAGGTCCGAAGCTGCGCCTGGATCGTCGAGACGGCCCGTCAGCCAGCGGGCCAGCCAGGCACGGTGATGGCTGTAGAGCGAATGCACGTCATGGACCATGACCTGAGGAAATCTCCACTACGATGGGGGTAGCCCGCCAGACGGCATAAGCCGAATCATTATCATTTGAATTGATCAGACGGCATGGTAGCCGATTCGTCATGACGACGCGATGCGCGCCTGGCACGCCGAGAAGCACCAGGTTGGTGCGCACGGCAGCGATGCGGCCCAAAAATGAACAAAAATTATTCTCATTTGGTTGACCTTAAGCTTTAATTTAAGTCACACTTTTCGACCGACAGATGGCGTTCCAGGAGTCGCAGGCGAGTGTCCCACTACACTTCCCATCCCACCGCTGCCAATCTGATCGATGTGCAGCGATACCCATTGACCGGCAGCCAGAGCGGCGTCTGGTATGCCCAGCAGCTGGGCGCCTCGGCCCAGGCCTACCTCACCGGCCAGGCGCTGGAAATTCGCGGTGCGCTCGACGCCGACCGGCTCGCTTGCGCGATCGAATCGAGCCTGGCCGAGGTCGAAGTGCTGCGGGCGCGGTTCGATGTGGACACCGAAGGCCCCTTCCAACAGCTCGAGGCCCATCCACCGATCCCGCTCGCGCGCATCGATCTCTCCGCCCACCCCACCCCGCGGGAGGCTGCCTGGGAATGGATGCTGGGACGGCTCGAGCGTGTGCTGGACCCGGCCAGCGATCCGCTGGTGGAGCAGGCGCTGCTGCGCATCGCCGAGCGGCACTGGATATGGTTCTCGAGCATTCATCACCTGCAGTTCGACGCCTATGCCTATGGACTGCTGCAGCAGCGTGCCGCTGAGCATTATCAGGCGCTCGGCACCGGAGTGGCGCCGCGCGAGGCCTGGTTCGGCAGGCTCGAGGCCCGGCTCGAGGCCGAGCGCGCCTATCGCGAGAGTCCGGCCTGCCTGAAGGATCGCGACTATTGGCACGGCCAGCTGGCCGAGGCCGGCGAAGCCGTCTCGCTGGCGGGGCGTTTCTCGCTCGCCGCCCCTCGCCCTCAGCGCCATCGCGTTACGCTCGATGCACAGCGTCGGGCCGCACTCGCGCGATTGGCCGACTCGCTCGATGCCACCCTGCCCGAACTGCTGCTCGCGATGATCGCGAGCTATCTCGCCCGGATGACCGCCAGCGCATCGCCGGTGCTCGGCCTGCCGATGATGGGTCGGCTCGATGCCAGCGCGCTGCGCACGCCGGTATCCGTGGTCAACGTACTACCGCTGCGGATCGAAGCCGGCCTGGAGACTGGGCTGGTCGACTGGCTCGCCCAGCTGCGCAAGGCGCTGAGCGGCGCCCGCCGCCACCAGCGCTATCGCCATGAATGGCTCGCCCGCGAGCTCGACCGGCTGCCCGGCGAGGCGCCGCTGTCCGGACCGCAGGTCAACATCCTGCCGTTCGCCCAGCCGCGGCTGTTCGACGGCTGCGCCACCGAGACGCACCACCTCGCTCCCGGGCCGGTCGACGACATGACCCTAAGCCTTTACCTCGGCAACGACGATGACGCACTGCATCTGACCCTGGAGAGCAACCCGAAGCTCTACTCGGCGCCCGATGCCCTTGATCATCTGACCCGGTTGGTGCAGTGGTGCGAGACGCTGGCCACCCATCCGCGCCAGCCGGTCGGCGAGCTGCCGATCGCCACCGCGGAGGAGCTCGAGCGCATCGAGCGCTGGAACGACACCGACCATCCGGTGGAGGAAACCGACCTGGCGACGCTGTTCGAGCGTCAGGTGGCACGCACCCCGGACGCCGAGGCACTGGCCTTCGAGGGCGAGCGGCTCGACTACCGCACCCTCGATACCCGTGCCCGGCGTCTCGCCGCGCTGATTCTCGCGCGCCTCGACACGCTCGCCGCGCCCGCGCCGCAGACGCCCCGGGTGATCGGCGTAGCGCTGCCGCGCTCGCTGGAACTCGAAATCGCCCTGCTGGCGATCCACAAGTGCGCCGCGGCCTACATGCCGCTGCCGCTGGACCAGCCGCCGGGGCGCTGGCAGCGGATGATCGAACGCGCGGCACCGCTCTTGGTGATCTGTGACGCGGACCACGCCCAAGCGCTGCCCGAGGGAGTCGAGTGGCTCGAATTCGACGCCCGGGACGAGCGTCTGACCGCACCTTCCGCACTCGACCAGCGCCGGCTCCCCGCGCGCTCGCCGACCGATCCGGCCTACGTGCTGTTCACCTCCGGCTCGACCGGCGAGCCCAAGGGGGTGGTGATCGAGCACCGTGCGATCGTCAACCGGCTGGAGTGGATGCAGCACGAATACCGCCTGAGTGCCCGCGACCGGGTACTGCAAAAGACCCCGGTCGGCTTCGACGTTTCGGTGTGGGAGCTGTTCTGGCCGCTGCTCCACGGCGCCACCCTGGTGATGGCGCGCCCCGAAGGCCACCGCGACCCGCGCTACCTGGCCGAGATCATCGCCGCCGAGTCGATCACCACGCTGCACTTCGTGCCCTCGATGCTCGCGGCCTTCCTCGACGAGCTCGAGCATGCCCCGCGCAGGCTGCCGAGCCTGCGACAGGTGTTCGCCAGCGGCGAGGCGCTCAAGCGCGGTCTGGTCGAGCGCTTCCAGCGTGCCTTCGAAGGCAGCGCACGACTGCACAACCTCTACGGCCCCACCGAGGCCGCGGTCGACGTCACCTACTGGCCCTGCGAGCGATTGAAGGATCGGGCCTCGGTACCGATAGGCCACCCGATCTGGAATACCCGGATCGAGATCCTCGACCCGCAGGGCCTGCGCCTGCCGGTCGGGGTGATCGGCGAACTCCACATCGGCGGGCGCAACCTGGCGCGCGGCTACATCGGCCGCCCTGAGCTCACCACGGAGCGCTTCGTCACCGGCCTCGACGGCCAGCGACTATATAAAAGCGGCGATCTGGCGCGCTGGAACCCGGCCGGCGAGCTCGAGTACCACGGCCGCATCGACCATCAGGTCAAGCTGCGCGGCCAGCGCCTGGAGCTCGACGAGATCGAGGCGGTGCTCGAGCGCCACCCGGCGGTCGAGGCCGCCGCGGTCAATCTCCATGCCGAACGGCTGATCGGCTACCTGGTGCTGGCCGAGGATAGCGCCATCGACTGGCGAGCCGAGCTCGACGATCACCTTCACCACTGGCTGCCCGACTACATGGTGCCGAGTGCACTGGTGCCGATCGAGCGACTGCCGCTGAGCCCCAACGGCAAGCTCGATCGACGCGCCCTGCCGCCGCCTCCCGAGGCGGCTACGCCTGCGCGTCGCGCGCCGTCATCGCCGCGCGAGCGCGAACTCTGCGCGCTATTCGCCGCCACCTTGGCGCTCGACGAATTCGGCGCCGATGACGACTTCTTCGACCTCGGCGGGCACTCGCTGGCGGCGGTGCAACTGGCACTGAGGATCCGCGAGGCGACCGGCGAGGAGGTCTCGATCGCCACCGTGTTCACCGCCCCTACCCCTGCGCGGATGGCGCGCGAGCTCGACCAGGCGCAGCGCGAGGGCGCGCTCGATCGCCTCCTCACCCTGCGCCGCGCCGCGCCTGGCAGCCGGACGCCCACGCTGTTCTGCTTCCACCCGGCCGGCGGGCTGGCCTGGTGCTACGCGGGGCTTGCGCGGGTACTGGGCGGCGACGGCGCGGTGATCGGCGTCCAGGCCGAAGGGCTGCGGGAAGGCGAGACACCGCCTGAGAGCCTCGAGGCGATGGCGCGCGACTATCTGGCCGCGCTGCGTACCCGCCAGCCACATGGCCCCTACAGGCTGCTCGGCTGGTCGCTGGGCGGCATGGTCGCCCATACCGTGGCCGCGCTACTGCAGGAGGATGGGGAGGAAGTCGAGCTACTCGCCCTGCTCGACGCCTACCCGAGCGACCTGTGGCGTCACATGATGCCACCCGATGAGCACGAGGCGCTGGTCGCGCTGCTGCGTCTCGCCGGCGTCGAGGCGCCGCCCGGGGCGCCAGTCGAGCGCGCCACCGTGGTCGCACTGCTCGAGCACGAACAGCACGCGATGGCGAGCCTCGATACCGCGACCCTCGACCGGCTGGTGGACGTGGTGATCAACTCGAGCCGTCTGGTGCGCGCCTCGCACCACCTGCGCTACCGCGGTGGGATGCTGTTCTTCACCGCCGCCGCGCCGCGCGAGCAGCACTGGCTCGAACGCTCCGCCTGGGCACCCTACGTCGAAGGCGAGATCGTCGGCATCGATCTCGACTGCGACCATCCCGGCATGATCCGCCCCGAGATGCTGGCGCGGATCGCCACCCGGATCGATCAATGGCTCGCACCGTGACCAAAGGCTTCGCTGACGTCGCCTCCGCGCTCGCTGGATGGTTCGACCAAGCCGGGCTGGTCGGCCTCGGTGAAGCCCATCTGACGCCCAAGGTGATGCGTGCGCTGACCGAGCTGATACTCAGCGAGGCGATCGCGTCGCGCTGCCAGGACCTGGTGGTCGAGTTCGGCTGCCAGCGCCACCAGGCACTGCTCGACGCCTACCTGGCCGGCAGCCGCCTCGGCGCCGGCGCGCTGAAGCCGATCTGGAACGATGGCCCCCATGCCACGCTCTGGCGCCACCCGGTCTATGCCGCTTTGCTGCGCCGCCTGCGGGCGGTCAATCGCAAGCGGCCCGCGCAGCGGCGGATGAGGATGTGGCTGGCCGAGCCGGCCGGCGAGTGGCCGTGCGCCGAGCGCGACAGGCACCGCCGCAAGGCCTTCCTCGGCTGCATCGAGCAGCGCCTGCTCGCGAGCGGTCGCCCAGGGCTTTTGCTCTTCGGCATGCGCCACCTGGCCCGCTCACCGGTCGATGGGCGTGTCACCCTCGCCAGCCAGCTGCTCGACGAGGGCATCGCACTGCGTACGCTGTGGCCGGAACTGCCACCGCGCTTGATGCCTTTCGATAGCGCCTGCCGCGATCTTGAGCTGATCGACGTCGAGGGCGATCTCGCCGCACGCCGGGTCAATCCCTGGGGCGGTGAAACGCAGCCGCTCAGCGAGCTCTGCGACGCGGTGCTGCGGGTGCCCGGGGCACGACGCGAGACCAGATGCCGGGGCCCGGATACCGCCTAGTCCCGCGTATCGAGCCAAACCTTGCGGATGAATGGAATACGCCGCAGTAGTGCGGCGACGACGCATCGACAAATGCGAATGATTCAGCCTCCGTTTGGATTTAACATGCCCACCCTGAGCCTTACACCGCCCCCTGTGATGGCGGTCAGGAGCGAACCGTGAACGACGAGATGGTCATCCCCCATCCCACCGGCGACGAGACCACCGCCGAGGCACTGGTCTCGGCCTATCGCGCGGAAGACTTCCTGTTCAGCTCGCCGACCCGCGCCCTGCTCGCCGGCGACTGGCTGGACACGCGCTCTCCGCGCGGTGATCAAGGCGAACAAGCCCTCGCCGAGCTGCTCGAACAAGGCCGGCGCGCGGGGATTGCGAATCCGCGGGTGGTCGGCGCGCTGCCGTTCGCCGATGATCGCCACGGCCGGCTGCTGCTGCCGCGACGCTGCACGGAGCGCTCCGCGCTGACCCACTGGGCGGCCCAGCAGACCGAGCCGGCCCTCGACGCCAAGGCGCGCCGCGTCACACCGCATCCGGACCGCGCCGGCTACTGCGCCGGGGTCGAGGCGGCGCTGGCCGAGTTCCGCGCCGGGCGCCTCGACAAGGTGGTGCTGGCCCGAACCCTCGAGGTCGAGACCGACGGCGCGCTCGACCCCACCCTGCTGCTGCGCCGGCTGCTGCATCGCAATCCCGAAGCCTATGTGTTCGCCACTCCGCTGGAGGCGCGCCAGTCGCCGGCGGTGTTCCTCGGCGCCAGCCCCGAGTTGATGGTGCGGCGAATCGGCCGACGGGTGATGGTCAACCCACTGGCGGGCTCGGCCGCTCGCCGCCGAGACCCCGAGGAGGATCGCCTGGCCGCAGCGGCCCTGCTGCACTCCGAAAAGGACCTGCGTGAGCACGCGCTGGTGATCGACGCGGTGGTCGCGGCGCTGCGCCCGTTCTGCTCGCAGCTCGAGGTGCCTGAGGGCCCGACGCTTCTGAGCACCGGCAAGCTCTGGCACCTGTCGACCGAGCTCAGCGGCGAGCTGATCGAGCCCGCGCCCTCGTCGCTCGCCATCGCTCGCGCGCTGCACCCGACGCCGGCGGTATGTGGTCACCCCAACGCCGCCGCCTTCGCTGCGATCCGCCGGCTCGAACCGTTCGAGCGCGAGCTGTTCAGCGGCCTGGTCGGCTGGTGCGACGCCTCGGGCGACGGTGAATGGGCGCTCTCGCTGCGCTGCGCCGAGCTGCGTGGCGAACACCTCACTCTCTACGCGGGCGCCGGGCTGGTCGAGGGCTCGACACCCGCCAGCGAGTTCGCCGAGACCGGCACCAAGCTCGGTACCATGCTGGCGGCGCTGGGCCTCGATGACTCGCTCGGCCAGGCGTCCACCACCTCATCCACTCCAGGGACAGATGCATGAACCACGCAGCCAACGCCCACCCGATCCAGGTGGCACCCGACGACGACGTCGCCGCCCTCTGCCCGGACTGGCCGGCGGAGTTCGTCGAACGCTACGTCGCCGCCGGCTATTGGCGAGGCGAGACCTTCAGTGGCTTCCTGCGTCAACGCGCCGCGGACCAAGGCGAGCGAATCGCCGTGGTCGATGGCGAGGCTCGATTGAGCTATCGCGAGCTGGACGCGCGGGTCGAGCGCTGCGCTCTCGGCCTGTACCGACTAGGGATCGACAAGGGCGACCGGGTGGTACTGCAGCTGCCCAATCGGGCCGAGTTCATCGTTGCCTGCTTCGCGCTGTTCCGCCTCGGCGCGCTGCCGGTGTTCGCGCTGCCCGCCCATCGCCGCAACGAGCTCGAGCACTTCTGCCGCTTCAGCGGCGCACGCGCGCTGATCACCGTCGACCGTTTCGAAGGCTTCGACCACCGCACGCTCGCACGCGAGACCCAGGCCGCGGTGCCCACGCTCGAGCATCTGGTGATCTGCGGCGAGGCGCAGGAGTTGGTCGCCTTCGACGACCTGCTCGCCACCGCCCCCGCGGCGGACGAGCTGCCAGCCCCACCGCACTCGCGCGAGCTCGCCTTCTTCCAGCTCTCCGGCGGCACCACCGGGCTCTCCAAGCTGATTCCCCGGCGCCACGACGACTACATCTATAGCCTGCGCGGCAGCAACGAGCTCTGCGGCATCGATGCCGACAGCGTCTACCTGGTCAGCCTGCCGATCGCCCATAACTTTCCGATGAGCTCGCCCGGTTTCCTCGGCGTACTCTACGCCGGTGGCCAAGTGGTGCTGGCACCGCGCCCCAGCCCGGATGTCTGCTTCCCGCTGATCGAGCGCGAGCGGGTCACCATCACCGCGCTGGTGCCACCGCTGGCGCTGATCTGGCTGGAGGCGGCGAGCCGAGGCGTCGAGCAGCTGGCGAGCCTCGAAGTGCTCCAGGTCGGCGGCGCCAAACTGGTCAGCGAGGCGGCGCGGCGAGTGCGTCCGACGCTCGGCTGCACGCTCCAGCAGGTGTTCGGGATGGCCGAGGGGCTGGTCAACTACACCCGCCTTGACGATCCCGAGGAGCTGATCATCCACACCCAGGGACGACCGATCTCGCCGCTCGACGAGGTGCGTATCGTCGATGACCAGGACCGTGACCTTCCCCCCGGCCAGGCCGGCCATCTGATCACCCGCGGTCCCTACACCATTCGCGGCTACTTCAACGCGCCCGAGGTCAACTCGGCCTCGTTCACCGCGGACGGCTTCTACCGCACCGGCGACATCGCCGTGCGCACCGAGCAGGGCGATCTGATCGTCGAGGGCCGCGAGAAGGACCAGATCAACCGCGGCGGCGAGAAGATCGCGATGGACGAGGTCGAGAACGTGCTGCTCGCCCATCCCGGCGTCCATGACGTCGCGGTGGTCGGCATGCCGGACGCCTACCTCGGGGAGCGCAGCTGCGCATTCGTCGTCGCCCGCGATGGCCAGGCGCTCGACAAGCGTGATCTCGCCCGCTTCGTACGCGGACGCCTCGCCGCCTACAAGGTGCCCGATCGCTTCGAATTCATCGACGCCTTCCCCCAGAGCGGGGTCGGCAAGGTGAGCCGCAAAGTGCTACGCGAACTGCTCAAGGAGCGCTTCGCCTGAACCCCATGCCGCCCGACCGCGCGCCGGGCGGCTTTCGCCTATCTGCCGTAGAGGTTGCATCACCATGACCATCCCCGCGATCACGCCCTATCCGATGCCCGGCGCCGAGGCTCGTCCCGACAACCGGGTCGACTGGCGGCCGGAAGCAGGCCGTGCGGCGCTGCTGATCCATGACATGCAGGAGTACTTCCTCGACAAGTACTACCGCGACCAGGCACCGATTCCGATGCTGCTCGACCACACTCGCCAGCTGCTCGACCATGCGCGCGCGAATGGAATCCCGGTGTTCTACACCGCGCAGCCGACCGAACAGCCCGATAGCGACCGCGCCCTGCTCAACGACTTCTGGGGCCCGGGCCTGCCCGCCCATCCCGAGCTCTACCCGATCGTCGCCCGCCTCGCCCCCACCGCGGACGAGGTGGTACTGACCAAGTGGCGCTACAGCGCCTTCCAGCGCTCCGACCTGCGCGCCCAACTGCGCGAGCTGGGTCGCGACCAGCTGATCATCACCGGCATCTATGGCCACATCGGCTGCATGGCGACCGCGCTCGAGGCCTTCATGCAGGATGTCCAGCCGTTCTTCGTCTACGACGCGGTGGCGGACTTCTCTGCGTCGGAGCACCGCATGGCCACCGACTACGTCGCGCGCAACTGCGGCGTGAGCCTGACCACCGCCGACACCATCGCCGCGCTGGACAGCGCCCGCGGCTTCGATCTGGCCGCCTTCGAGGCGGAGATCGAGCGGCTGCTCGAGACCCCGCTGGAGGAGATTCCCGGCGACGAGAACCTGATGCTCGCAGGGATGGACTCGATTCGTCTGATGAGCCTCGCCGAGCGGCTGCGCCGGGAGGGCATCGAGGTCGGCTTCGCCGATCTGGTCGAGCATGCGACGCTTGACGAATGGCGCGAGATCTTCCGCGCCGGTGGAATGAAATGAGCGGTGAAACGACCCTCTCGCCAAAGCCTCGGGACCAAGAGTTCGAAGGCCAGGTAGTGGTGGTCAGCGGCGCCGCCCAGGGCATCGGTGAGTGCTTGGTGCGACGCCTGCTCGAGCAGGGCGCAAGGGTTGCCGCGCTCGATCTCAAGCAAGCGGGACTCGAGCGGCTCGCCGCCACGCTCGACGCAGGCGAGCGGCTTTCGCTGCATCCGCTCGACGTCGCCGACACCCAGGCCGTCGACCAGGCCGTCGCCGCGGCCGAGGCCATCCACGGGCCGATCGATCACCTCGCAAGCGTCGCAGGCGTGCTGCAGATGGGCCGGGTGGTCGATCTAGAGGACCACGAATGGGAGCGGGCGCTTTCGATCAACGCAGGCGGCCCCTTCCGCCTCGCCCGCGCGGTGGCACGCCGGATGATCCCGCGCCGTCGCGGCGCGATCGTGGTGGTCAGCTCCAACGCCGCCGGTACCCCGCGGATGGAGATGGGCGCCTACGCCGCCTCCAAGGCCGCGGCGACCCAGCTGACCCGCTGCCTCGGTCTCGAGCTCGCCGAATACGGCATCCGTTGCAACGTCGTCTCTCCCGGCTCCACCGACACCGGCATGCAGCGCGGCATGTGGGCGGACGAGAGCGGCCGGGCCAAGGTGATCGAAGGCTCGCTCGCAAGCTTCAAGGCCGGCATCCCGCTGGGCAAGATCGCCACCCCCGACGACGTCAGCGACGCGATCCTGTTTTTGCTCTCCCCCCGTGCCGGGCACATCACCCTGCACGACCTGCGCATCGACGGCGGCGCCACCTTCGACCTTGGCTGAATGCCACGCCTAGGCGATGGCGGAAGGCGCCTGCCGAAACGAAAAACGCTCCGCCATGGGATTGGCGGAGCGTTTGCACTCAGAGACGATGAGGCTCAGTCGTCGAACGGGTTGTGCAGCACGATGGTCTCGGCGCGATCCGGACCGGTCGAGATGATCGCGATCGGGGTGCCCACTTCCTTCTCGAGGAAGTTGATGTAGCCGCGCGCATTGGCGGGCAGGTCCTCGACCCGCTTGACCCCGACGGTCGATTCGCTCCAGCCCGGCAGGTCGTGATAGACCGGCTCGATCGCCTCGTACCCTTCGGTATCGATCGGGCTGTCGATCAGTCCACCGTCCTTGGCGCGGTAGCCGACGCAGACACGGATGTTCTCCAGCCCATCGAGCACGTCGAGCTTGGTCAGGCAAATACCGGAGATCGAGTTGATCATCACCGCGTGGCGCAGCGCGACGGCGTCGAACCAGCCGCAGCGGCGGGCACGGCCGGTGTTGGAGCCGAACTCATGACCGCGCTCGGCAAGATGGCGGCCGAACTCGTCGAACAGCTCGGTCGGGAACGGGCCCGAGCCGACACGGGTGGTGTAGGCCTTGGTGATCCCGAGAACGTAGTCGAGATACAAAGGGCCTACGCCGGAGCCTGTGGCAGTGCCACCGGCGGTGGTGTTCGAGCTGGTCACGTAGGGATAGGTGCCGTGGTCGATATCGAGCAACGATCCCTGGGCCCCCTCGAACATGATGTTCTCACCCGCCTTGCGAAGGTCGTGGACGAAGCCCACGGTGTCGCAGACCATCGGGCGCAGCTCCTCGGCCATCTCCATCGCCTGGTCGAGCACCCGCTGGAAATCTATCGCCGGCTCGTTGTGGTAACGGGTCAGTACGAAGTTGTGATAATCGAGCACCTCGCCGAGTTTGCTGGCGAAGCGCTCGCGGTGGAGCATGTCGCCGAGCCGCAGGCCGCGGCGAGCGACCTTGTCCTCGTAGGCCGGCCCGATGCCACGGCCAGTGGTGCCGATCTTGGCGATGCCGCGCGCTTTCTCGCGGGCGACGTCGAGGGCGACGTGATAGGGCAGGATCAACGGGCAGGCGGGCGACAAGCGCAGGCGCTCACGCACCGGTACGCCGCCTGCCTCGAGCTCGGCGATCTCGCTGAGCAGCGCATCGGGAGAGAGCACCACTCCGTTGCCGATCACGCAAGTAACGCCCGGGCGCAGGATCCCCGAGGGGATCAGGCGCAGGATCGTCTTCTTGCCATCGATCACCAGCGTATGGCCAGCGTTGTGGCCCCCTTGGAAACGCACGACGGCCGAAGCGGATTCGGTCAGCAGGTCGACGACCTTGCCCTTCCCTTCATCGCCCCATTGCGTGCCGAGCACGACGACATTCTTACCCATGGCGGTTTGCCTCTGTAACGTGTGATGCCGGAATTGTCCTGGTCTGGCGGCGCGGGGTGCTCATGCGTCGAGCGGCACACAGCGCCATTCGCCGTCGATTCGCTCGAGACGGCGATTGCAGCGATGATCCAACGCGCCGGTGACCTGCCCAGGCAGCGCCTGGACCACTCGCTCACCGGCCGCGCGCAGTTTGGCGACGATGGCCTCCAGTTCGCCATTCTCGCCGGCGGGCGCCCAGATGCCGTCGCACGGCGGCAGCTGCTCGCGAAGCCCCGCGAGCAGCTTGAGCTCCATCGAGCAGCCGGTCGCCGGTCGCGAGCGCCCGAAAGCGCGCCCGGTGTCGTCGTAGCGTCCCCCCTTGACCAGCGCCTGGCCATAGCCGGGCACGTAAGCGGCAAACACCACGCCGGTGTGATACTGATAGCCGCGAAGCTCGGCGAGATCGAAGTAGAGCTCGACCTCGGGGTGCTCCGCGCCGATGCGTCGGGCCAGGTGCTCGAACTGCTCGAGCTGGGCCGAGATCTCCTCGGGCATGTCGAGGAAGGACTCGCGCGCCTCGGTGATCACCTCCAGGCCGCCATGCAGTCTCGGCAGGCGGGCCAGCATGTGGCGCAGGGAAGCGTCGATCTCGGCCTCTTCGAGCAGAGCATCGATCTCGGTATAGGCCTTGCGTTCGATCGCCTCGAACAGGTCGCGCTCGAGCGCGGCGTCGAGCCCCGCGGCCTCGGTGAGCACGCGATAGATGCCGATATGACCGAAGGCGAGGTGGACATCGGTGGCACCGGCGAGATAGAGGCTCTCCAGCGCCAGGCGAACGATCTCGAGATCCGCGTCGATGCCTGAATGGCCGAACAGCTCGAGACCGAGCTGCACCGGATTGCGCCCCCCCTGGTACTGGTCCGCCGTGGCGCGCAGCGCATTGGCGCAGTAGCAAAGCCGCGAAGGCCCGGGACGGCGCAGGGAGTGTGCGTCCATCCGCGCGACCTGCGGGGTGACGTCGGCGGAAAGCCCCATCATCCGCCCACTGGCCTGATCGGTGAGCTTGAAAGTCTGCAGCTCGAGATCGCTGCCGGTGCCGGTCAGCAGTGAATCGAGAAACTCGACCGGCGGCGGCACGACCAGGTCGTAACCCCAGCGGTGGTAAAGATCGAGAAGCGCGCGACGCAGCGACTCCATGCGCAGCGCCAGGGGCGGGAGCACCTCGTCGATGCCGTCGGGAAGAAGCCAGCGATCGGCCATGGTCATGTCTGGATGCCCTAGAAGTTTGACTGCTCGGACGTTCTCGCGCGGCCAAAGAGGCGCCGGATGGCGCTGGCGAGACGTCGGACTGCGGTGAAGCGGCCGGGCGATCGTTTCCCTTGGTCGGAAACGGCGGGAGCGCGTCGCGACTCGGCCACAAAAAAACCGGGGCGCGCCCGGTTTTGTGGATTCTACCACGCTTGCAGCGGCGTGCCATCCCGTACGGCATCCGGCGCCAGGAGCGCCGGATGCCGCAGTGGGCCGAGGGATTCGAAGCCTAGTTCTGAGCCTCGCCCTGCGGATTGCTGAAGTAGCGGAAGAACTCGCTGTCGGGACTCAGTATCAGCATATCCCCATCGCCGCTGAAACTCGTGCGATAGGCGTCGAGCGAGCGGTAGAAGCGGAAGAACTCGCTGTCCTGCTGATAGGCGTTGGCATAGATCTGCGAAGCCTCGGCATCCCCTTGCCCGCGCAGCGTCTCGGCCTCCTGACGCGCGGTGGCCAGGGCGACCTGGCGCTCACGATCGGCGCGGGCGCGAATACGCTCGCTCTGCTCGAGACCCTGGGCGCGATACTGGCGTGCCTCGGCATGGCGCTCGGTGCGCATCCGCTCGAACACCGCCTGGGTCACTTCACGGGGCAGCTCGACACGCTTCAAGCGAATGTCGAGGATCGCCACGCCGACTTCCTGACGCATCGCACGATCGAGGTTCGCCATCGGCTGGAGCAGCATTTCATCACGGTCCTCGCTGATGATGGTGCTGACGTCGCGGCTACCGAAAGCGTTACGCAGGCTTTCGTCGACGCGCGGTGCGATCAGGCTCTCGGCACGTGTCATGTCGCCACGGGTCGACTCGTAGAACAGGTTCGGGTCGGTCACCTGCCACTTGACGTAGGAGTCGACGATCAGTGCGTTACGCCCGGCGGTAAGGAAGCGGCTCTCGCTGCTCTCCACCGTCTGCACGCGGGCGTCGAACGTCCGCACGGTGTTGATCAAAGGCCATTTCAGATGCAGGCCCGGCGCAATGTCCGCCTCGACCACTTCACCGAAGCGCAGCTTGATCGCCCTCTGGGTCTCGTCGACCACGTAGAAGCTGGCGTTGGCGATCCAGGCGATGACCGCTAGCAGCGCGATGATGACCAATGCGCGGTTGTTGATCATTGCCGTCCCTCCCGCAGACCGCTGGTGTTGCTACCGCTCTGGGCCTCGGTACGGCCGGGGCGGTTGATGACCTGATCGACCGTCTGCCGGGAGACCGATTCGAGCCGGCGCACCTCATCGGGGTCGACCTGAGTCCCCTGCCCGTCCTGGCCGCGACCACGCAGCTGATCGAGAGGCAGATAGATCATCGAGTTGTTGTTCTGGTCGAGATCGACCAGGGCTTTCGGACTGCGAGAGTAGATCGAGCTCAGCGCATCCAGGTAAAGGCGTTCGCGAGTCACTTCAGGGGCCTGGCGATATTCGCCGAGCACCGCGAGGAAGCGGCTGGTCTGACCGCGAGCGTCGGAGACCACCGAGTTGCGATACCCGGTCGCTTCCTCGATCAGGCGCTGCGCTTCCCCTTCGGTCTGCGGCTGCAGGGCGTTCTCGTAGGCGCGGGCCTCGTTGATCGAGCGCTGACGATCCTCGCGCGAGCGAATCACGTCATCGACCGCATCCTGGACCTGGTCGGGTGCCTGGGTGCTCTCGAGGTTGACGGTCTGCAGTCTCAAGCCGACCCGGTAGGCGTCGAGCGCCTGCTGGAGCCGCTCGGCGACGGCGGGCCCGAGCTCCTCGCGACCGCTGAGCAGCGAATCCTGCACCGGCGGCGTCATGCTGATCAAAGGCACCGCATCCGGACCGGCACTCTCATCCTCGATCTGCGACGGGGCAGTGTCGTCAGCCTGCTGGACTTCCTGCACTTCGCTGGTGCTGGTCAGCACGTTCTGCATCCCGCTGGCGCCGACCACATGGCGCAGGGTCGAGTCCAGCGCATTGCGCAGGCTCTGCTCCGGCTCGCGTACGTTGAGCACGAAGTCGCGGGGATTGGCGACCTGATACTGCACCGAGATCCGCACGGTAACGATGTTGGTGTCGCTGGTGAGCATCGAGGAATTCTGCTGGAACGAACGCACCTCGGTGACGTTGACCAGACTGACCCTGTCGACCAGCGGCGGGTTCCAGTGCAGACCGGGGTTGACGGTGTCGTGATACTTGCCGAAACGCAGGACTACGCCGCGTTCGGACTGATCGACCAAATAGAAACCGGAGCCGGCCCAGACGCCCAAGGCGACCACCACCAGCACCGCCGGCAGGATCAGCGCGCTGTGCTTGCGCCCACCATTGCCGCCATCGCCACCACCGTTGGAGCGCTTTTTACCGCCGAACAGACCAGCCAGCCCGTTTTGCAGTTTCTTCAATGCTTCGTCGAGATCCGGTGGACGGCCACTACCCTTGTTGCCACGGTTGCCACCACCCCAGGGATCGTTCGGCCGCTTGTCATCGTCTCGGCCCCCCTGGTCACTGCCCTCGTCTTTGCGATTGCCGCTGCCCCAGGGGTCGTGGCGCTTGTCGTTGCCACCATTACCTGGCTCGTTCCAAGCCATACATCCTCTCCAAGAGTTCGTCGCCACCCGCCCACGCTCGTCAACGTGGCCCGGCTTCGATCATCGCGCTGTGGTCATCGCTGCCGCCGCGCGCAAGGCAAGCGCCGAAGCCGCAAGAAACGCATCTTCGATATGCTAGCCGCCAAGTCCGCATGAAGCGGCGAAAACAGTATCAACCCCCGTTCCATCGGCTGTGCACATTATCAACCATATGAATCGCAAAGCCTAATGTCGGTGCCGACAAGCTAACACCAAAGCGGCGCCACCCGCATCAGACTCGAGCTTAACGTTAGCTGAGCTGACCGAGCGACGCCGCCTCGGCTCCACACTAGGGCCAAAATGGCCAAGCGTGAAGAGTGTGACCGAAATCTTCGCCTCAATAATCGGAGGCGAAGGCCTCGGCCGGCAGGTAGTCCCGGGGATTCTCCTCACCGCGCGAGAGCAGCTGGAGGAAGTCGCGCTGCGGCAGGCGAATATCGAGACAGGCATACCCCTGCTCGTCGTAGTGCTCCTCACGCACCGCCCCGAGTTCGTGCAGCTGCGCACGCAGCCAGCCCTTGTGCGGCGCCAGTCTGAGCGAAAGCTCGACCAGATCCACCGCGAGCAGCTCGGAGAGCGCCTGGTGAAACAGTTCGAACCCCTGGGCGTCACGCGCCGAGAGCCAGACCGTATGCGGCCGGCCCTGGGCATCGCGTTCGAGCCTGGGCTGGCTGCCAAGCAGGTCGATCTTGTTCATCACCAGCAATCGCGGCACGTCCTGCGCACCGATCTCCTCCAATACCGCATCGACCTGGGCGATGTTGGCCTCGCGATCGGGGTCTGCCGCATCGATCACGTGGATCAGCAGATCGGCCTCGGCGGCCTCCTCGAGCGTCGCCTTGAACGCCTGCACCAGCTTGTGCGGCAGATGGCGGATGAAGCCTACGGTATCGGCCAGCACCACCGGACCCACATCGGCGACTTCGAGCCGGCGCAGGGTCGGGTCGAGGGTGGCGAAGAGCTGGTCGGCGGCGTAGACGTCGGAGGAGGTCAGGGCGTTGAATAGCGTCGACTTGCCGGCGTTGGTGTACCCCACCAGCGAGGTCGAGGGGATCTCGGCCCGGTCGCGGGCGCGCCGGTTCTGGCTACGCTGGCTGCGCACCTTCTCGAGGCGCTTGTTGATCTGGCGGATCCGCGCGCGCAAAAGGCGCCGGTCGGTCTCGAGCTGGGTCTCGCCAGGGCCGCGCAGGCCGATACCGCCCTTCTGGCGCTCGAGGTGGGTCCAGCCACGCACCAGGCGGGTGGACATGTACTCGAGCTGGGCGAGCTCGACCTGCAGCTTGCCCTCGTGGGTCCGCGCGCGCTGGGCGAAGATGTCGAGAATCAGCCCGGTGCGATCGAGCACCCGGCACTTGAGTTCCTTCTCGAGATTGCGCTCCTGGGAGGGCTTCAAGGCGTGGTTGAAGATCACCAGCTCAGCCTCGTGGGCCCGGAGGGCTTCGCGCACCTCTTCGAGCTTGCCCTCGCCGATGAACATGCGGGCTTCCGGGTAGCGACGGCTACCTTCGATCAGCGCGGCGGGAATAGCGCCTGCGGAGCGCGCCAGCTCGAGCAGTTCCATGGGGTCCTCGGGCTCTCGGCCATCCTGGAACTCGATATGCACCAGGATGGCCGTTTCACCCGAATCGGGACGTTCGAAGAACAATCAGCGCCTCGTCGTCATCATTGGTCCTGACCGGAGGGAACGCTTGCGTCCGGGGCCGGCAGGCGCACGTTGCGGGACGGCACCACGGTGGAGATGGCATGTTTGTACACCATCTGGCTGACCGTGTTGCGCAGCAGGATCACGAACTGATCGAAGGATTCGATCTGGCCCTGCAGCTTGAT
The DNA here is from genome assembly GCF_001648175.1 of Halotalea alkalilenta. Taxonomy (NCBI): domain Bacteria; kingdom Pseudomonadati; phylum Pseudomonadota; class Gammaproteobacteria; order Oceanospirillales; family Halomonadaceae; genus Halotalea; species Halotalea alkalilenta. Next base: position 1,814,477 of record NZ_CP015243.1, on the reverse strand, counting down.
ACCGTTGACCAGGAAGATGGAAACCGGAATCCGCTCCTTGCGGAGGATGTTCAGGTAGGGATCTTGTAGTGACTGTCCTTTGGACATGTTGCTCTCCGAAAAAAAGATGCCGCGTTTTTGGGGTCTTGTGGTCGATCTCACGGCACGACGCGCCACCCTCCGTACCCGCGCGCCCACCAACACCATGGATGGGCCACACAGGGGTACGTCACCGGGACGCTCGCCGAGCCCCAATTCGGCCCGAAGCCGGTGCCCTGGGTACGGGTAGAAACCACCCGTACTCGAACGTTTGAACGCTAAATGTCGGCTTCGTTCGCGGACGACCAGTCTACGCTAAGTGCCGTCACCTCGCACAATTTTCAAGAGCGCCGCAACGATGTCGTCGCGCGGGACCTCGACCGTGTGAAGCTCAGGCCAGCTGCGCAACCAGGTCAGCTGGCGCTTGGCCAACTGGCGGGTCGCAATGATCCCCTGGGCACGCATCGTCGCCCAATCGCACTTCCCATCCAGGTACCGCCAGAGCTGGCGATAGCCGACGCTCCTCATCGATGGCATCGCCGCGGAAAGATCGCCGCGCGCGCGCAGCGCCGCCACCTCCTCGACCAGCCCGGCGGCGAGCATCGCATCGAAACGCGCCTCGATCCGAGCGTGCAAGGCGGCACGCTCGCCGGGTACCAGGGCGAGTTGAAGCACCCGCCACGGCAGCGGCTCGAAGCGCTGCGCCCGCCAGTGCTCGGTGAGCGAGCGCCCGGTCTGGCGCTGCACTTCGAGCGCACGCAGCAGTCGCTGAGGATCATTGGGATGGATGCGCGCAGCCGACTGCGGATCGAGCGCAGCGAGTTCGCGGTGCAGCTCGGCGAGGCCGCGGCTCTGGGCTTCGGCCTCGAGCGCGGCGCGAAGCGCTGGATCGCTGGGCGGCAGCCCGCCGTTGCCCTCCAGCAGGGTCTTGAAGTAGAGCATGGTGCCACCGACCAGCAGCGGTATCCGGCCACGGGCGGTGATCGCCGCCATCTCCACCAGCGCGTCGCGGCGAAAATCGGCCGCCGAGTAGGTTTGCGCCGGGTCGAGGATGTCGATCAGCCGATGAGGCGCTCGGGCGAGCTCCTGCGCGCTCGGCTTGGCGGTACCGATGTCCATCTGGCGATAGATCATCGCCGAGTCGACGCTGATCAGCTCGCAGCCGAGCCGTTCGTGCAGCGCGATCGCGGCGTCGGTCTTGCCTGCGGCGGTCGGGCCCATGAGGAAGATCGCCAACGGTCGCGGGTCTTGGCGGTGGCAAGGCATCCGGTCGTCCATCGAAGCTCTGTCGAAACGCGACCGCACCCGCGGATGGCGGGCGCGGCGTCAGGGCCCGGCAGTCTAGCCGAAGCCAGCGTGGGTTGACACCTCGAAGGGCGCGGCTACTGCCCGCGCAGGAACAACCGATCCAGGTCGCGCATGCCGAGCTCGGTCCAGGTCGGGCGACCGTGGTTGCACTGACCGCTGCGCTCGGTGATCTCCATGTCGCGCAGCAGCGCATTCATCTCCTCGAGGGTCAGCCTGCGATTGGCGCGCACGCTGCCGTGGCAGGCCATGGTCGAGAGGATCTCGTCGATCCGACCGCGCAGCAGGTCGCTGCGCCCATAGCGCGACAGCTCGGCGAGCATTTCGCGAATCAAAGGCTCGACGTTCTCCTGCCCCTGGCGCTTGATCAAAAGCGTCGGGATCTGGCGTACCAACAGGGTCTCGGGGCCGGCGGCGTCGAGCTCGACGCCGAGCCGGGCGAAACCTTCGGCCTCCGCCAGCGCCAGCTCGACCTCGGCCTCGGAGAGGGCGATCGAGACCGGCACCAGTAGCGGCTGGGCCTCGACCCGGCCGGCCTCGAACTGGCGCTTCAAACGCTCGTAGGTGATCCGCTCATGGGCCGCGTGCATATCGACCACCACCATGCCCCGGGCGCTCTGGGCCAGGATGTAGACACCATGGAGCTGCGCGACGGCGTAGCCCAGCGGTGGCACCTCGGGCGCCTCGCCCTCGGCTCGATCGAGGCTCGGCGCGGAGGTTTGATCATCGCGCCCATGGGATGCGAGCAGCGCGGCTTCCTGATCGCGCGGGTGAAGCGCCCGGTAGCCGTCGAGGAAGGCGCGCACCCGATCGCCGCTGGGCCGCTCGAGCCCCCCCTCCCTCGCCCCGCCGCCGCCCGGATAGTCGGGGCGACGCTCGCCGAGCGAGATCGACTGCTGGCGCCAGGCCGGCGGCTCATCAGCCTTACCGGCCGCAGCGTCGAGCAGCTCGCCGGTCAGCGGGTCGATCCGCGCTTCCTGCCCTGCCTCTTCCCCCTGCTCAGCTGCCGCCCCGGCCGCCGCGCCCGCACGGGTATCGGCCAGCGCACGGTGCAGGCTGGAGAAAAGAAAGTCGTGGACCAGCCGGGAATCACGAAAACGCACTTCGTGCTTGGTCGGGTGGACGTTGACGTCGACCACCTTGGGGTCGAGCTCGAGATAGAGCACGAACACTGGCTGACGCCCGTGAAACAGCACGTCACGGTAGGCCTGGCGCACCGCGTGGGCGACCAGCCGGTCGCGGATCACCCGGCCATTGACAAAGAAGTACTGCTGGTCGGCCTGGGCGCGGGTGTGGGTCGGCAGCCCCACCCATCCCCACAGCCTGAGTCCGGTGGCCTCGACTTCGACATCCAGCGCATTGGCGACGAACTCCTGGCCGAGCAGCGCGGCGACCCGGGCACGGCGCTCGGTGAGGCTCGCGGCGGGACGCAGCTGGTGGATGCCCTTCTGGTTGTGGCGCAGGACCCAGCCGATGTCGTAGCGCGATAGCGCCAGGCGTCGGAAGGCCTCCTCGAGATGGCCATACTCGGTCTTCTCGGTACGCAGAAACTTGCGCCGCGCAGGCGTGTTGAAAAACAGATCGCGCACCGCCACCGAGGTACCGCGCGGATGCGGCGCGGGACTGACCCTCGACGCCATGTCGCGCCCTTCGGCGACCACCCGCCAGCCGTTCGCCGGTTCATCGGTGACGTTGGAGAACAGCTCCAGCCGCGCGACCGAGCCAATCGACGCCAGCGCCTCGCCGCGAAAGCCAAGGCTCGCCACCCCTTCGAGCTCATCGAGGGTCGCGATCTTGCTGGTCGCATGGCGCGAGAGCGCGAGCGGCAGGTCCTCGGCGTCGATCCCGCTGCCGTCGTCACGCACCCGGATCAGCTTGGCGCCCCCCGCCTCGAGCTCGATCTCGATCCGCCGGGAGCCCGCGTCGATCGCATTCTCGACCAGCTCCTTGAGCACGGAAGCGGGACGCTCGACCACTTCGCCGGCGGCGATCTGGTTCGCCAGCCGCGGCGACAGGACCTGGATGCGCCGGCGAGTCTCGGCCGCCGTTCGCTCGCTCGATGTCGCGTCGCTCATGCGGGCCTCCGATTCAAGGTATGTGCAGCACTTGTCCTGCGCGGACGACGTCCGTCTCGAGCGCGTTGGCGCGCTTGAGCTCGACCATCGTCACGCCCTGTCGCTGGGCGATCGAGGACAGCGTATCGCCGCTGCGCACCCGGTACTGGCCGCTGGCGAGCCCGCCACCGCGTATCTGCTGGGCGAGATAGGTGGAGGGCGGCGGATGCTGCTGGAAATAGGTATTGATGCCGCCGAAGATCGCCCCGGCGAGCTGGTCCTGGTGCGCGCCGGTGCCCAGCAGCGCCTCCTCGGCCGGGGTCGAAATGAAGCCGGTCTCGACCAGCAGCGAAGGGATGTCGGGCGATTTCAGCACCACGAAGCCAGCCTGCTCGACCTGCGATTTGTGCAGCCGGTTGAAACGTCCGAGCTGACTGAGCAGGTGGGTTCCGGCGCTGAGCGAGGCGTTGACCGTCGCCGTCATGCTCAGGTCGAGCAGCACCCCTCGCAGCATCTCGTCTTTGTCATTGAGGCTGAGATCACCGTCGACCCCACCGATCAGATCGGCGCTGTTCTCCGACTGGGCCAGCCAGCGGGCCGCCTCGGAGGTCGCCCCGTGCTGGGAGAGCGCGTAGACCGAAGAGCCCCGCGGCGTGCGCGACTTGGCCGCATCGGCGTGGATCGAGACGAAGAAGTCCGCGTGGTTGCGTCGAGCGATCTCGGTGCGTCCGCGCAGGGGGATGAACTCATCGCCGTCACGGGTCAGCTTGGCGGTGAAGCCGGGCGCGGCGTCGAAGCGCGCCTTCAGCCGGCGGGCGATCGCCAGCACCACATCCTTCTCACGGGTGCCATTGGCACCGATCGCCCCTGGATCCTTGCCGCCGTGACCTGGATCGATCACCACCACGATATCGCGCCCACGCCCTTGGTTGGCGGTAGGGCTGGTGGCTTCGGCGATCTGCGGCGAAGGCGGCGGGCTCGCCGCCTGGCGGCGCGCATTGGCTTCCTGCTGGCTGATGATCGCCGCGATCGGATCGCGCTGTGCCTCGTCGGCATCGGTGACCCCGATCTGCTGGCGCGCCGCGGCGAGCACGGCATCGTCACCGTTGTTGCCCTGGCCCTGCTGGAGATCGACCACCAGCCGGCTGCCGGTGGCCCCGGCCGCGGGACCGAGCGGAAACTGGCTGTAGACCACCGGCCGGGCGAGATCGATCACCACGCGCAGGTCGTGGCCCTCGCGCACGCCCCAGCGCACCGATTCGAACAATGGCTCGTTGCCCGCGGCGGAGGCGATGTCGCCAACCACCCTGGTGTTCTTGAAATCGACCACCAGGCGCATTGGGTCATCGAGCGTGAAGACCTGATAGTCGACGTCGTCGTCGAGATCGAACACCACCCGGGTGGTGCCATCCTGGCTCCAGGTGCGGATATTGCCGAGCTCGGCCGCCTGGGCCGGTTGGAAGCACTGGACCAGCACGCAAAACAGCAGAGCGAGCAGCATGAACCCGCGATGCAGGCTCGGATGAGAAAACACCAATGACTTCACTCTGCCTCCGAAGAACTGCGCTCTAATCTACCCAAGGCGGCTTCTCCATGATCGCTGGCAGCGGTGAGGGTAGCCTCGCGTCCGCTGGCGATCACTTTCAGTTCCACCACCAGATCGGCCGGCGGTAACCAGCCCGCACCGCGCGAAGGCCACTCGATCAGGTTCAAGGCATCGGCTTCGAACAGCTCCCGGGCGCCGATGAATTCGAGCTCCTCGGGGTCGCCGAGACGATAGAGATCGAAATGATTGACCCGTGCCTCACCGATCACATAAGGCTCGATCAAGGTATAGGTCGGGCTTTTCACCGCACCGCGGTGACCGAGGCCGCGCAGCACGCCGCGCGCAAGCGTGGTCTTGCCGGCACCGAGCTCGCCGATCAGGAACACGCAGCCCCGATGGTCGAGACAGCGGCCGAGCCGGACGCCGAGCTCGACCTGGGCGGCCTCGTCGGCGAGCAGCTCGACTCGCTGGCGAATGGTGGGGCAAGAACGGCGCGGCATGCTGACTCTCGTGAAGATTCAAGGGTTGACCCTACGTCGCGCAAAGGATGCCAGATCACCGGCGAGGAGACCACGTTCCCCGCCAACACGCGCGGCCTCGTCGGCCGCCAGGGCATGCACCAGCACGCCGACGCAGGCGGCATCGAAGGGCGCAAGGCCCTGCACCAAGAGTCCCGCGATCATCCCACCGAGGACGTCGCCCATGCCACCGCTCGCCATCCCGGGGTTGCCATAGGGGCAGAGCGCGACGTCGGTTTCGTTCTCTCCCGCCACCACCAGGGTACCGTTGCCCTTGAGCACGATCACCCCGCCGCGACGGCGCCACAGCTCACGCGCGGCGGCGAGCCGGTCGGCCTGCACCTGGGACGCCTTGCAGCCGAGCATCATCGCCGCCTCGCCGGGATGCGGGGTCAGCACCCAATCGTCGCGCCTGAGCCCGGCATAGCGCGATTCGAGCAGGTGCAGCGCATCGGCATCGATCACCCGCGGCCCAGGGCGCTCCAGCACCTTATCGAAAAGCCCCTGGCCCCAGGCACCCTGGCCGAGCCCCGGCCCGATCGCCACCGCATCCGCAGCCTCGAGCAGATCGCCGATCTCGAGCCCGCTGCGCACCCCGCGCACCATCAGTTCGGGTCGCCGCGCCAAAGCGGCGGCGAGGTGGCAGGCATCGGTGGCGAGGCTGATCAGCCCGGCGCCAACCCGCGCCGCCGCCTCGCTGACCATGATCGTCGAACCACCGTACCCAGGGCGCCCGCCGACCACCAGCAGGTGCCCGGTATGCCCCTTGTGGCTGCTCGGCAGCCGCGGCGGCAGGTAGCCGGCGAGCATCGCCGGCTCGAGCAGCCGGCCCAGCGCCTCGCCGGAGGCGAGCAGCCGTGGGTCCAGGCCCAGGTCGTCGAAAAAGCGCTCTCCGACGTAGTCGGCGGCGAGGCCGGTATAGAGCCCGAACTTGCGCGCGATGAAGCTCAGCGTCAGCGTTGCCGACACTGCCTGCTCGGCCATCCCGGTATCGGCGTCGACCCCGCTCGGCAGATCGATCGCCAGTACTGGCGCGGGGTCCTGGTTGATCGCCTCGACCGCACGCAGATAGGCGCCGCGCGGCGCGCCTTTGGCACCGGTGCCGAGCAGCGCGTCGACCAGCAGGTCGGCATCGAACGGCTGATCGAGCCCGGCCTCGCCATCGACGATCGCAACCCCTGCCTCGCGGGCCATCGCGACCGCCTCGGCGGCCTCGCCCGCCAGCGTCTCGGGCGACTTGAACGCCAGCACCTCGACCATCAGTCCTGCCCGGCTGGCCAACGCGGCGACGACATATCCATCCCCACCGTTGTTGCCGCCGCCGCAGAACACCCTGATCCGCCGCGCCTTGGGCCAGCGCTGCCGGATCAGCGCGAAAGCGGCGGCGCCCGCGCGCCGCATCAGCTCGAACCCCGAGATCCCCGCCGCGATCGCCTCACGATCCAGCGCCCGGGTCTGGGCCGCGTCATGCAGGCGCGCCGGCACCTCGACTGCGGCAGTACGGCGGCGGGTATGCAGGGGAGTACTCATGTTCGCTCCTTGGAACTTCGCGGACAGGCTTCGTCGCACAGCTTAGGCCGCAGCGAGCGGCCTGGCTAATTCGCCGGTGCGTCGTCACTGATGCATAATAAGCGGTCACCCCAAGACACCGCACCGCCATGACGGATGATGCTCTGCGCCAGGAACCCGATCTCACTGCGCTCAAGGCCAAGCTGTTGGTCTGGGGCCGCGAGCTCGGCTTCCAGCAGCTGGGCGTCGCCGATGTCGAGCTCGGCGAGCACCGCGAGCACCTCGCCCGCTGGCTCGATGCCGGCATGCACGGCGAGATGGGCTACATGGCGGAGCACGGCGACAAGCGCTGGCGCCCCGACCAACTGGTACCCGGCACCCGCCGGGTGATCACCGCGCGGATGGACTACCTGCCACCCGAGGTCGAAACCACCAAACTGCTCGGCCAGCCGGACAAGGCTTATATCTCCCGCTACGCGCTCGGGCGCGACTATCACAAGCTGATACGCAAACGGCTGACGACGCTGGCGAAATGGCTCGAGGCCGAAATCGGCCCTTTCGGCTATCGCGCCTTCGTCGACTCAGCTCCCGTGCTCGAGCGCGCGCTGGCCCAGCGCAGCGGCCTCGGCTGGTTCGGCAAGAACTCGATGCTGCTCAGCCCCAAGGCGGGTTCGCTGTTCTTTCTCGGCGAGCTCTACACCGACCTGCCGCTGCCGGTCGACCCGCCGTTCGAACGCGAGCACTGCGGCAGCTGCGAGCGCTGCAAGAGCGCCTGCCCCACCGGCGCGATCGTCGACGACAAGGTGATCGACGCGCGGCGCTGCATTTCCTATCTCACCATCGAACTCAAAGGCGCGATCCCGCTCGAATTTCGCCGCGCGATCGGCAACCGGGTCTATGGCTGCGACGACTGCCAACTGGTCTGCCCGTTCACCCGCTTCACCCGCGCAAGCCCCGAACCCGACTTCGCCCCCCGCCACGCCCTCGATCGCGCCGAGCTGATCGAGCTGTTCGCCTGGAGCGAGGAGGAGTTCCTCGAGCGCACCGAAGGCAGCGCGATCCGCCGCATCGGCCACCAGCGCTGGCTGCGCAACATCGCGGTAGGGCTGGGCAACGCGCCCTGGTCACCGCGAGTGGTCGACGCGCTCGAAGCCCGCCGCAACGATCCAAGCGCGCTGGTTCGAGAGCATGTCGAATGGGCGCTCGCCGAGCAGCGACGCCGCGCCCCCACCCTGCTCGCCCACGGCTGAAGCGGAACCCGCCGGCAGCGAGTGGGCGGTGATTCGACTCGGGCCTCCACCGCCTTGCGCGAACTGGCCCAGGTCGGCGAAGGCCCGGCTCACCACGAACGGTGCGGAACCCAGCCTCGGCGAATGGGCGGTGGTTCGACTCGGGCCTCCACTGCCTTGCGCGGCCGAGCCCAGGTCGGCGAAGGCCCGGCTCACCACGAACGGATGCGGAACCCAGCCTCGGCGAATGGGCGGTGGTTCGACGCGGCTCGTTCCTCGCCGGCTCACCACGAACTTGCGCGAACTGGCTCGGGTCGGCGAAGGCCCGGCTCACCACGAGCGGATGCGGAACCCAGCCTCGGCGAATGGGCGGTGGTTCGACGCGGCTCGTTCCTCGCCGGCTCACCACGAACGGGGGGTGGATTGCCAAGCCGTGGCGCTACACCCCCACCCGTTCGTCCCGAGTGGAGCGAAGCGGAATCGAGGGACCAAGCCTCGGCGAATGGGCCGCGGTTCGACTCTCCTCTAAGTGATCCGAAGATCACTACTATCGAGATAACGGTATACGAAAAATCAGCGGCTATCGCCGCCGTAGCAGGTAGGTGTCCATCACCCACCCTTTGCGGGCACGCGCTGCGCTACGCAGCTCGACGATGCGTTCGCCGACCTCTTCGACCAGGCCTTCGATGAGGATCTCATCCTCGGTGCCGAGGTAGGCGCCCCAGAATATCTCCATTCCCGGCTCCGCCACTTGCAGGAAGGTGCAGTCGCCGTCGAGCATCACCAGCACCGCGTCGAGTCCGGGGGGAAATCCTTCGGCGAGCTTGCGCCCGGTGGTGATGTGGACCGGTTCGTTGATCCGGTTGAGGGGGATGCGGTGGCGCGCTGCGAGCGTTTGGATGCTGGAGATGCCGGGGATCACCTCGACCTCGAGCTGCATGCCTGCGCGCGCTTCGATCGTTTTGATCAGCCGCAGCGCGCTGTCGAACAGGGTCGGCTCGCCCCAGGCCAGCAGTGCCGCGCGCTGTCCGTCTTGGAGATGGCGGCGTAGTGCGTCCTCGAGCAGCTCGGCCCGGGCGGTATGCCATGCCTCGACGTTGGCGGCGTAGTCGCCTTCTCGGCGACGCGGTGGGTCGTCGAGGTGGAGGCGTTTGAGCCTGGGCGAGGCGAAGCGGTCGAGAATCGCTTCGCGCATCCGGGTCAGTTCGGCGGTTTCGGCACGTTTGTCGATCAGCACGACGAGATCGAGCCGACCCAGCGCTTCCACCGCCTGTAGGGTGAGATGGCGCGGGTCGCCGGCGCCGATGCCGATCAGGTCGAGGGCTCGCATGGCGGCTCCTGGTCAAGGCTCGAGGGTGTCAGCGGCAGATACTGGACGTGTGGGCGACGGTGCCGGGTGGAGCGAGACACCAGCGCGCGCACGCCGTAGACGCGTTCGATCAGTGCGGGCGTCAGCACCTCCTCGGGAGCGCCGAAGGCGACCAACCGTCCGCTGTCGAGCACTGCCAGGGTATCGCAGAACATCGCGGCCAGGTTGAGATCATGGATCGCCATCACGCAGGTCAGCGGGAGTCGGCGCACCAGTTCGAGCAGCTCGAGCTGGTGCTGGATATCGAGGTGATTGGTCGGTTCGTCGAGCAGCAGCTCGCTCGGCTGCTGGGCCAGCGCGCGGGCGATCTGCACTCGCTGGCGCTCGCCGCCCGACAGGGTGTGCCAGCGCCTTGCGCTCTTGTCGGCCAAGCCGACCTGGTCGAGTGCGCTGTCGACCGCGCGCTGATCATTCACGCTCCAGCCAGAGATCGCCGAGCGATGCGGGGTCCGCCCGAGCCGTACCGATTCGAGCACCGAGATGTCCGTGTCGGTGGTGGCATGCTGCTCGACCAGGGCGATGCGCCGAGCGACGTCGCGGCGGGAGCGCCGCGCGAGCGGTGCACCGTCGAGCAGCACTTCGCCCCGGGCGGGCCGGACCAGTCCGGCGAACAGCCGCAGCAGCGAGGATTTGCCCGAGCCATTGGGGCCGAGCAGTCCCATCAGCTCGCCGGGCGGCACCTGCAGCGATACCTGGTCCAGGATCAATCGGCCTCCGGCCCGCCAGTCCAGCCCATGCGCTTCGAGACTCATTGGCTCAGCCTCGATCGATAGAGGATCAAGGCGAAGGCCGGCGCACCGACCAGCGCGGTGACCACGCCGATCGGCAGTACCTGCTGGGGCACGATGATCCTCGAGACGATGTCGGCGAGCACCATGAAGTTGGCGCCGATCAGCGCCGAAGCCGGCAGCAGCCTGGAGTGCCCGGGGCCGACCAGAAAGCGCGCGGCGTGGGGGATCACCAGGCCGACGAACCCTACCGCGCCGACGATGCTGACCAGGGTCGCGGTGACCAGCGCGGTGATCGCGAACAGCACCAGCCGCACGCCGGCTACCGATATGCCAAGGGTCGCGGCGAGATCCTCGCCGAAGGCGAAAGCGTCGAGGGAGCGGGCGAACAGCAGGCAGGCCGCGAGCGCCACCCCGACCACCAGCGCGGCGAGCCAAACGTCGGGCCAGCGCACTCCACCGAGGCTGCCGAGCAGCCAGAACATCACGCTGCGCGCCTGCTCGGCGTTGGCCGAGGTGGAGACGATATAGGCGGTCAAGGCGTTGAACAGCTGGGCGCCGGCGACCCCGGCGAGAATCACCCGCGTCACCCCAGCGCGACCGCCGGCGGCGAGCAGCAGCACCAGCGAGAAGGCAAGCGCCGCGCCAAGGAAAGCGCCGAGCGAGACCCCGATCGCGCCACCGCCGATGCCGAGCAGCATGACCAGCACGGCGCCGGTCGAGGCTCCGGCCGAGATTCCAAGCACGTAAGGCTCGGCCAGGGCGTTGCGCAGCAGCGCCTGGAGGATCGCCCCGCACACCGAAAGCCCCGCGCCGCAGCAGGCCGCGACCAGCGCGCGGCTGACCCGGTACTCCCAGACGATGCCCTGCTGGATCCGATCGAGCGGATAGTCGGTGAGACCGAGCCCGTTGAGGATCGCCTTCAACGACACCGTGAACGGGATGCGCATCTCACCGATCGAGGCGGCGAGCACCACGGCAACCCCCAGCCCCAGCACCGCGACCAGGGCCAGCCCATAGCGCCAGGCCCAGCCAGCGTCGGCGGCGAACCGCTCGATCACCGCGCCACTCCAGCGCCGCCGAGCTGATCGGCGAGCATCTCGATACCGTCGACCACCCGGATGGAAGGATTGAGCGCCTGGGCATCCACCACCAGCACGCGGCCATCGCGCACCGCACGCAGCTCACGGGTCACCGGATCCCGCTGAAGAAAACCGCGCTTGATCTCAGCGTCGTCTGCGGGATAAAGCCTGCGGTCCATCCGCGCTACCACGATGACGTCAGGGTCGAGCGAGGCGATCCGCTCCCAGCTCACCGCCGGCCACTCCTCTTCGGTTTCGATCACGTTATCGAGCCCGAGGGTGCGGGAGATGTAACCCGGCACGCCGTTGCTGCCCGCCACCCAGGGGTCGCCCTCGAGCCTGGGACTGGAGAACCAGAACACCACCTTGAGCGGCTCGGGCGCGGCGCCGTCGAGGCGCTCGCGCGCCTGCGCGATGCGTGCCTTAAGCGCTGCGTTGAGCGCCTCGCCGTGCGGCCCGACGTCGAAGATCTCGGCCAGTTCACTGACCTCGCGCTCGACCAGCGCCATCTCGAATGGCTGCGAACGGCTGCCGTCGGCGTTGGAGTCCGCGGTCACTCCTTTGTTCTCGCAGTCCGACGGCGAGACGTAGGAAGGAATGCCGAGGCTTTCGAACTGCTCGGGCGTGGCGACTTCGCCGTTGGCACCGAGGTGATAGGTATACTGGGCGGTGACGATGTCGGGGCGCGTGCCAGCCACCGCCTCGAAGCTCGGCGCATTGTCGGCAAGCCGCGGCACCGCGGCGCCCTCAGCGGCGAGCGCAGGCGGCAGCGGCCCGAACCACACCCCGGTGCCGACGATTCGCGCGCCGAGCCCGAGGCCGAGCAGTATCTCGGTGCTCGCCTGGCCGATGCTCACCACCCGCTCGGGCGCCTGCTCGAAGACCAGGGTGCGGCCGCAGTTGTCGATACGCAGCGGATAGTCGGTGGCGGCCTGCCCCAGCGAGGGGGCGAGACTCGCCACGCTCAAGCACAGCGGTAGAAGCAGGCGTCGCGAAACGAGCGCCGCTGAAACGTAGGGCATGGGTTCTCCTGGGATGACGCGTCCCATTGGCAATGATGGAGGGGCGTGACTCGCGAGGTCTGGCTCTCGACAGGCATCGAATACAGTGGCGCGACCGCGCCGGGATCTCACCGGCTTCCCGCTAGGCACGATATCGGCATCGACCTTAAGGCAGTGCGGGGTCCGGCGCAATCGATACGCCCAAGCGCCGCTCAGGATGCCAAAAACGTTACTAAATAACAATTACGTGTAACACATAGGATTGACCCGAAGGCGGATTCGCCGCACCCTTGCGTTCCCATTCCTGCACCCTGTCCTTCGATGCGTCTCGATCGTCGCCGCCTCACCGCCTGGATCGCGCTCTGCGCCATGCTGCTGATCTCCATCGCGCCACTGGTCTCCCAGACGGTGGCGCTGGCGCAGCAGATGCCTGGGCGCTTCGAACCAGCGGCGATGGCGCACGACCACCCGCCCGCGCATCGCTCATCGCCCCCGCACTACGCCGAAGCGCAGCATCGCGATAACCCGGCCCCTCCGGCACAGGCGCCCCACGCCGCGCAGGACCATGCCAAGTGCGGCTATTGCCACCTGCTTCAGCTACCCAGCCTGCCCCCGAGTCCCCCAAGCCTTAACAAATTGGGGAGTCTCGACCGGCAGCTGCTCACCGCGCGCCCCGACCGTGGCTATCCAGGCAGCGCGCGCTCGATCCACGCCCCACCCCGCGCGCCCCCCGCCGCAGCTCGAGCCGCTTGAATCCGTCACCCGCCGCATCCCCCGAGGATGTCGGCGCCTCGCAATCCGTGCCCAGGATTGCGTCCACGCTCGAGGAACCGGCCATGCCCGCCTCCGCTGCCCCTCCGCGCGCCGATGCAAAGGCGCGTGGCGTTTGGATCGCACTGATCCACCGCCTGCACTTCTACATCGGCCTGCTGGTCGCCCCGTTCATCCTCACCGCCGCACTGAGCGGCGCACTCTATGCGCTGACGCCCTCGCTCGAGGCCTGGCTCTACGCCGACGCGCTGCGCGCGCCAACCAGCGGCGAACCACAGCCGCTCTCCGCCCAGCTCGAAGCCGCACGCGCGGCGATCGATGGCCGCCCCGCCCCCACCGCGATTCGCCCCGCGCCCCAACCGGGCACGACGACGCGCGTGATGTTCGCCGACCCGAAGCTCGGTGGCTCGATGCACCTCGCGGTGTTCGTCGACCCGGTCAGCCTCGAGCTGCGTGGGACGCTGCCCGTCTACGGCACCAGCGGCCTGCTGCCGCTGCGTACCTGGATCGATCACTTCCACCGCAGCCTGCACCTGGGCGAGTTCGGTCGCGCCTACAGCGAGCTGGCCGCCTCCTGGCTGTGGCTCTTGGCACTTGGCGGCGCCGCGCTATGGTGGCTCGGTCGTGGCGGCCAGCGTCGCGGCACCGCGCGTGGCCATGCCACCCTTGGGCTGGTACTGCTGGTCGGGCTTTCGTTTTTCTCCGCCACCGGATTGACCTGGTCGAAATGGGCGGGAGAGCGAATCTCCGAGCTGCGCAGCGCGCTGGACTGGGGTACCCCGAGCGTCTCGACCCAGCTCGACCCCGGCCGAATCGAACCGCGCCATGATCCCCACGCGGCGCATCATGGCGCGATGGACGAGCCGGCGACCACGGCGTTCGATCCCGCCCAGGCCGATCTGGTGCTCGCCGCGGCCCGCAGCGCCGGGCTCGGCGCGCAACGCATCGAGCTGCGCCCGTCGAACGACCAGGCCCGTGCCTGGACGGTGCGCGAGATCGACTACCAATGGCCGACCCAGGCAGACAGCGCGGCGATCGACCCACGCGACGGACGAGTGGTCGACCTGCTGCGCTTCGCCGACTTCCCACTCGCCGCCAAGCTGACCCGCTGGGGAGTGGATGCCCACATCGGTATGCTCTTCGGCCTGCCCAACCAACTGCTGCTGGCGGCGACGGCGCTGGGGCTCACGGTACTGATCATTTGGGGCTATCGACTGTGGTGGCGGCGGCGTCCGCGCCGGCTCGAGCCACTGTGGTACGCCATCGCCCGACTGCCTCGCCGGGCCTGGCCTGCGCTCGCGCTCGCCACGGCGCTGCTCGGCTGGGCGCTGCCGGTGCTCGGCGCAAGCCTCGCCCTACTGCTGGCGATCGACGGACTACGGCTGGCGCTGCGGCGCGTCGGGACCCGCCGCCAGATCGGGTGACGCCGAGGACGCACTGACCTACGCTAGAACCACTCGTCATTGCTCGCCCCACCCGCCCTCTATCCTCGTCTTTACCGAGGATCAGCGAACAGGGGCGAGCGAACCGCTTCAAGGAGAGCTGCATGAATCAGTCACTACCGAGCCACATGAACGTGATCGAGTTCGACGGCGCCGGTGGCCCCGAGGTAGTCGTCATCCGCGAGCACGCGCTGCCCACGCCAGGGCCGGGGGAGATACTGGTCAAGGTCGCCGCGGCCGGGGTCAACCGGCCGGACGTGATGCAGCGCCAGGGCAAGTACCCACCGCCGCCCGGCGCGTCACACATCCCTGGCCTCGAGATCGCCGGCCGAGTCATCGGGCTGGGCGCGGGAGCCACCCGCTTCGATGAGGGCGAACGGGTCTGCGGCCTGGTCGCCGGCGGCGGCTACGCCGAATACTGCGTGATCCACGAGGACAATGCGCTGCACATACCGACCGGCATTGGCATGGTCGAGGCGGCGGCGCTGCCGGAAACCTTCATGACGGTGTGGACCAACCTGTTCCAGGACGGCCGGCTGAAGGCCGGCGACCGGGTCTTGATCCACGGCGGCTCGTCCGGCATAGGCACTACCGCGATCATGCTCGCCCGCGCCTTCGCCGCCGAGCAGGTGATCGTCACCGTCGGCTCGCAAGCCAAGGCCGAGGCGTGCCTGAAACTCGGCGCCAGCGCCGCGATCAACTATCGCGAACAGGACTTCGTCGAGGAGGTCTCACGGCTCACCGACGGCCATGGGGTCGACTTGATCCTCGATATGATCGGCGGCGACTACGTGACCAGGAACTACCGCGCCGCGGCCAAGTTCGGGCGGATCATCCAGATCGCCACCCAGCGCGGCCATGGCCACGACGTCGAGCTTTTCGAGCTGATGAAGAAGCGCCTCACCCATACTGGCTCAACCCTGCGCGCGCGCAGCGTAGCGGAGAAAGCCGAGGTCGCCCGCGAGCTCGAGCGCGAGGTCTGGCCGCTGATCGAACGCGGCGAGATCAAGCCGCTGATCGACGCCACCTTCCCCCTCGCCCGCGCCGCGGATGCCCATGCGCTGATGGATGCGGGCCACCACATCGGCAAGATCGTACTGGTGGTCGGTGAGGGCTGATCAGCCTCGTTCGCTGTCCAGCATTGCCATTTGCGCCGGCGCATATCGATCGCCCACCGCGATGCCGGGAGGAAAAGCGTTATCCAGGGCCTCGAGCGTGGCGTGATCGAGTCGGGCATCGAGCGCGCCGAGCGCTTCGCTCAACCGGTCGAGCCTGCGCGCGCCGACCAGCGCAACGATGTCCGAGCCCTGGGCCGCGACCCAAGCGATCGCCAGCTGGGCCGGTGTCAGCCCACAGCCCTCGGCCAGCTGGCGCAGCGTCTCGACCAGGGCAAGATTGTGTTCGAGCGCCTCGCCCTGGAAGCGCGGGCTATGGGCGCGGAAGTCTCCGCCATCGGCCGCACCGGCGCGCCAGTGGCCGCTGATCAGTCCACGCGAGAGCACCCCATAGGCACTGATGCCGATACCCAGCGCGCGGCAGGCGGGCAGGATCCGGGTCTCGATGCCGCGCGAGATCAGCGAGTACTCGATCTGCAGGTCGCTGATCGGATGCACCGAGGCGGCGCGGCGCAGGGTCTCGACGCCGACTTCGGAAAGCCCGATGTGGCGCACGTAGCCCTCCTCGACCAGCCGTGCGATCGCGCCCACGGTCTCCTCGATCGGCACCTGCGGGTCGAGGCGCGCCGGGCGGTAGATGTCGATGTAGTCGACCCCGAGCCGGGTCAGCGAATAGGCGACGAAGTTCTTGATCGCCTCGGGACGGGCATCGTATCCCCCCCAGCCGCCGGCCGGGTCACGCAGCGCGCCGAACTTGACGCTGATCGACACCTCGTCGCGCGGTCGCTCGCGCAGCGCTTCCTGGATCAGCAGCTCGTTGTGGCCCATACCGTAGAAATCGCCGGTGTCGAGCAGATCGACGCCGGCGTCGAGTGCGGCGCGGATGGTCGCGATGCACTGCGCGCGATCGGACGCTCCATACATCCCCGACATGCCCATGCAGCCGAGCCCAAGCGCAAAGACACGCGGACCGCCCGCGCCCAACTGATGAAGTTCCATCGCGAAGGCTCCATGAGGGACAGAGAAACTTCCTCAGTATGGAGGAGCTGGATGCGAGCGATAATCCGCCCACACCGGACAGCCCGTTCGGATATCCGCACAGCGCCGACGACCAACCCGGGCGACCCCGATACCTTCGCCGCGCCGTACGAGCGCGTGGTTTGGGCGGTGAAGCCGGCTCAGCGCAGCCCGTCGGGACGCACGTCGTAGTCGAAATAGCGCTCCATCAGCTCCTCGTAGGTGCCATTGGCGACGACCTGGTGAAGCGCGCGGTCGAAGCGCTCGACCAGCGCTTCATCACGGGGCCGGAAGGCCGCGGCGATGCCATCGCCGAATATCTCGCGGGGCTCACGGATCGGCTCCCCGACCAGCCGGTAGCCGCCCTGGTCGACGAACACCTCCTGGGCCAGCGGCGTGGTGATGAAAGCGAGATCCAACCGCCCCGCGCTCATGTCCGCGGCCAGGGCGCTGGCGTCCGGGTAGCGGCGGATGTCGGCCTGCGGATGGGTGCGAGTGACGTAGTCGTCCTGAATCGTCGAACGCTGCACGCCGATGGTCCGCCCGCTCAGGTCGTCGTTGGGATCGAGCATGCGGTCGGCGGGCGCGACCCAGCTCGACGGCACCACGTAGTAGGCTTCGGCGAAGCGTACCTGCCGGGCGCGCTCCTCGGTCACGCTGAGCGCCGAGGCGATGATGTCGTACTTGCGCGAGAGCAGACCTGGGATGATCCCGTCCCACGGCTGCTTGACCCATTCGCAGCGGCGCTGCATCTCGGTACAGATGGCATTCACCAGCTCGACCTCGAAACCATCGAAGCTGCCATCGGCATGCTGCAGCTGGAACGGCGCGTAGGGCACGTCGACGGCGATCTTGAGCGGTGGTTCGGCAAGGGCCCGAGCGGAAAGCAGCGCGGCCAATGAGAAGGTGATGAGGCAAAGCGGGCGTTTCACGATCGACATCTCCATGGGTTGTACGTTGTCATCGATTGCATGTCGTCATCGACGGCTCGCGATCGCGAGCCGGGCCGTGGAACTCGCCTCACCGGCAGGCCAGGCCGGCAGCGGGTCAATCAGGCCGTCACCGCAAGCGCGAAGCGCGTAGCGGAAAAGGCAGCGAAGTCGGTCTCCAGGCGGTCATCCAGCAGCGCCCCAGCGAGGCGCCCGGCATGTACCGAGGCGAGCGTCACCCCGCTGTGGCAGCTGACCGCGTAGGCGCCGGGATACCGAGCCGAGGCGTGATAGACCGGGCAACCGTCCGGGGTCATCACCCTCAAAGCCGCCCAGGCGCGCACCACCCTCGCCGCGCTCAGGAACGGATAGATCCTGAGGCTGTCGCGAGCGATCGCGGTGAGCATCGACGGCGTGGTGTCGAGATTGCGCCCGACCCGCTCGTGGGTTTCACCGCACAGGAACCCGCCGTGCCGGGTCTGCCGGACCTGGGGCGTGGGCAAGCGCGGAGCGAGCGCGATCCGCTCGGTGACCATCAGCTGACCGCGGACCGCGCTCAGCGGTGCACCTAGCCCCAGCGGCGCGCCGAGCCTCGCGGTGTCGAGTCCGGCGGCGAGCAGCAGCCGCTCGCCGCGGGCGCGCCACCCCTCCACACTGCGTGCCTCGAAACCGCTCGCCAGCGCATCGATCCGCGAGGCACGCCACCCCGGGCGGTACTCGACGCCGAGCGACAGGCAGGCGAGATGCAGCGCCTGGACCAGCGCCAGCGGATCGCAAGCGCCATCATGGGGCGACCAGCTGCCCAGCGGGATCTCGCCGCCGATGCCGGGCAGGCACTCGGCCAGCTGGCGGTTATCGAGAAACTCGACCCCGAGCCGGGCGGCATAGTCGGGCCTGGCCCGCGTGGCGACTGCATACTCCTCGCGCCGGGTCTCGGCCTCGGCGTGATCGAGGCAGAGATCGACCCCTCCCCCGCCCCGATAGCCCACGTCGACGCCGCTGCGCGCGCAAAGCTCCTCGGCGAACGGGCGCCAGTCGGCGCAGGCATCGAGGCTCAGATCGGCATAGGCCGACATCCCAAGCCCCTTGCCCTGCCCCCAAACCAGCCCGAAGTTGCCCTGGGCGGCGCGCGGCTCGCCTTCGCCTGCGTCGAGCAGGGTGACGCGAGCGCCTCGCCGGGCGAGGCCGTAGGCGAGCGAAAGCCCGACCAGTCCGGCGCCGACGATCAGCCATGGGCAGGGGCTTGAGTGACTCATGGTGAGAGAAGCGCCGTATGGTGATTCGAAAGCCAGGATTGCATCGACCGATCAGCGAAACGAATAATGGTTGTCGCCTAATCGATAACAACAAGTGATAACCGTGACGACACGTTCCCCCAGGCTGAGCGATCGGCAGATCCTCGCCTTCAAGCATGTGATGGAGTGCGGCACCGTCTCCAAGGCGGCGCAGCGCATGAATACGGTGCAGCCCGGGGTGACCCGGTTGCTGCGCCAGCTCGAGGAGGATCTAGGCTTCGAGCTGTTCGAACGAGTGCGCGGGAGGCTGCACCCTACGCCGGAGGCGCGCATCTTCCACCGGGAGGTGGAGCGTGCCTGGATCGGGCTCGAGCAGCTGCGCACCACCGCGACCAGGATCCGCGACCGCGAGCTGGGCGCACTGAGGATCTGCGCCATGCCGATGCTCGGCCTGACCTTCCTGCCCGATCTGGCCGGCGCGTTTCTCGATCTCCATCCGCGCGCCAGCCTGCAGCTCGGCAACTACCGCTCCGCCCAGGTCATCGAGGAAGTGCTCACCCAGCGCTGCGATCTCGGCTTCGCGATCCTCGAGCAGCGGGAGGAACGCTGCGAGCTGCGTCGCTTCACGCTGCCCTGCCTGTGCATGATGCCCGCCGGACACCGCCTGGCGGCGCTGGCCGAAGTGCCGCTCGCGGCGCTGGCGGAGGAGAACCTGATCACCTTCGAGCGCAACGATCCCCTGCAAAGGCGCCTCGATCGCCTGCGGGACGCGGCCGAACCCAGCCCCCCAGCGCGGCTGGAGGTGTCGCTGACGCTGCAGGCGATCCGCCTGGTGAGCCAAGGCCACGGCATCGCCCTGGTCGATCCGATCAACGCAGCGCTCTCCCCCCATCCCGAAGTGATCACACGCCCATTGGCCGAGGATCTAGGCTTGGAATTCGCCCTGCTCAGCTCCCGTGACCAACCGATGTCCCGGCTCGCCCGGGATTTCGTGGCGATGTTCGAGCAACGCTACGCCACCGTGATCGGCCACGCCGGCTGAGACCTGCGGTGTCGCGACACTTCCAACGGAGTTTCCCCGTGCTCAACCTGAGACAGATCAACGCCTTTCGCCATGTGATGATGTACAAGACCGTCACCCGGGCGGCGGAGATGATGTTCGTCTCCCAACCCGCGGTGAGCCGGCTGATCAGTGACCTCGAGGACCAGGTCGGCTTCCAGCTGTTCGTCCGCGGCCGCGGCAGGCTGGTGCCGACCCCCGAGGCCCAGGCCTTCTTCGAAGAGGTCGAGCGTTCCTACGTCGGGCTCGAGAACATGGCCGAAGCGGCCAAGGAGATCCGCCAGTTCCGCACCGGCAAGCTGCTGATCTCAGCGATGCCGGCGATGGCGCTCTCGGTGCTGCCCCCGGTACTGCGCCGGTTCCTCGACAAGCACCCGGGCATCAGCATCTCGCTCCAGGTGCACAGCTCCCAGCGGATCAGTAGATGGGTCGCCACCCAGCAGTGCGACATAGGGCTGACCGGGATTGCGCTCGACGAGCCGGGCACCGAGAGCAGCGTACTGGCAAGCGCCGACATGATGCTGGTGATGCCGCCGGATCATCCTTTCGCCGCCCGTCCCCGAGTGGCGATCGAAGAGCTCGCGGGCCAGCAGCTGATCTCGGTCGGCCAGCTCGGCGGCGCGCGACCGGGGATCGACCGCTACCTGCGCGAGCACGGCATCGACTGCCAGACACGGATCGAGACCCAGCTCTCTTCGGCGGCTTGCGAACTGGTGCTGTGCGGCGCCGGGATCACCTTGATCGATCCGGCCAGCGCGAGGTTCTACCAGCATCGCGGGCTGGTCATTCGACCGCTGTCACCGGGCTTCCCCTACACCTACCACCTGCTGCTGCCGAGCCTGCGCCCCACCTCGCGGCTCGCCCTGGAGCTGATCGACGATCTGCGCCAGACCCTCACCGCGCTGATCGAACAGTCACCGACTCAGGCTCTGCCCAAGCCTTGAGACCCAGGCCATAACATTTGCGGATGACATTGCCAAAAAGCGGCATTGGGCGCGCTTTTTCATTTCGTTTAGCGTCTAACACGGCCCTGGGGCCAACGCTGCGCTGACTGGCAAGGCGCGAGCGGCCCCATCCGCATCTCGATTGCCTGAATCATTCCTACAATAACGAACAACGGTGAATGCCATGAGAATCACGCAGCGAACCCTTGCGCTATCGTTATGCCCATTGCTCTTCGCCTACCACCTCGAAGCACGGGCGGAAACGCTCTACGTCGCGGGCTACGGCGGCGACTTCCAGGACATCATGCAGCAGAAGGTGATTCCTGGATTCAGTGAGGAGACCGGCGCCGACGTGGTCTACGTCGCCGGCAACTCGACCGACACCCTGGCCAAGCTGCTGGCGAGCCGCAATAGCCCCCAGATCGATGTCTCGATCATGGACGACGGCCCGACCTACCAAGCGATCAACTATGGGCTGTGCCAGTCGCTGGAGGGCATGCCAGCGCTCGACCAGGTCTACGATTTCGCCCGCTTCCCCGATGACAAGGCGATCGGCACCTCGATCGTCGCCGGAGGCCTTGCCTATAACCAGGCCTACTTCGAGGAGCAGGGCTGGGCGCCACCGGAATCTTGGACCGACCTCGCCGACCCCCGCTACAAGGGCCTGCTCAACATCCCCTCGATCAGCAACAGCTACGGCGTCTATGCACTGGTGATGCTGGCGCGAGCGAACGGCGGCGACGAGAGCGACATCGAGCCAGGCTTCGACGCAATGACCGGTGGGATCAGCGACAGCGTGCTCTCCTTCACCCCTTCTCCGGGGCAGGCCTCCGAGCTCTACCAGAGCAGAGAGATCGTGATGTCGGTATGGGGCAGCGGACGCGTGAAGGCGCTCGCCGACTCGGGCTTCCCGATCGCCTTCGCCTATCCCAAGGAAGGCGCGGTCGCGCTGGTGCAAGGAACCTGCGTGAGTGAAGGCTCCCCCCGCGCCGAGCTCGCACGCGCCTTCATCGACTGGATGCTGCGCCCCGAGATCCAGGTACTGATGGCCCAGGAGCGCGCTCAGGGCCCGGCCAACAAGAATGTCGAGCTCGACGCCGAGACGGCCGAAGAAGTGCCCTACGGCGACAAGGTCGACCATCTCGTCACCCTCGACTGGAACCAGGTCAACCAGCAGCGCATGGAGTGGACCCAGCGCTGGAACCGGCAAGTGGAACGCTAGTTTTCAGCCGCACGGAGCCGATCTTCGGCTCCGATCCAGCGTCAACGACCGGTGAACGAGAGGAGAGCGCCATGAGTTACCTGAGACTGGCCGGCCTGAGCAAGCGCTACGGTGATTTCACCGCAGTGGAGGATTTCACCCTCGACATCGAACAGGGCGAGTTCGTCTCGCTGCTCGGCCCCTCGGGCTGCGGCAAGACCACCACGCTTTCGATGATCGCGGGCTTCACCACCCCGACCAGCGGTCGGATCGAGATGGCGGGAACCGAGCTCAGCCGGGTCCCCGCGAACAAGCGCGGCATCGGCATCGTGTTCCAGAGCTATGCGCTGTTTCCCCACATGACCGTGAGCGAGAACGTCCGCTTCGGTCTCGATATGCGCCGGGTCAAGGGCGCCGAATGCACCCAGCGCGTGGTCGATGCGCTTGAACTGGTGCGCATGGGCGGCTTCGCCAAGCGCTATCCACGCGAGCTCTCCGGTGGCCAGCGCCAGCGTGTGGCGCTGGCCAGGGCGCTGGTGATCCGGCCACCGCTGCTGCTGCTCGACGAACCGCTTTCCAACCTCGATGCCAAGCTGCGCGAGGAGATGCAGTCGGAGCTGCGCCAGATCCAGCAGCGGGTCGGCACCACCACGATCATGGTCACCCACGACCAGAGCGAGGCCCTGTCGATGAGCGACCGCGTGGTGGTGATGCGCGATGGGCGGATGGTCCAGGTCGCCGATCCACTAAAAACCTACGAGTCCCCGGCCGACGCTTTCGTCTCGGGCTTCGTCGGCAAGACCAACCTGCTCGAAGGCCGGCTGGTCGCGGACCAAGAGGGCCGGACGATGCTTCACCTCGGCGAGCTGCGGCTCGAGATCGATGCGGCTTCGCGCACCGAGCCGGTCTCGGTCTCGCTGCGCCCGGAGAAGCTGCGCCTGGTGCCGACCGGCCAAGGGCGCCTGTCGGCGCGCGTGGTGGGCCGCCAGTTCGCCGGCGCCACTTGGCACTATCGGGTCGAAACCGGGCTGGGCGAGCTGATGGTGAACGCACCCAACCTCGGTACGCCCAGCCACGCCAGCGGTGAGCGGGTCGACGTCGACTGGCCGCTTGCGGCGATGCATCTGCTCGACACCGAACCACGCCCGCTCGGTCCAGCGAACGCAGTGGGGGCGCCCGACCATGGCTGAAGTGAGCTCGCTCCACAAGCCCTCGGTGAACCACGCTCCACGGCTGCGCTGGGACGCTCGTCCGTGGCTGCTCTGCGGCCCTGGTGGGGTGTTCTTCCTGGTGATGCTGGGCGTTCCGCTGGTGATGACCGTGGTGCTCAGCCTCTACGGTTTCAGCTACACCGAGGGGCTGATCGAGACCCGGACGCTGGCCAGCTACCGTGAGGCGCTGGTCGATCCCTACTTTCACGAGATCTTCCTGCGTACCTATGCCCTGGGCGTCGGGGTCACGCTGATCTGCGTAGTGCTCGGCGCGCCGGAGGCCTATGTGATCTCCAAGCTGCGCCCACCCTGGCGGACGATCTGCCTGCTCGCCGCGCTCGGGCCTCTGCTGGTCTCGGTGATCGTGCGCACGCTCGGCTGGGTGCTGCTGCTCGGCAACCACGGCCTGGTCACCGAGGCGCTGCGGTTCGTCGGATTGACCGATCGCAGCCTGATGTACACCCATACCGGGATGGTGATCGCGCTGGTCCACGTCTTCGTTCCCTTCATGGTGATCTCGGTCTGGGCGGCGCTGAAAAAGGTCGACCCCGCCACCGAGCAGGCGGCGCTGTCGCTCGGTGCGTCGAAGTTCACCATGCTGCGCCGGGTGGTGCTGCCCCAGGTGCTGCCCGGGATTCTCTCCGGCAGCCTGATCGTCTTCGCGCTCACCGCCAGCGCCTTCGCCACCCCCGCGATCATCGGCGAACGACGGCTGAAAGTGGCCGCCACAGCGATCTACGACGAGTACCTGAGCACCTCGAACTGGCCGCTCGGCGCAGCCCTGGCGATGATCCTGCTGGTGCTCAACGCCCTGGTGATCTTCGCCTACAACCGGCTGGTGGAACGCCGCTACCGCAAGACGCTGGGGGAGGCCTGAGATGTATCGCAACCTCGACCGCAACGGTCCGCTGGCGCTGGTCTTCAACGCCCTGTTCCTGCTCTTCCTGCTCGCCCCGCTGGTGGTGGTGATCCTGGTCTCGCTGACCCCGGAGGGATATCTCTCCTACCCCACCAACGGCGTTTCGCTGCGCTGGTTCCGGGCGATCCTCGACAATCCCCAGTTCATCGACGCCTTCTACAACAGCGCGGTGCTCGCGGTGCTCTCGGCGAGCCTGGCGACGCTGATCGCGGTACCCGCCGCCCTGGCCGTCGCTCGCTATCGCTTCAAAGGGCGCGATGCGCTGACCACCCTGTTCCTGTCGCCGCTGATGATTCCCCAGATCGTGCTCGGGGTGGCTTTCCTGCGCTTTTTCACCCAGCTCGGCGTCTCCGGCACCTTCGCCTCGCTGGTCGCCGCGCACGTGGTGGTGGTGGTGCCCTACACCCTGCGCCTGGTGCTGGCGTCGGTGGTAGGGCTCGACCGTGAGGCCGAACGCGCGGCGATTTCGCTCGGCGCCTCTCCGTGGACCAGCTTTCGCCGCGTCACCCTGCCGATGATCCTGCCCGGCGTCACCGGCGGATGGATGCTCGCGCTGATCATGAGCTTCGACGAACTGACCATGACCGTGTTCGTCGCCTCGCCCGGCAACACCACCCTGCCGGTGCAGATGTACAACTACATCGACCAGTCGGTGGATCCGCTGATCGCATCGGTATCGGCTGTGATCATCCTGATCACCATCGCTTTCATGCTCCTCATCGACCGGCTGTTCGGGCTCGACAAGGTGCTTACCGGTAAAGGCTGAAGAATGGCAACTCACGATATCGCCGTGATCGGTGGCGGCCTGGTAGGCGCCGCGATCGCTTTCGGTCTCACGAATCAAGGCCTCGACGTCGCCGTGCTCGATGAAGGCGACATCGCCTATCGCGCCTCGCGCGGCAACTTCGGGCTGGTCTGGGTGCAGGGCAAGGGCCTGAACCATCCCAACTACATCGAATGGAGCCTGCGCTCCTCCGAGCGCTGGTCGTCCCTCGCCGCGGAGCTCCACGCGCTGACCGACATCGACGTCGAGCTGCGCCAGCCCGGTGGCGTGTACATCTGCGCCGACCAGCAGGAGTTCGAGCAGCGCCGCGCGCTGCTCGAGCGACTGCGGACACAGAGCGGCGGCCACTTCGAGTTCAAGATGCTCGATCACCAGGCGCTGGCCGAACGGGTCCCGGCGATCGGCCCGGAGGTCGCGGGCGCCTCCTGGAGCGACCACGATGGCCATGCCAATCCGCTCTATCTGCTCAGGGCGCTGCATCTCGGCCTGAAACGCCAAGGGGGACGCTACCTGCCCGGCGCCAAGGTGGTACGGGTGGGTCGCAACGGCGACGGCTACCGGATCGAGCGCGCCGACGGTGAAATCCACCTCGCGGCGCGCATCGTCCTCGCCGCCGGCCTCGGTAACGTCCAGCTTGCGCCCCAGCTTGGGCTGCATGCGCCGCTCAAGCCCAATCGCGGCGAGGTGATCATCACCGAGCGGGTGGCGCCGCTGCTCGACATACCGACCCACAACCTGCGCCAGACCGGGGACGGCACCCTGCAGCTCGGTGACTCCCATGAGGACGTCGGCTTCGACGATGGCACCCGGGTCGACGTGCTGAAGGCCATCGTGCGGCGCAACCTGCGCCTGTTTCCACGCCTGGCGAGCGTACGCATGGTGCGTGCCTGGGGGGCGCTTCGGGTGATGCCGCCCGATGGGCTGCCGATCTACCAAGCCTCGCGCTCCCATCCCGGGGCCTTCATCGCCTGCTGCCACAGCGGCGTGACGCTGGCCGCGATGCACGCAGGCCCGTTGGCCGACTGGATCGCAGGTGGCCCCGTTCCCGACCAGATCGCCTCAATGTCCGCGGAGAGATTCGATGCCCACACGACTGTCGTCGCCTGATTCACGACCCACCCTCACCCTGCACTTCGAGCAGCGCGAGATCAGTGCACGCCAGGGCGACAGCGTCGCCAGCGCACTGCTCGCGGCGGGAATCAAGCGCTTCAGGACCACCCCGGTCAGCGCTACGCCGCGGGGGCCCTACTGCATGATGGGGGTATGCTTCGACTGCCTGCTGGTGGTGGACGGCGTGCCCAACCAGCAGGGCTGCCAGGTGCAGGTCCGCGACGGCATGCGCATCGAGCGTCAGCTCGGCGCGGCGGAGATCACCCCATGAGCGCCGACCATCAACCCCCCGGACTTGCGATCATCGGCGCCGGGCCGGCCGGGCTCTCGGCCGCGGTCGAGGCGGCAAGCCACGGAGTGCCATGCCGGCTGTTCGATGAGCAGGGCGCTCCCGGCGGGCAGATCTATCGCGCGCTAGAATCCACGCCGCTGCGCGAGCGTAGCCTGCTCGGTGCGGACTATTGGCGCGGCGGCGAGCTGATCGAATCACTGCGCCACGGCATCGAGGCGGGGCTGATCGACTATCGTCCCGAACATACGCTTTGGCAGCTCAACCGCGAGCGGGAGCTGGGCACCCTCGCCCGCGGCCGGGCCGCCTTGGCCCAGGCAAGCCAGGTGATCGTCGCCAGCGGCGCCCAGGAGCGGCCGTTCCCGGTTCCCGGCTGGACCCTGCCGGGCGTAATGGGCGCGGGCGCCGCCCAGGTGCTGCTGAAGAGCTCAGGGGTGGCGCTGGATCAACCGCTGGTACTGGCGGGCTGCGGGCCGCTGCTGCTGCTGGTGGCGGCCCAGTACCTGCGCGCCGGCGTACCCGTGGCCGCGCTGCTCGACACCTCGCCGAAAGACGCCTTGCGCCGCGCCGCGCCGTATTTGGCTACGGCGCTTGGCGCACCGGACTACCTGCTCAAGGGGATCAAGCTGATCCGTGAGCTGCGACGCCACGGGGTGAACATCGTGCGCGGGGTCGAGGCGCTGCGCGCCGAGGGCGACGGCCAGCTCGAGCGGGTCGGTTTCAAGCGCCAGGGCCAATGGCAAGAGATCATCGCCAAGACCCTGCTGCTGCATCAGGGGGTGGTACCCAACGTGCAGCTCAGCCGCGCGCTGAGCTGCCGCCACCGCTGGCGCGAAGACCAGCTCTGCTGGGTGCCGGAGCTCGACCCTTGGGGCGAAAGCGATGCGCAGGACATCTTCTTCGCCGGCGACGGCGGCGGCATCGTCGGCGCCGAGGCGTCGAAGCTGCAGGGCAGGCTCAGCGCGCTCCAGGTCGCGGCCCGACTCGGCGCGATCACCGCAGCCCGGCGAGACGAGATCGCCCGCCCGCTGCGCCGCGCGCTCGCTCGCGAGCTGCGTATACGACCATTCCTCGACGCCCTCTACCGCCCCAATGAAGCCTGGCGCCGGCCCAGCGACGAGACCGTGGTGTGCCGCTGCGAAGAGATCGACGCAGGCCAGGTACGCGCCGCGGTCCGCGCGGGCTGCAGCGGCCCCAACCAGCTCAAGGCATTCCTGCGCTGCGGCATGGGGCCCTGCCAGGGGCGGATGTGCGGGCTCACCGTTGCCGAGCTGATCGGCGAAACCCAGGGCCGACCGACCGCCGAGGTGGGCTACTACCGGCTGCGCTCGCCGATCAAGCCGATCACCCTCGGCCAGCTGGCGGAGCTCGAAATCCCCGAGCCCCGCGCATCGAAGACCGAAGTCGATTGAAGTGGCTCGGCGAACCCCAGCCACGACTGCCGATCGCACCTCTCGCGATCACCCGCGTCACCGAGCAACCGCGGCACCCGGCGCCGATCTCGACGTCCGGGCCGCCGCCTGACCACGCCACCCACCAAACCAAGGAAGTACGATGATCGAACGTCACATTCCCACCCCCATCATGCATCGCGCGGTACGCGCCAACGGGCTGATCTTCTTCGGCGGCATCACCGCCGACGACTCGAGCGCCGACATGGCCGGCCAAACCCAGCAGGTGCTCGCCAAGCTCGAGCGCTACCTCGCCGAGCTCGGCAGCGACAAGAGCAAGGTGGTAGCGGCCACGCTCTACGTCACTGATCTTGGCCAGAAGAAGGCGATGAACGAAGTCTGGACCCAGTGGTTCGGCGCCGAGTTCCTCCCGGCGCGCGCCACCCTGGGCGTGAGCGATCTCGGCGAAGGCACGCTGCTCGAGCTGGTAGCCACGGCAGAGGCCTAGCCCAGCATACGGCTAGGCGGCTTTCCTCCACCGGCGCTCGGAAGGGCCCGGTCAGCTCGTCAGCGGGCAGTGCACGAATTGCCGTTGAAGATGCTCAATGCTAGCGCGTGACTACCTGCGGCAGAAATGAGCCGGCAACCTCGAAGTCGCAGACCTCCTGCATCAGTTCGATCAACTTGGTAGTGACCGGGTTGATCGAACGCTTTCGGAACACCGCGTAATAGCAGACTTCTGGCAGGGGTGGTCGCACGTCGAGCTGCTGCAGCAGTCCGGCCTCCACCAATGGTTGGAAGTACGTCTGTTGAAGATGGCTGATACCCAGCCCCATCATGGTCAACTTGGCGATCATGCCCAGATTATTGCAAGTGATCACCCGCTCGAAAGCCAAGCCAGCCTTGGCATACCAGGCGTCATACATGTGTGCCGCAGCGGATGAGGCGGGTTGAGAGATGATCGGATAGTGGGTGAGATCACTCGGCGACAACGTCGCGGCAGCATCGATCCCCAGTGAAGGACTTACCATCCAGGCCTTCTGCACCGCCCCGAGGTAGATCGAGTCGAACTCATAGCTCCAGAACGGGCCAGGAAGAATGGCAACATCGATCTCATTGCGCCGCAGCCGCTCGTAAAGCGTAATGCCACCATCCAACTCAGGCAGCAGTTGCAGCTTGGGATAGCGGCTGCGCACCTCATGAATCAATGTCGCCAACCAGGTCAGACCAATCAACTCGGTCGCCCCAAGCTGCACTATCCCCTCGAGACCGCTCGGGTCGGCCATGCGGTCTATGATTCGACTATTCAGTTCCAGCATTTCCTGGGCGAAGGAAAACAGTTGCTGCCCAGCAGGCGTCAACGTGAAGGGAGTCGAGCGCTCAAGAAGTGGTCTGCCGACAAAGGACTCCAACTCGGCCACACGCTTGGCGACCGCGGATTGGGTAGCATGCAACTTCTTGGAAGATGCACTGAAACTGCCCAGCAGGCAGCTCCAGTAGAAAGCCTCGATTTGCTTGAGCGTATACATCATCTTCCGGGTCGGCGCGGGATTTCGCCCAAAGCATGACGATACCGCATCCACTGTCGGGCTCGCCAGTGAGCCAGCCTCCGGCCCAGTAGAGTCACCGTATGTGCACGTCGCTCAGGAAGCGCTGCGCGCGCGGGTGCTGCGGCGAGGTGAAGAAAGTTTCAGGATCGGCGATTTCCTGAATCTGCCCGGCATCCATGAACACCACCCGATCGGCCACCTCACGGGCAAATCCCATCTCGTGGGTCACGCATACCATCGTCATCCCTTCCTTCGCCAAACCTTTCATGACTTGAAGTACTTCGCCCACCATTTCAGGGTCCAGCGCACTGGTGGGCTCATCGAAGAGCATGACCGGTGGCTGCTGTGCCAGTGCACGCGCAATCGCCACACGCTGTTGTTGACCACCAGAAAGTGCGCCAGGGTATGCATTTATTTTTTCAAGCAACCCCACCCTATCCAACAATGACCTAGCTCTTTCCATAGACTCTTTTTTCGAACGTTTTTGTATGTTTACCAACCCAAACATTACATTGTCCAACACGGTCATGTGTGGAAACAAATTGAACTGCTGAAAAACGAAGCCTATCTTTTGGCGTAACGAATTCACATTCAGATGGCTGGCATAGATATCGTCTCCATCAACTTCTATCCTTCCACCCTGGATACTTTCCAAACGATTTATCGTACGTATCAGCGTCGATTTACCCGAGCCTGATGGCCCACATATCACCACCACCTCTCCCTTGCTCAAGGACAGGTCGATATCATTCAGCACCTGGTGTTGGCCGAACCATTTACTCACTTTTTTCATCTTTATCATTATCGTTTCCCTTTTCCATTCAGGCCATGGCACGAGAGCGGCGTATGCGTATATCCAGCCACCTCAAGCTACGACTGAGGCTAAAGCACACAATGAAATACACCACCGCCAACACACCGAAGACCTGCAGAGGTTGCGTGAGCACCAAATTATTCACCTGATTGGCGGAAAAAGTGAGCTCATTGACACTGATGACATACCCCAGCGAGGTTTCCTTGATGGTCGAAACGAACTGGTTGGTCATACTCGGCAGCACGTTGAGCAAGG
The DNA here is from genome assembly GCF_001648175.1 of Halotalea alkalilenta. Lineage (NCBI taxonomy): Bacteria > Pseudomonadati > Pseudomonadota > Gammaproteobacteria > Oceanospirillales > Halomonadaceae > Halotalea > Halotalea alkalilenta. Next base: position 1,784,081 of record NZ_CP015243.1, on the reverse strand, counting down.
CCTGGGGAAGAATGACCTTTCGCATCGTCAATATATAGCTCGACCCCATCGAGCGTGATGCTTCGATCTGCCCGGATGGAATGGCCTCAATGCCAGCGCGGATGACCTCAGCCAGATAGGCGGCCTGATAGACCACTAATGCGCACACCAACGTAGTGAACCCGCTGACCGAGCTGCCAATCAACTTGGGCACCACGAAATACGCCCAGAAGATCAGCATCAGAAGCGGGATGCCGCGTATGACCCTCACGAACTGAGCGGTCACGAACGACAACCATTTCACCGGACTGATTCGAGCCAGTGCAATCAGAAGCGAAAGCGGAAGAGAAAATGCCAGCCCCAGGACAGCGACGATCAATGTCAGCGCCAGCCCGCCCAGCGGGCCATTCGGGTATTGCCCAACCAAGAGCATTGGCCAGTACTCACGGACGATCTCAAGCATTGCGCCCTCCGCTTATCGCATAATACGCGTGGATGCGCGCACCAATGAACATGATCAGGAAGGCGCCGGCTAGATACATCGCCGTTGCAGCACCATAAGTGGCAAAGGTACGGTAGGTATCGTTCTCGATTTCACGCGCCTGGTAAGTGAGCTCGGCTACGCCGATGGCCATCGTCACACTGGTGTTCTTGAACAACAGTAGCGCACGACCGATCAACGCTGGCACAGCATGGCGTAGCGCCTGTGGAATGATGACATAGCGCATACCCTGCAAGTAGTTCGCGCCCATCGCCCGGGCCGCTTCGAACTGCGTTTCAGGAATGGCACGCAGCCCACTGCGAATATCTTCGGCAATGTAAGCAGCAGCCCCCAAACCCAGCGCGATCGCCGCCAAAGACATCTCCGCATTGTGCTGATAGAGCCAACTACGAACACTTTCAGGTAGCAGCTCTGGCATTCCGAAGTACCAGAACAAGACATGCACCAAAAGAGGCACGTTACGGTGATATTCCACATAGGCGTCAACTATCCAGCGCGCGACCGATAACTCGGTTGCGCGGATAACCACCAATGTCAATGCGACCGAAAAGGCCAGCACCCATGACACGATAAAAAGCTGGATGGTAGTCACCATACCGCCCAGCATCTGGTACAGGTATTGCGCTTCCAGTAAGTACATATGCCTTCGATTCCCTTGGTCGACTGAAATACCCTCTACCTTCCAGCGCGTCTGCGAGGCCTTGACTTGCTCGCTCTCGCAGACGAAACGCTGGCACTTACAGGCTGGTAATCGGTTCGACCTCGTAGGCACGCTGCATAGCGTAGGGAGTGTCTGCCCCAAACCACTTGTTGAAAATCTCGGTCATCTCTCCGGACGCATCGGCCTCGACCAGAATCTGATTCACCGCCGCCAGAAATTCAGGTTCATTCTTGCGAATGCCCAGGCCCCAAGGTTCGACGAAGACCGCGGTCTCGATCAGCATCAGCGGACTATTGGCAGGCGCCTGTTGAACGAACCGCATCAGACCAGCTTCCGATCCATATTGGGCATCGATCTTCTTCTGCTGCAGAGCAAGATAAGTGGCCGAACCATCGGCATAGCCGGTGACGGTGGAATTGGGCAGGCGATTTTTGATGTCACGCTCGGAACTGGAGCCTTTCACCGCGCCAACGCGCCGCCCATCGAGCTGCTCGATCGACTCGATGTTCGATTCCTGGCGGACCATCAGCATCTGCCGACTGGCAAAGTATTGGTGACTGAACGCGATTTGCTCGGCCCGCGCCGGGGTATAGCCCAAATTAGCGGCGATGATATCGACTCGCTTTTCGTTCAATTCAGGCACGCGGGCCGCCACCGACATCATCTTGAATCGAACGTCGACACCCAGCTTATCGGCCACCAGCTTGCATATATCGACATCGAAGCCGACGAGCTGACGAGTATCGTTATCCTGGAAGCTGAAAGGCTGAGACGTACCCAACGTGCCGCAGTTCAGCATACCAGAAGACTTCACATCATCGAGCTGGTCGGCATGGACGGCCGGAATCGATCCAAGCAGGAACAGCGCCATCGAGAAGCGGCATACGAAGGTATATGACATTATTATTTTCACCTCTGAGTAGGAAAGATTAAGCAAGCAGCCGTTTTGCCGCCAGCTGCATGTTGACGCAAGCCCGTTCGATATTGTCCAACGAATTTGCGTACGACACTCGAAAGGTCCCGGGTACGCCATAGGCAGTACCATCGATCAACGCCACACCGGCATGACGTAAGAAGTACGCGACCAAATCAGCGTCGGTATCAATGAGTTTTCCTTCCGGTGTTCTCCTGCCCAACAACTGCGTACAGCTGGGATACACGTAGAACGCCCCTTCGGGCTGGACGACTTCCAGCCCTGGCACCCTCGACAAGCCTGCTACCGCGGCATCGCGTCGCGCTTTGAAAATATCGCGAAACGCCGCCACGCATTCCTGCGGGCCAGACAAGGCTTCGAGCGCAGCAGCCTGGCTGACCGAGGAGGTGCCCGAGGTGGATTGGGACTGAAGTGTCGCCATCGCCTTGATGAGCGCAACAGGCCCCGCCCCATAGCCAATACGCCAGCCGGTCATGGCATACGCCTTGGATACGCCATTGACGATCAACGTGCGCGTTTTCAAATCCGGCGCAACTTCCAATGGATGAACGGTGCGCTCAGCGGTGAAATTCAGATGGGCATAGATATCATCTGTCATCAGCCATACATGGGGATGGCGTCTGAGCACATTCATCAATGCAGCCAGTTCGGCCCGGCTATACAAGGCACCGGTCGGGTTGCACGGCGAATTGAGCAAGAGCCATTTCGTGCGCGATGTAATGGCCCGTTCGAGCGCTCCAGGCGTCAACTTGTAGTGCGTTTCCGGATAGGCTGACACGGGTACCGGTTTGCCTCCGTTGAGCAACACCATGTCCGGATACGACACCCAATAGGGGGCTGGGATGATGACCTCATCGCCATCGTTCACAGTGGCGGCCAAGCCATTGAAGATCACCTGCTTGGCACCGGTGGAAACGATGATATCGGCCACCGGATAGTCCAGGCCGAAGTCGTTGAGGAACTGCTCGCGGATGGCCTCCCGCAAGGTGGGCATACCCTGCACGTGGGTATAACGAGTCTCGCCGCGATTCGCAGCGGCCGCTGCCGCCTGGAGAATGTGGGATGGCGTAGGGAAATCGGGCTCACCCACGGTCAGGTCGATGACGACGCGCCCCTCCTCGCGCAATTTCGCAATGATCGTGCGAGCAGCGCCGCTGGGCGAGGGTTTGATGCGTTTGATCCGGTCAGCGATGACATCCATTAGAGCGCTTCCCCTTTTTGCGCGATGACCGCGTCGATCCAGGGTTTGTCGTTGCTGCCACCGCTGAGGATCTTCTTCTTGGTCTCGACTTCGACGGACTCTTTCTTCAGAGCCTGCGCTAGCACATGCTGCGCATCGGCGGCAGCGATGAACACGACGCCATCGGCATCGCCCACGACGACATCGCCAGCGTTGACGACCTGACCGCCTATGCACACGGGCACATTTATTTCTCCAGGCCCCTCCTTGTAGGGCCCACGATGCGAGATACCGCGGCCAAAGCAAGGAAAGTCGTTCTGGAAGAAGGTGTCGGCGTCGCGGATGGCGCCATCGATCACGAAACCGGCAATGCCGCGACCGAGCGCCTGCATGTACATCAGCTCCCCGACCAATGCGTTGGTCTGCTCCCCCCCACCGTCCACCACGATGACGTCGCCCGCCCCTGCCAGAGCGATCGCTTTGTGAATCATCAAGTTGTCTCCAGGACGCACTTTGACGGTGACGGCTGTTCCCACCAGACGCGCACTGCCGGGGCGGTGGAACGGCTTGAGACCGACCGCACCATAGAGGCGCCCCATGCAGTCACTGATCTGCGCACTGCCCACAGTGCTGTACTGCACCAGCGTCTCGGCATCGATGGATCGGCCAGGATGCTGTTGAATGCGGAAACCGATTTTTCCCATAGGAGGCGGTCTTTTGTTGAAGTGGAATAATCGCTATTAGAGATGCAGCTCCGATTCGCTCAAAACGATATAAATTCGACGATTACCAGGAAAAAAATTCCTAGCACCAAGTCAGCGCACGGAAAGCCCGAAACGGGCTTTTTTTTCCGCTTCATGCATCAACTTTGTGCATTAGCCGGCTCATCTCAATGTGGTAAGGCGAGCGAAAACGAATCGGCCCGGTCCATCGCTCAAGAGCATGTCAGCGAGAGTGCTATGCTGGCGCTGACACTCTCGATGGAGGCCGTCATGTCGTTCGACGATCAAAAGCTTGGACACCTGGGCGAAATTCTCCTCCAGGCCGCGCGTTTGGAGATCTTGCCTCGCTTCGGCCGCCTGTCGGCGGCGCAGGTCCAGCAAAAGAGCGGGCCTTTCGACCTGGTCACCGAGGCGGACGAGGCCGCCGAGCGCTGGATCACCAGCGCGCTGGCGCAGGCCTTCCCCAGTGCGAAGGTGATCGGCGAGGAGGCGGTGGCGCAAGGCCATACCGGGCTGGAGGCGCTCGGGAGCGCCGAGCTTGCCATCGTTCTCGACCCGATCGACGGCACCCGCAACTATGCCTCTGGCACACCGCTTTTCGGGGTGATGGCGGCGGTGATCGCGCGCGGTGAGGTGGTCGCTGGGGTGATCCTCGATCCGATCACCGAGCAACGCTACTGCGCGCTGCGCGACGGCGGCGCCTGGCGGGAGGGAGGCGACGGCCAGCGCCATCCGCTGCGGGTGGCGGCGCCGGTAGGGCTCAGCGAGATGGAGGCGCACGTCTCCAGCGGGTACCTGGAGGAGCCGCTGCGCAGCCGGGTCAATTCCCGCCTTTCGCGCCTCGGCGCGGTCAGCATGCTGCGCTGTGCGGCCCACGACTACCGGCTGGTCGCCGAAGGCCATAGCCACGCGCTGTTCTACAACAAGCTGATGCCTTGGGACCATGCGGCGGGCTGGCTCTTGCACCGCGAGGCCGGTGGCTACTCCGCCCAGTTCGATGGCACGCCCTACCTGCCCAGCGCGACCGGCGGCGGGCTGATCTGCGCCCCGGACGAGGCAAGCTGGAACGCGCTGCGAGAAGCGCTGCTCGAGCCATGAATCCGGCCCTTCGCGCCGCGCTGGTGGCCTGGCTCTCGCTGACGCCGCTCGGCGTGCTCGCCGCCCCGCTCGACCTCAGCGTGCCCGGACCGAACTTCGCCGACGAGGCGCGCTCCGCCGGCGCCTCGCCAGCGGTGACGGACGATGCACCGATGGTAAGCTCCGCGCCACGCTCGAGTGTGCGGGTGCACGGCAGCGTGGCCGCCGGTGTCAGTTCGGGATCGCGCGGCGGCAGCGGGCAGTTCGGAAGCACACGAGTGGACGTCGATCGCGGCAGCAGCAGGCTGTCGCTCGGGGTCGGCAGCTATCGCGGCGACGGCCCCGCCGTGATCTCGCCCTATCGCCCACCGCCTTACCCCTACCCGCCCGATCAACCCGCGCTGCTGGACGACTACCGACGCTGAGCGATCGCTTCACAGCGCGAGCAGGTGCTCGCGGTAATAGGCCATTTCCTCGATCGACTCACGGATATCGTCGAGCGCCTGGTGGCTGCCGCGCTTGGTCAGTCCGGCGAGGATCGACGGCTTCCAGCGCCGTGCGAGTTCCTTGAGGGTCGAGACATCGAGGTTGCGATAGTGGAAGAACCCGGCGAGGCCCGGCATCTCGCTGACCAGGAAGCGGCGGTCCTGGTGGACGCTGTTGCCACACATCGGCGAAACGCCCGGCGCGACGTGGCGGGAGAGAAACTCGAGCGTCAGCCGCTCGGCTTCCAAGGTATCGATACGGCTCTCGCGCACCCGAGCGATCAGCCCGGACTTGCCGTGGGTGCGGGTGTTCCACTCGTCCATAGCGTCGAGCACCGCATCATCCTGGTGGACCGCGATCACCGGCCCCTCCTCGATCACATTGAGGTTGCCATCGGTGACGATGGTCGCCACCTCGATGATGCGCTCGTAGCTCGGATCGAGCCCGGTCATCTCGAGATCGATCCATACGAGCCGGTCGCTGGCCGGGTCGATACTGCCCACTGTTTGGGTCATGAGCGGTTTGCTCCACTGAAATGATGAACTGGAAAAAGAATTGTAAAAGGCCCGACTGGGCGGCAACCGATCAAGACTAAACCTGTAGAATGGCACGTCAAGCCGGCTTTCCCGGTGCACTGATCAAGCCCTCGAGGAACGATGAGCGGACGCAAACTCTCACGACAGCAGCGCTGGCGCATCGACAAGATCCAGGCGGAGCGCAACCAGCGCGCCAGTGCCCGCGACGTGCACGACGCCAAGCTGCTCGAGGCCGGCGAGTACGGCCCCGAGCAGCCGGGCCGGGTGATCGCCCACTTCGGGCGCACCCTCGAGGTCGAAGGCGAGGACGGCGTCTCCCATCGCTGTCATCTGCGCGCCAACCTCGAGAGCCTGGTCACCGGCGATCGGGTCAGCTGGCGCGAGGCGAGCGATGCAAGCGGTGTGGTGGTCGCGCGGCTGCCGCGCGACTCGACCCTCGAGCGACCCAACGCCCAGGGGCAGCTCAAGCCGGTGGCGGCCAACCTCGACCGGATCATGATCGTGTTCGCCGCCGAGCCCGAGCCGCACCCCAACCTGATCGACCGTTACCTGGTCGCCGCCGAGACCACCGGGATCACCCCTGCGCTGGTACTCAACAAGGTCGACCTGCTGCCCAGCGAGGGCGGGCCGCTGCGCGAGTTGCTCACCCGCTACCAGCGTCTCGGCTACGAAGTGGTCGAAGCCTCGGTGAATGATCACCACGGCCTCGAGGCGCTGCGCACGGCGCTGACCGACCACACCTCGGTGTTCGTCGGCCAGTCCGGGGTCGGCAAGTCGTCGCTGATCCAGACCCTGTTGCCCAATGAAGCGCTCAAGGTCGGAGCGCTCTCCGAGGAGTCGCGCAAGGGTACCCACACCACCACCACCGCGCGGCTCTATCACTTTCCCGCCGGTGGCGAACTGATCGACTCCCCCGGCATCCGCGAGTTCGGCCTCGGCCATCTCGACGAACAGGCGATCGCCGAAGGCTTCATCGAGTTCCACCCCTTTCTCGGCCGCTGCCGCTTCCGCAACTGCCGCCATCTGTCCGAACCCGGCTGCGCGCTGCTCGAAGCGGTCGAACGCGACGAGATCCAGGCCAGCCGCTTCGACAGCTTCCGGCGTATCGTCGCCGAGCTTGAAACCTGAGCGCGGGCCCGCCAAACCCGACCTGCCAACCCAGACTTGCCAACCAAAGTGCCTCTTTCGCCTTTCGGATGATGTCGGCGATGCCCGCGGCGACCTAGGATCGGGGTTCATCCCCGAGCCGGAGTTCGACATGACCTCATCCGCCCCGACCGCCGTACTCGACCAGCTCGCGCCCGAGGGCAGGCTGGTCGCCGCGATCAACTTCGGCAACCCGGTACTCGCCTTCCCCCATGCCGACGACGGTACTCCCCAGGGCGTGTCGGTCGCCCTCGCCCGCGCGCTCGCCGAGCGCTTGGGCGTCGCCCTGGTGACGCGGGTGTTCGATACCGCCGGACAGGTATTCGGCGCGACCGATCAGCAGCAGTGGACCCTCGCCTTCCTCGCCATCGAACCGGTGCGCGCGGAGAAGATCGCCTTCAGCGAACCCTACGCGCTGATCGAGGGGACCTATCTCGTCCGCGACGATGGCCCCTTCACCGCGGTCGAGCAGCTCGATCGCCCCGGCAACCGCATCGTGGTCGGTCGAGGCGCCGCCTATGACCTCTACCTTTCCCGCACCCTCGAGCATGCCGAACTGCTGCGCGAGGCCAGCTCCCAGGCCGCGGTCGACGCCTTCGTCAAAGGCCTTGGCGATGCAGCCGCGGGCGTGCGCCAGCCGCTCGAAAAAGCCGCCTCGAAGCATCCTGGGCTACGCGTGCTCGACGGCCGCTTCACCGCGATCCGCCAGGCCGTCGGCGTCCCCAAGGCGAACACCGAGGCCGCCGAGTACGTGCACGCCTTCGTCGAGGAGATGAAGCGCACCGGCTTCGTCCGCCAGGCGCTGATCGACAGCGGCAGAAGCGAAGTCACCGTGGCGCCCTAGCCGGATTCTCGCTACCCAAGGTGAGATGGGAAACATGACTCCCCCGCGGTGCCCGCGATCGACACCCGCGCTTTGGCCTGATTGCGGATTGTTCGAGTTTGTGTCTTCAATTTCGCTATGCCATAATTTTTAGTTCTGATTTAAGACAAAAACGATAACCATTGATTCTCGATTCACCAGCGCGCGCCCTGCCAGGGGCGAACCACCGACGAGGGAGATCCGGGGCGAGACGCCCCCTCTCGCTCGCGTACGCTCTCGCGCCTGTGAATCGCGCCTAAGAAAAGGATCCGTTTCATGACGACCAAGCAGTCATCTTCGTCAGGAAAGCAGTTTCTCGGCCTGCCGATCATCCTGATGTGGGGCTACCTCGCCATCGCCATCTTCATGACCGGCGACGGTATCGAGCAGGCGTTTCTTTCTTCGTATCTGATTGAAATCGGTTTCAGCCAGGGCGACGCAGCGATGGTCTTTACCGTCTACGGGCTGATCGTCGCCATCGCCTCGTGGTTCTCAGGGGTCTTCGCCGAGATGATCGGCCCCCGCAACGCGATGAAATGGGGCGCGGTGATCTGGCTCGCCTTCCACGTACTGTTCATGATTTTCGGCATCGAACAGGAGAACCTGGCGATGATCACCCTGCTCTACGGGATCAGGGGCATCGGCTATCCGCTGTTCATCTACTCGTTCATCGTCTGGATCGCCCAGGTCGCGCCCTCCCACCGTCTGGCCTCGGCGATGGGCTGGTTCTGGGCGATGTACTCGGTCGGCGTCGGCTTCATCGGCACCTACCTGCCGAGCTTCACCATCCCGGTGCTCGGCTTCGCCGGTACGCTGTGGATGGCGACCGCCTGGGTCGCGGTGGCGGGCTTCATGGGCCTGTTCCTGATCAAGGACAAGGCGAGCTCGACCAAGCGCGCCGTCAGCTCGCGCCAGGAGAAGATTCGCGAGCTCGCCCGTGGGGTGACGATCCTCGCCGAGAACCGCAATGTCGCCATCGCCTGCGTGGTGCGCTCGATCAACCAACTGGCGCTGTTCGGCTTCGTCGTCTTCATGCCCGTATTCTTCACCCATCAGCTGGGCTTCTCGATGTCCGAATGGCTGCGGATATGGGGCGCGGTGTTCATCACCACCATCTTCACCAACGTGCTCTGGGGCGTGGTCGGTGACAAGATCGGCTGGCTGCGGCTGGTACGCTGGTTCGGCGCGGTCGGCTGCGCGATCTCGTGCCTGGCGTTCTACTACCTGCCGCTCTACTTCGGCCACAACTTCGGCATCGCGCTGGTCGCCGCGATCATGCTCGGCACCTCGATCGCCGCCTTCGTGCCGATGTCGGCGCTGTTCCCGTCGCTTGCGCCCGAGCACAAGGGCGCGGCGATCTCGGCGCACAACCTCGCCGCCGGGCTTTCCAACTTCTTCGGCCCGGCGATCGCACTAATGGTCCTGCCGTACGGCGGCCCAGCCGGGGTGATCTGGACCTATACCGTGCTCTATCTGATCGCCGCGGTGCTGACCTGCTACATCGAGCTCGACGAGGGCGAACTCAAGCGCAGCTCCAGGGCGGCGCTGGCAGCGGAGCGCGAAGGCCTGCGTGAGCGCAAGCCCAGCCGGACACCGGCCTACGCCTCATCGAAATCCTGACCACGGGGAACGTCGATCACCGCCTCCACTGCTCGATCCTTCGACGTCACTCGATCCACTCGGAACGATCGGCTGGGAGATACGGGCGAGCCCACCTCTGCCGTTCGTGGTGAGCCGGGCCTTCGCCGACCCGGCCAGCTCGCGAGACGCCGTGGAAGCCCGAGTCGAACCACGGCCGCGTCGCCGCCGCTCGATCCTTCGACGTCACTCGATCCACTCGGAACGATCGGCTGGGAGATACGGGCGAGCCCGCCCTCTGCCGTTCGTGGTGAGCCTCCTGTGCCATCGCGATGGCACTGCGCATGGACCTTGAACCCGAGTAGCATGGCTGTGTTGCCGCAAGCAGCGTGGCCGCATGTCTTTTGGTGCCGGGTGCCCGGTGGTGAGAATGGCTCTGGTCGTGGGCTGCTGCGCATTATGGTGAGCCTGGCTTCCCGTTGGAAAGATTTGTCTTCCCAGAACACGACCGGGCTTGCGGTAACCCTTTCTCCATCGACCCGTTCCCAGGAGCTATGAGATGGCCCACTTACCGGTATTGGATCCATTGGCAGCCTTCGTGGATGTCGGCAGCGAGCAGATGTATGTGTCGATTGCCGGGGGGGAGCCGAAGGTCTTCGGCACGTTCACGGCACAGCTGCATGAGCTACGTGACTGGCTGTTGTCGCAGAAGGTGAAGTCGGTGGCCATGGAGGCCACGGGGATCTACTGGCTGCCTCTGTACAGCGTGCTGGAAGCCGCGAAGCTACAGGTGCTGATGGTCAACGGTAAGCACACCCGCAATCTGCCGGGTCGCAAGACGGATATGAAGGATTGCCAGTGGGGAGCGACGTTGCACGCGCACGGACTCTTGCGGGCAGGCTTCGTGCCCCCAGCCGAGATCCGGCGCTTGCAGGATTACCTGCGATTGCGTCAGGACCACATCACGCTGGCCGCAGGGCATGTGCAGCATCTGCAGAAGGCCTTGGAGCGGATGAACATCAAATTGCACGATGTCATCAGCAACCTGGTGGGCCGCAGCGGCATGGCGGTGATCCGGTCGATGCTCGAGGGTGAACGCGATCCTGAGCGACTGCTGGCTTTGTGCGACGTGCAGATCCGCCAGCAGAAGGCCGAACGGATCAAAGCCTCTCTGCAAGGGACCTGGGCCGAGGAGCATCTGTTCGCGTTGCGCCAGGCGCTGGAAAGCTGGGAGCACTACCAGCGTTTGATCAGGGCTTGCGACCAACAGATCGAAGCGGTGCTCCGTTCGATCGACGTCGATCCTCCGACGTCGCCGCCGTCCAAGGCGCACAAGCGAGGCGGTGCCAATGCACCCCAGATCGATGACCTGCATCCGATGCTGGTGGCTCTGTGTGGAGGCAATGATCTCACCGTGCTTCCCGCCCATACGGACTACAGCGTCCTGCAACTCATAGGTGAAGTGGGAACCGACCTGACCCAGTGGCCGACCGAGAAACACTTCACCGCTTGGGCCGGGCTGGCCCCCGGGAGTCATCAGAGCGGTAAGCGCCAACGCTCGGCCAAGCGCAGGCGTAATCGTGCTGGGCGCCTGTTTTGCGTCATGGCCCGCAGCCTCGCTCGCAGCAAACACATTGCGCTGGGCGGTTTTTACCGTCGGATGGCGGGTCGCCGAGGTGGATTGATCGCCAATATCGCCCTGGCGCGCAAACTCGCGGCGCTGTTCTGGCGCGTCATGGTCAAAGGATTGGACTATGTCGAACACGGACTCCAGTACTACGAGGCACAGGCGCTGGAAACCAAACAACGTTCCATGCGTCGACTCGCCAAGCAGCTCGGGTTCTCCGTGACGCCTATCCAGACTGAAGCTCAAAATGCTTCTGCCTGAAAGTTGAGGAAGAACGATATGACGACCGCCCAATCTCCCCCCTGATCATCCCCCTGTCGAGGAGAACTCGGAGGGGGTTCATGGAAAGCCGGGCCTTCGCCGACCCGGCCAGCTCGCGAGACGCCGTGGAAGCCCGAGTCGAACCACGGCCGCGTCGCCGAGGCCCGTCCCCACGATTGCGCCGCGCATGTCCCTCGCAGCCCCGGCAAACCACGCCTAGACTCTTTACAGCACTCCTACGGAAGGGGCATCGATGGACATCCGCGACAAGGAAGTGACGCCACCCATACCGACGCCGTCCGAGCAGCGACTCGCCACACTGCTCGGCGAAGCGCAGGCCGCGCCTGATCCAAACCGCTGGCTGCAACGACTGGTCAGCGAGGGACTCGATCGCCTGCCGCTGCCCGGCGGCGGCGCGACCCTGGCGCGCTGGCGTGCGCTGGCCCAGGTCGCGGCCTGCGATCTGGGGCTGGTCAAGCTGTTCGAGGCGCATGAGGATGCGCTGGCGATTCACGCCGAGCTCGGCTCGAACGAACTGCCACGCCACTCACGCTGGGGCGTGTGGTGCGCACAGGCACCCGGGCACGACCTGATGGTGTCCACCGGTACCAGCGCCGATTGCGTATCGCTCGATGGCAGCAAGGCGTGGTGCTCCGGCGCCGCGACCCTCACTCATGCGCTGGTCAGTGCACGCACTGCGGACAATCGCTCCTGGCTGGTGGCAGTAGCACTCGACCAGCCCGGCATCACCGTGACCGACCGTGGCTGGGCGGCGGTCGGGATGCAAAGCGCCGCCAGCGTCGACGTGCTCTTCTCCCACGCAGAGGGCCGGTTGGTCGGCGCCCCCGGCGGCTACGTCGAGCGTTCGGGCTTCCTTCACGGCGCGGCGGGCGTCGCTGCCTGCTGGTACGGCGCGACAGCGAGAATCGTCGACTTCACCCGCGGCGCGCTTGCAGGCAAGGCAGACCCTCACCGGCTTGCGCACCTGGGCGCCATGGACGTCGCACTGAGCCAGGCACGCGCGATGCTCATCGATGCGGCCAAGGCGATAGACGCCTCGCCCGCCGATGGCTGCGCGCTCGAGGTCGCTCGCGCCAGGCTCGCGGTGGAGGGCGCTGCCGAGGAGATCCTGGTTCGGGCATCACGAGCGCTCGGCGCCGCGCCGCTTTGCCGTGATGCAGGTTTCGCCCGACTGATGGCCGACCTGCCGGTATTCATCCGCCAGAGCCACGCCGAACGCGACCAGGCCGCGCATGGCCAGCGAGTCGCCACGCTAGAGGAGCCACAATGGACACTGTGAACGATCGCGCAATCATCGGGCTCGGCACGCCAGAGCGCGACTGGCAGGCATGGCCGGCGCTGGCCGCACTGCCGCGCGAACGGCTCTCCTCGCTGGTCGCTCCTGGGCAGCGTGCGGTCGTGGTCGCGCCACACCCGGACGACGAGGTGCTCGGGTTCGCCGGCATGCTGATCCAGCTGGCTCGGCTAGGGCGAGACATCTCGCTGGTCGCTGTCACCGATGGCGGGGCGAGCCACCCGGGCTCGACACGCTGGTCGCCGCCCGCGCTGCGTGAGGCGCGACGCGAGGAGACCCGCCGGGCGCTGCTGGCGCTCGGCGTCGACGCCGAGGTGCACCGCCTGGGGCTCGACGACGGCGAGGTCACCGCCCAGGCGGATGAACTGCGCGACCGATTGCGCGCTCACCTGCAACCTGGCGACGTGGTGTTCACCACCTGGCGCAAGGATGGGCACCCCGACCACGAGGCCACCGGCGATGCCGTTGCGGCGGTCTGCGAGGCGCAAGGCTGCACGCTCTACGAGGTACCGATCTGGACCTGGCATTGGGCCAGCGTCGACGACCCCCGCGTGCCCTGGGCGCGGGCATGCGCGATCGACCTGAGCGAGGAGCAGCTCGAGCGCAAGCGCCAGGCCGTCGCCCTCTTTACCAGCCAGCTGCAGCCCGACGACTCGACCGGGCAAGCGCCGATCCTTCCGCCTAACGTACTCGCTCGGCTGCTGCGCGACTTCGAGGTGCTGTTCAGATGAGCGAGCGAATCGAGCACTTCGATCGCCTCTACCGCGATGACGCCGACCCCTGGCAGGTCGAGGCCTCCTGGTACGAGCGGCGCAAGCGCGCGCTGGTGCTCGCCGCGCTGCCCCGTGAGCGCTATCGCCACGCCTTCGAGCCCGGCTGCGGCAACGGCGCAATGACCCGGCAGCTGGCACAGCGCTGCGACACCCTGCTCGCGGCCGATTTCTCCGCCGAGGCCGTAGCGATCGCACGCGAGACCCTGGCGACATCCCCCCATGTCCAGGTCGAACGGCTGCATCTACCGGAGCAGTGGCCGGCGCCGGGAGCGGCACAGTTCGACCTGATCCTGGTCAGCGAGCTGGCCTATTACCTCGATGATGCCGATCTGGCGTGCTTCATCTCGCACTGCGTGGACTCGCTGAACCCCGCGGGCGACCTGGTGCTCTGCCATTGGCGCCATCCATTCGACGACCGACGTCACGACGTCGAGTCGATGTACCGCAGGTTCGATCGAGCCAAGGCGCTGTCGGCGACGATCCACCATATCGAAACGGATTTCCAACTGGGCGTGTGGCAGAGGTCGGCCTCTCTCTGATCGCCCGGAAACGCATAAGGAGTATGCGATGATCGGTATCTGCATTCCCGCCAACGATGAGCAGGACTGGCTCGACGCTTGCCTGCTATCGGCGCTTGCCGCCGCGCGCCACCCAGGGCTCGGAGGTGAGCCCGTGACCATCGTCGTCGTCCTCGATCATTGCCGCGACCGCACGCCGTTGGTCGCGGCGCGCCATCCCGTCGAATGCCTGAGCATCGACGCCTGCAACGTCGGCGCCGCGCGCGCCGCGGGTGCCAACCACCTGCTCGCCCTCGGCGCCCGCTGGCTGGCCTTCACCGACGCGGACACCCGCGTCTCCGAGCGCTGGCTGGTCGACCAGCTATCGCTCAAAGCCGACGCGGTGTGCGGCACCATCTCGATCGAGGATTGGTCGATCTGTGGCGAGTGGGCCGACGCCCTGCGCGCGGACTTCGAGCACAACTACCAGGATCGCGAAGGGCACCGCCACGTCCATGGCGCCAACTTCGGTATCGATGCCCGAGCGTACGCAGCGGTGGGCGGGTTCTCCGCGCTGACGTGCAGCGAGGACCAGGCGCTGGTCGATGCGCTGCAGTCTTCAAAGAAGTTCAAGATCGCCTGGAGCGCGCAGCCCCGAGTGGCGACCAGCGCAAGGCTCAAGTCGCGCATCGCCGACGGATTCGCCGGATGCCTGCGTCACGCCATCGGCACCATCGACAAGCATGCGAGCTAGCCCGTGCCGGCCTGCCGACTCATCGCAGCCTCACGAGCCGATCGCATCACCCCGTGCGCACAGCGGCCGGTGGCACGACATTCAGCTGATCGGCCTGGGTGTGCCGCACCCGCAGGCATCTCCTTGATCACTTCAACTCACCTTTCAACCGCTCGATGATGCCGCGGTAGGGATCGAACAGCGCCTGCTGATCGAGCGCTGCGTCATCGTTCCAGCTGGCGATGACGCAGTGGCTTCGGCCATCGGCAGCGACCAGGCGGGTGGAGAGGTTCAGCACGCCCGGCTCCGACCCGCCTTTGTAGGCGACCTGCTGCCATTGGGCGGGGTCGGCGAGGCCGGGGTTGATCGATAGGCTCGGCGAGCCGTGCGTGGCATCGAGCAGTTCGCATAGCTCCTCGGCGCTGATGAACCACTCGATCTCGTGAGTGACATCAGGGCTGAGTGAATCGACCGCGGGCAGCGGCGCATCGCGCAGACTCGCCAGGATCTCGCGGCGTGCGTCGATGTCGCCCTCGCGCCACCGTTCGCGCAGCCCCGCGGCGTCATCGGCCTTGAGGCTGAACAGCTCGCGGGTGGTGAGGAAAGGGACGTTGCGCGGGGAGATCGCTTCGACGGCGTCGCGGCCGACGAGATGGATCAGCGCGTCGGTGGCGGTGTTGTCGCTGATCGCGATCATCAGATGGGCAAGCGTCGCCACAGTCACCGGGGTGCCAGCCGGCCACTCCTGCAGCTGGCCGCTGGGCAGCGATCGCCAGCCTGGATCGAGGGTGACGACCTGGTCCCAGGCCAGGCGCTGCTCTTCGATCGCGAGCGCCAAGGCGCGCAGCACCGAGAGCTTGGCGGCGGAGCCGACCGCCAGCGGTGCCTGCGCGTTGTGGGACACCAAAGGCTCGCCATCGGCAACCACCAGCAGCGCGGTGTCGCCGGGCAGCGCCTGGATCAGGCCGGCCAAGGTATCGATATCGTCATCGAGCTCAGCGACGCCGAACCATAGCTGGCTGATCCTGCCTTCGGCGTCGAGGGCGATACGCGCGGGTACGCGGCCGCGCTCGAAGTGCAGCAGCGCGCCGCTGCGTCGGGTATCGATGCTCTTGAGTCCGCCAAGCCGGCGCTCCATCCCCGCGACGATTTCGGCGACCTGCTGCGGTGAAACCTGCTCGCGAAAGGCACTGGCATAGCGCTGCGGCTCGCTGGCGCGCCCGTTGAACAGCGCCTCGATCGCGGCGGCGGGGGTCGGCGCCACCTCGGCATGGGCGGGCACCAGCAGGCAGGCTGCGCAAAGCGAGGCCAGAATGGGGAGCAGGCGAATCGAGCGCATCGAGGTGGCTTCCATACCGTAGCCCGAGTTCAGCATCGAACCGGGACGAATTGAGAGGGCGCCCAGAGTAACGCAGCGCTCAGCGGCCTTGGCTGAATTTCCCTTGTCGCCGGTCTCGGTCCGCGGGTCGAACCTGGGGGCGCGGCAGGCGCCGGCGGCGCTACACAACGTGCCGGAACGCAGGCATGCTGGCCTGCACGTGCCCCGACGCACGACCGATCGCTCACACCGCCAATAACAAGGAGCCACCGCCATGGCACACGCCTTCACCCCAGCCACCGTCGATCACTCCCCGAGGCAGGCGCTCGATGCGCCCGAGATCCTCAAGGCCCGCATCGACCTCGCCGCCTGCTTCCGCATGGCCGCCCACCTTGGCCTCGAAGAGGGTATCTGCAACCACTTCTCCGCGGTGGTGCCGGGCCACGATGATCTGTTCCTGGTCAATCCATATGGGATGTCGTTCGATGAGATTCGCGCCTCGGACCTGCTGATCTGCGATTTCGATGGCCGGGTGGTGGCGGGCGAAGGCCGCCCGGAGGCCACCGCGTTCTTCATCCATGCCCGCCTGCATGCGCTCAACCCGCGGGCCAAGGTGGCCTTCCACACCCATATGCCGAACGCGACCGCGCTGTGCATGACCGAGGGGGAGCCTTTGCAATGGGCCGGCCAGACCGCGCTGAAGTTCTACGGCCGCACCGCGGTCGACGATCACTTCAACGGCCTGGCGCTGGATTCGAGCGAGGGGGACCGCATCGCCCGGGCGCTCGGCGACGCCGACGTGCTGTTCCTGCGCAACCACGGGGTGATGGTGACCGCGCCCAACATCGCCGAGGCGTGGGACGATCTTTACTACCTGGAGCGCGCGGCGGAGGTGCAGTTGAAGGCGATGACCAGCGGCCGGGCGCTGATCAGGGTGCCGGACGAGATCGCCCAGCGCTGCTACGAGCAGATGCGCGAAGGCGACCCGGAGAGCGCGAGGCTGCATCTCGAGAGCATCAAGCGTCGGCTGGCGAGATCGGCGCCGGACTACGCCCTGTAGATACCAGCATCGCCACATATCTTTCGCCATATGCCCCAGGCTAGATTTCCCACGTCTGGCCATCCTCCGCCAGCCAGCGCCCCTGTGGCAGCTCGAGCCTGCCCTCGAGCGCGGCGCAATCGAGCCGATGGCCGAGGTGGGTCAATACGCCTTGCCTGGTGCCGATCGCAGCGAGCAGCGCCAGGGCCTGGCCGAGGTGATTGTGGTTGGAGCCTGCGTCCTGGCCATCGAGGTAGGTGGCATCGATCAGCGCAAGGTCGGGGCGGAAGGCACGCAGGAAGCGCTCGGTCTCCGCCGGTAGGCCCACGGTATCGGTGAGATAGGCGACCCGCCGCCGGACACCTTGCAGACAGTAGCCGAAGGTCGGACGGCTGTGCGCCAGGGGCACCGGCATGACGGTGAGCCCGCCGATATCGCAGGGCTCGAAGGCGCGCAGCGGCGGGCGGAAATCGAGGATGCCGGGGTGCTTGTAAAGGTCATCGAAACCGCGCTCATCGCGCGGGCCGAATACCGGGATAGACTCGCCCACGCCCCAGCGCAGCGTTAGCAGGCCCTGGACGTGATCGGCGTGGTAGTGGGTGAGCAGGATCGCGCGGGGGCGACGCTGCTCGCAGGATTGGATCAGGTCGTGACGGCCGGCGTCGATCAGATAGCGGCCATGGTCGCTATCGATCTCGGCGCTGGCGGGACCGCGGCAATGGCGCGGGTCGCGACGAGCGCGGGCGCAAGCGGGACAGTTGCAGCCGAATACAGGCACGCCGGCGACGTCACCGCTGCCACTACAGCGAAAAAGCATCGCCCGGCCCTCCTCCGCTACGCTCGAACCCGTGCGCGGGCCCGAGCGCGCCGAGCCGCTCGAGCGCCCGTTCGAGCGCGTCGACTCCCTGTTCGAGACTCCCATCGTTGCCAACCTGAATGGCATCGTCGATCCAGGCCGGAGCCACCGCGAGCCGGGCTTCGATCGCCTGCGCCGATTCACGACCACGAGCGAGCAGCCGGGCGCGGCGGTGCTCGCTGGATGCCTCGACCACGATCACCTTGAGCCGGGTGCCGAAACGCGCGCGCGCATCAGTCAAAACCCGGCGGCTGCCGTTGACCACGACCGGGGCATCGCGCGCCAGCCACTGCTCGACTTCGACACCAAGCGCGTAGCGCAGCCCATGAGCGCACCAGCCGAGGCAGAACAGGCCAAGCCTCGCGCGGTGCGCGAACTCGGCCTCATCGAGCGCGATGGCGCGTTCGCTCTGCCCGCTTTGCCGGGTGACGTAGCGATGGGCTACGAGCAGTTCGGGGCGCCGCTGGCGCACGCCGTCGAGCAACCGATCCTTGCCGGCGCCGCTGGGACCGACCAGATAGATCAAAGGGGAAAGGGGCGGCATCAGTGCACCTGCCGCCCTTGGCACCAGACCCGCTGGATCGCCGGATGCCCATCGATCAAGCGTACCCGCAGCAGGTCGGCGCGCAGCCCCTCGGCGAGCCGCCCTCGATCGTCGAGGCCGACCGCCCGGGCCGGCGCGGCGCTGCCCAGCGCCAGCGCGCGGGGCAGATCGAAGCCGATCCCCGCGTCGACGATGCCGAACAGCGCGTCGAGCAGCGAGGCGGGATAGTAGTCCGAGGAGAGCACATCGAGGTGCCCAGCCGCGGCCAGCTCGCTGGCACCGATGTTGCCGGAGTGGGAGCCCCCACGCACCACGTTGGGCGCCCCCATCACCACTGCCAGCCCGGCGCGGTGCGCGGCCTCGGCGGCCTCCCGGGTAGTCGGGAACTCGCAAATCCCAACGCCCAGCGCAAGCCCCTCGTCGACGTGCTCGACGGTGGCGTCATCATGGCTCGCAAGCGTCAGGCCCACGCGGCGGCAATGTTCGGCGATCAACGTACGATGGGCCGCTGCATAGCGCTGGCTATTGCCCAGCTGTGTCTCGATCAGCGCCTCCAGCGCCTTCGGCGTGAGGCCGAGCTTGCCCTGATAGTAGGTGCGATAGGCGTCGAGCGAGACGAACTGGCGCTGGCCGGGGGCGTGGTCCATCAGCGAAACCAGCCCTACCCGCGACCGCGCCGAGAGCGCTTCGAAGCGTGCCAGCGCATTCGGCGCACTCACCTCGCAGCGCAGATGCAGGCGATGATCTACCCGGGCGAGGCCGCGCTCGACCAGCGCCTCGAGCGCCTCGACCATCGCCCCGACGCCGTCACCGCGTACGCCATCGACGCCGTGATCGCCGATCGTTACCGCATCGAACACCGTAGTGATGCCGCTGGCGGCAATCTGAGCGTCATGGGCCACGGCGGCCTGGCGCCCGGGCCACGCGACCTTGGGCCGGGGCTGGAAGTAGCGCTCCATGTTGTCGGTGTGCAGCTCGACCAGCCCGGGCAGCAGTAGATCACCGTCGCAGTCGATCGCCCCTGGCGCACGGCTTGCACCGAGGCTGATGCCCCCGATCGCGGCGTCTCTGATCAGCAGGCTGCCGAGCACCACCTCGTCGTCGAGCACCAGCCGGGCATTGCTTAAAATCGTCTCGCTCATCGACGTATCCCCTCTCGGGCGCCGAGCAGGTGCCCTTCCAGAGCCAGGCGGCGATCCGCCACCCGCTCGCGTACATCGGGATCGTGGAAGATCCCGATCATTCCGGCTCCGCGACGGCGGGCACGGTCGATCAGCTCGATCACCACTTCGCGATTGGCGCCGTCCAGCGAGGCGGTCGGCTCGTCGAGCAGCAGGATCGGATAGTCGACGACGAAGGCGCGGGCGAGGTTGACCCGCTGCTGCTCGCCACCGGAAAAGGTACCGGGAGGCAGCCGCCACAACCTTTCGGGCAGGTTGAGCCGAGCGAGCATTTCACGTGCCCGGTCGCGCGCGGTGCGCTCGTCGACACCGCGGGCGAGCAGCGGCTCGATGACCACCTCCTCCGCCGGCACCCGCGGCACCACGCGCAGAAACTGGCTGACGTAGCCGATCGTGCGCGCCCGCAGCCGATGCCAGGCACTGGCCGGCAGCTCGGTGAGCTCGAGCGGTCCGTCGGCGAAATTGAGCCTGATCCGCCCCCCACTGGCGAGATAGTCGCCGTGGATCAGCTTGAGCAGGGTGCTCTTGCCGATCCCGCTGGGGCCGTCGAGCACCAGGCACTCGGCACGGCGCAGGCTGAATGAAAGCTCGCGCATCACCTCGAGGGCCAGGCCGTCGCGGGCGTGGAGCACGAACCGCTTGCTCAGCGCCTCGACCTCGAGCAGCGGTGGTTCAGCGTCGATCGATGGTGTGGCGAACATCACGACTTCCTCATTCATGGGGTGAGCACCGAAGAGACCAGCAGCTGCGAATAGGCGTGCTGAGGATCGTCCAGCACCTGGTCGGTGAGGCCCGACTCCACCACCCGGCCGTGCTGCATCACCAATAGCCGGTGGGCGAGCAGTCGAGCGACGGCGAGATCGTGGGTGACCAGCACCACCGAGAGACCGAGCTCGCGCACCAAGGTGCGCAGCAGATCGAGCAGCCGCGCCTGGACCGAAACGTCGAGTCCACCGGTGGGCTCGTCCATCAGCACCAGGCGCGGACGGGTGACCAGTACACGGGCGATCTGCAGGCGCTGCTGCATACCGCCGGAGAAGGTCACGGGCAGATCGTCGATCCGCACCGGGTCGAGCTCGACCTGGGCCATCCAGGCAAGCGCTTGTGCACGCAGCCGGCCGTAGTGGCGCTCGCCGCGGCTCATCAACCGCTCGGCGATGTTGGCACCGGCGGAGACATTCATGCGCAGCCCATCGCGCGGGTGCTGGTGAACCAGACCCAAGGCATCGCGGGCGAGCCGGCGACGCTCGGCTTCCCGTGCGGCATGGATATCGAGCGTGCCGCCATCCTCGCGGTGGTAGAGCACCCTGCCGCGGTCAGGGCTTTCGCGCCCGGCGAGCATCCGCAGCAGGGTAGACTTGCCGGAGCCGGACTCGCCGACGATGCCGAGCACCTCGCCTTGGTGCAGGCGCAAGTCGACGCCTCGGCAGCCCTGGCCACCGCCGTAGTCGCGCGAAAGCCCCGTCGCCTCGAGCAAGGGATGCGCACTCAGCGAAGGACGCAAGAAAGGAATCGAATCCAGGCTCATGGCCGCGCTCCTTCGTTCGCCGCCGCGCTCAGCCGCTCGGCGCAGTGATCGGTGTCGGAGCAGACGAACATCCGCGTACCTGCATCGTCGGTGATCAGTTCGTCGAGGAAGCTGTCGCGCGCGCCGCACAGCGCGCAGGGCTCCTCCCAGCGCTGGCGCTCGAAGGGGTGGTCCTCGAAATCGAGGCTCTCGACCCGAGTGTAGGGCGGCAGCGCATAGAGCCGTTTCTCGCGTCCGGCGCCGAACAGCATCAGCGCTGGGCTCATGTCGAGCTTGGGGTTATCGAACTTGGGAATGGGCGAAGGATCCATCACGTAACGTCCATCGACCTTGACCGGATAGGCGTAGCTGGTGGCGATGTGGCCATGACGGGCGATGTCCTCGTAGAGCTTGACGTGCATCACCCCGTACTCCTCGAGCGCATGCATCAGCCGGGTCTCGCGCTCGGAGGGCTCGATGAAACGCAAAGGCTCGGGAATCGGCACCTGGAACACCAGCAGCTGGCCCGGCGCGAGCGGCGCCTCGGGAATCCGATGGCGAGTCTGGATCAGGCTCGCCGCACGGGTCGAGGTGGTGGTCTCGACGCCGGCGACGCGAGCGAAGAAGGCGCGGATGCTGACCGCGTTGGTGGTGTCGTCGGCGCCCTGATCGATCACCTTGAGCACGTCGTCGCGGCCGAGCAGGCTGGCGGTGAGCTGAATCCCCCCGGTGCCCCAACCGTAGGGCAGCGGCATCTCGCGACCGCCGAACGGTACCTGGTGGCCGGGAATCGCCACCGCCTTGAGCAGCGCGCGGCGGATCATCCGCTTGGTCTGCTCATCGAGATAGGCGAAGTTGTAGCCTGGCGCCGGCTGCTCCTCGGTGTTCTGGAGCGCATCGGCATCGATGGAACTCATCGCGGGTCTCCGTTGTGCTGTTGCGCCAGTGCATCGCAGCGCTGATCGGCTTCGTTCGCAAACGCGCCCTCGTGACGCCGCTCGAATCGCTGGCGCAGGCGGCGCAGCAGTTCGAGCTCGGACTGGAAATCGACGTAGTGCGGCAGCTTCAGGTGCGAGACGAAACCGGCGGCGTCGACGCTGTCGGCATGGGCAAGGACGAACTCGGCCTGCTGCGCCGGCGAGCTCAGCGGCTCGCCGAGCTCCTCGGCGCGCAGTGCACGATCGACCAGCGCCATCGCCATCGCCTTGCGCTCGCCACGCCCGAAGCTCAGCCCGTAGCCACGGGTGAAGCGCGCAGGCCCAGCATGCTCGCCCTCTCCGCCGGTGAACTGATTGATCATCTGGCATTCGCTGAGCACGATCTCGCCCAGCGTCACCGCGGTCGCCCCGCCCTCCTCCCCCCACTCATCGACCTCGATCTCGATCTCCACCGCGCCGATGCGGATCTCGCCGGCGAACGGATGGGTGCGCCCATAGCCGCGCTGGGTCGAGTAGCTGAGCGCGAGCAGGTAGCCCTCGTCGGCACGCGCCAGCATCTGCAGCCGGGCGGAGCGCTCGGGAGGGAAGTCGACCGG
The DNA here is from genome assembly GCF_001648175.1 of Halotalea alkalilenta. Taxonomy (NCBI): domain Bacteria; kingdom Pseudomonadati; phylum Pseudomonadota; class Gammaproteobacteria; order Oceanospirillales; family Halomonadaceae; genus Halotalea; species Halotalea alkalilenta. The sequence continues at coordinate 1,761,233 of NZ_CP015243.1, read as the reverse complement.
TGCACGAGTGATATCGAAAGGCTCCGCGCCATCGTCATGCTCGCGTTCGATCAGCCCCTCCTCGTCGAGCAGACCGAGCAGCGACGGGCAGGGCTCGAGCGCGGCCTCGGCGAGCACCGGCGCCGGCGGCGGCTGGCCGCCGGCCAGCGCGATGAAATCGAGCAACCGGTGGGTATAGTCGTAGGTCGGGCCGAGTACCTGGCCACCGGGAAGCTCCTTGAACGTCGCGCTGACCCGGCGCTCGATCCGCATCGCCCCGCTATCCAGCGCTCGGGTGACGGCGAAGCGCGGCAGCGTGGTGCGATAGGCCCGCAGCAGCAGCACCGCCTCGGTGAGATCACCGCTGGCCTGCTTGAGCGCCAGCGCGGCGAGCTCGGGGTCGAACAGCGAGGCTTCCGCCATCACCCGGTCGACCGCAAGCCCCAGCTGCTCGCGGATCTGCCCGACCTCCAGTTCGGCGCGATCCCGATCGCCCCTGCGCCGATCGGCGAGCAGCCGATGGGCATTGTCGATCGCACACTCTCCTCCCTTGACCGCGACGTACATCAGGCCACCTCCCGCAAGCTCGCGCTTTCGATGCGAGTACTGCGCGGTATCGCGGTGAATCCCCCACCGGCACAGAGGATCGCGTCGAGCCCGCGAGGAAAGTGGGCTCGGTTGGCGGCCAGCAGCCGCGCCAGCGCGACCCCGCCACCGACCGAGATCGCGCGCTGTCCAGCGATGCCGGGACCGCTCAAGCGCCAGTCGCCTTTTCCACTCTCCGCGCCATTCAGCGACTCGACCTCGACGATCAGCGTCGCACTGTGCTCCGGCTCGAGATCGGTACCGATAGAAAAGCGCTCGACCAAGACAGCCTCCTCGAGGCTCTCGGCCGCGAGCAGCAGGAATGCCGCGCACGCAGGCGTATCGCACAATGCACAGCCGGTGTGGAAGGAGAGCGACTCACGCAGGCCATCGCCTTCGAGGCGAGGATCGATCCATACCGGAGTGTCGAGATCGCAAAGGGTCAAAAGCGTCGCCCAAGCGGCGGCGCCAATCGCCCCTTGGGGTCGCGGCGTGGCCGGCCCGGTCTGCTGCGGCAGACCGGGCTCGGCCATCGCCGCGAGCAGCTGGCGGAAGTGTCGCTGGGCGTCGTGGACCGGGTCGCTGAATGGATGCCAGAGCATGCTCACTCTCCTCTCGTTGAAGTTCTCGCCAAGGTGAAGAATTCGACCCGGGTCGCCGCCACCTTGCGGGACTCGAGCTCACGCCTGCGTGCCAGGGCCGCGGCCAGCGGTGCCATCAACTCGCGTTCGATCCGCGCGGCAAGGGTGGGGCGCTGGGCGCAGGCATCGATCAGCGCCATCAGCTCGACCTGGCGATGATCGCGCCCGGCGAGCCAGGCATGGCCAAGCGCGGCGTCGCCAGCCTCGTCATCCAGCGCGACGCTGGCGCGGCACATGGTCATCTCGCCCAGATTGAACGCACGGCCCTCGCCGCCGACGCGGCCGCGCACCATTGCCATACCGCTCTCGGGACCACGCACGCGGCGATGCACCGGATCGATGTCCAGCGCTCGCCAAGCCTCGCGCAAGGCGGGATAAGGGGTCAGCGCCATCAGGCGCTGGCGCTGGGCGCGCGCCGCGCTGCCCTGGGGATCATCACTCATCGAAGCTCCTCGGCGTCGTCGCCGTGTTGCGAAGGGGAGAAATCGAAGCGATAGGCGAGTCGGTCGGCGCGGCCACGGGAGACCGAGTGCTCGACCAGCCGACCGCCGGGCTCATGGTTGTCGCTTGCCAGCGAAAGCAGCGGCGCGCCCTTGGCGCAGCGCAGCAGCAGCGCGTCTTCGCCATCGGCGAGACAGGCCTCGATCCGCACCCGGCGGCGGGCAAGACGCAGGCCGTAGCGCCGGGCGAGCAGCGCCCGGGTCGAGCCGCCGCGATAGTACGCGCACCAATCGGGCACCCAGGCGGGATCGAACCAGTGGCGCAAGCGCAAGAGCGGCGCGCCCTCGCTGAGCCGCAGGGTATCGACGCGGAGCAGTTCGTCCGGCGTCACGCCATCGACGCTGAAGCGCCGCGCGACGGCCTCGGGCGCAACGACCAGCCGCTGGTCCAGGCAGAGGGTCTCGGCGACCAGCCCGAGCTCGGCGAGATTGCGCGAGACCTTGCTGCTGCGGGTCACCGCATAGTCGATATGGCGATCGACGATCCGGGTGCCGAGCCCCTGGTGGCGGCTGACCAGGCCGGCTCGCGCCAGCTCGTCGAGCGCCCGTCGCACGGTATGGCGGTTGACCGCGAAGCGCGCGGCCAGGGCCTGTTCGGTGGGCAGCCATTCGCGCCCGTGACAGCCCGCGCGAAGTTCGTCGGCCAGGGTCTCGGCGAGCCGTCGATACATCGGGGCGGCGGCGAGTTGTCTAGACATCCGCACTCCATCGGAGAGGATGGGAGAATGAAAAGCGCTTCAGACGAAGCGCTTGCGCAGCCGTTGGGAGGCGATATCGAGCAGGCTCACCGCGACGATGATCACCAGCATCACGGTCGCAGTCTCGGCGTACTGGAAACCGCGCAGGGTCTCCCACAGCGCCACGCCGATGCCGCCACCGCCGACCATGCCGAGCACCGTGGCCGAGCGGATGTTCGACTCGAAGCGATAGAGGCTCACCGAGATCCAAAGCGGCAGCACCTGGGGAATCAAACCGAACAGGATCTCCTCGATCCGCCCCGCGCCGGTGACCCGCACGCCCTCCATCGGTCCGGGCTCCGAGGCCTCGACCGCTTCGGAGAACAGCTTGGCCAGCACCCCGGTGGTATGGACGAACAGCGCCAGCGTGCCGGCGAACGGCCCGAGGCCGACGGCGACGGCGACGACGAAGAGCATCGCGAACACCAGTTCGTTGATCGAACGCGCGGCGTCCATCAGCCGGCGCACCGGCTGGTGGATCCACCAAGGGGTGAGGTTTTCCGAGGAGAGCAGGCCGCAGGGCACCGCACAGATGATCGCCAGAGCCGTGCCCCAGATCGCGATCTGCACGGTGACGATCATCAGATCGATGTAGTGCCACAGGCCACCGGTCGCCGGTGGAAAGAACTCGCTGGCGAGGATTGCCATGTTGCCGGCGTTTTCGACCAGCAGCAGCGGCGCCATCTCGGCGCCTTGCCAAGCCCAGGCGAGCACCAGCAGCATCACGGTCCACAGCAACAGGGTCTTGACGCTGCGCTTGCCGCCAAGGGCCGGCACGGGGGAAGCGGTCGGAGTCATGCTTGGTCCTTCCATGCGTCGGTCGAAGCGCGCGGGTGCGGCCGCGCGCGAAGTCTTCACTGCGCAGCGGCGAGCGGCGGTGCCTGCGTGCTTCCGGCCTGCGCGCTGCGGGTCTCGATACGCTGCTCGATCTGCTCCAGCTGGGCGTCGATCTCCGCCAGCCGAGCGCGCCTGGCCTCGCCGTCGCCATCGTCGCGGGCGGCCAGCTGGGTACGCTCGCGGAACAGCTCCAGCTGGCGGATCGGCAGCAGCTGGTCGTCATCGGAAGGCTGGAAGCGCCCCCACTGCAGGTCGGCGAGTATCTGCTGCTGCTCGGCGGTGGTGCCGTAATCGAGGAAGAACGCGCGCAGTTTCTCCTTCTCTTCGTCGTCGAGGTTCTTGCGCCAGACCAGCGGATCGGAGGGGATCAGCGGCGAACGCCACACCTCGCGCAGTCGGGCCGCGGCGGTGGGGTTGACCTGCTTGAGCCGCTCCATGCCCTCGGTGTTGAAGGTCGCCACGTCGACCTGGCCATTGGCCACCGACAGCGCGTTGGTCTCGTGATTGGTGTTGAGGGTGCGCCTGAATGCGGTGCTCGGATCGACGTTGCGCTGGGCGAAGACGTAGTAGCCCGGTACCAGGTAGCCCGAGGTCGAATTCGGGTCGCCGTTGCCGAAGGTCAGCTTGTCGGCGTCGGCGAGCACCTGGTCGATATCCTGGTAGGGCGCATCCTGATTGACGATCATCAGGCTCCAATAGCCCGGGTCGCCGTTGGCGGCGGTGGTCTGGACGAAGACCTCGCCACCGGCGCGATCGACCGCCTCCATCGCCGACTTGTTGCCGTACCAGGCCAGATCGATCTGGTTGAAACGCATCGCCTGGATCACCGCCGCGTAGTCGGTGGCGAAGAACGGCTTCACCTCGACGCCGAGCTCACGCGACATGTCGTCGAGGAACGGCTGCCAGACCTGGGCGAGGTTCTGGCTCGACTCGGTGGAGATGATGCCGAAATTGATCGTCTCCGCGGCCTGGGTCTGGAACGACGCGACCGAGGAGATGCCCATTCCCAGCAGCAGCAGTGGAGTGCGAAGCCTGGCGGCAAGTTTCATGATCGGTTCTCCGTTGGATCGGACGAGGATCGATGGGAAGTCAGCCGGTGGCGCCGAGCATGCCGCCCGGCACGTCCAGCGCGCGACGGCGCGCATCGCGCTCGACACCGATGGCATCGAGCGCGAGGTTGTCGTAGAGGCTTTCGAGCCGGTCGTCGGTGAGCTCCCCGATCGGCCCGTCGAAGTAGAGCCGCCCATCCTTGAGCGCGATCGCCCGCTCGCAGTGACGCCGGGCGTAGTCGACCTGATGCAGCGAGACCAGGAGCGTGCGTCCATCCTCGCGGCTGACTCGTTCGAGGATTTCCATCACCTCGCGCGCGGCTCTCGGATCGAGCGAGGCGATCGGCTCGTCGGCGAGGATCAGCTCGGCGTCCTGGACCAGCGCGCGAGCGATCGCGACACGCTGCATCTGTCCGCCGGAAAGGGTGTTGGCGCGCTGGCCGGCGAGGTGATCGATGCCGACCCGCGCCAGTGCGTCGAGCGCCATGCGCCGCTCATCGGCGCAGAACCACCCGCACAGCGCACGCATTCGCGGCATCGCCCCGAGCCGACCAATCAGCACGTTGGTCAGTACGTTCAGCCGCCCGGCCAGATTGAACTGCTGGAAGATGTAGCCGGTGCGCAGCCGCTCGGCCCGGGAGCCGCGCCGCACCCGGCCCGCGCGCGAAAGCGCGCGGCCAAGCACCTCGACCCGTGCCGGGCTGCCGCGATCGGGATGGCTCAGCCCAACCAGCTGGCGCAGCAGCGTCGACTTACCCGCGCCGGAGGGCCCGATCAACGCCACCCGTTCGCCCGGCGCCACCTCGAAGCCGATCTGGTCGAGTACACGGCGTGCGCCGAAGGTCTTGCTCAGCATTGAGACTTTGATCACCGGTGTCATGACTCGCGTCCTCATCGATGGAAACCAGCGGTGGAGAGGTATCGATCCACGGCTCGTTCGATGACGAGAGTCTGCGCGACGGATGTGACCCCCACTTGTCTAGACGATGGCGAGGAAGTGAACATTCGATGTCGGTTTCGCTTCGAACCGACGGCGCAAGGCGACACGATGCGCTTGTTTCCCGCCGCCGAGCCGCCATATTGCTTGGATGGACCGCTCTCCCTCCCCTTCCACGCCCACGGTGGCGTCGGATGCCGTGCTCGACGCCTTCCACCCGGCGGTGGCCGGCTGGTTCAGGCGTGCCTTCGAGCACCCGACCGCGGCGCAGGTCGCGGCCTGGCCTTCGATCCGCGCTGGGCGTCATACGCTGGTGGCGGCGCCCACCGGCTCGGGCAAGACGCTGACTGCGTTTCTCGCCGCGATCGATGAGCTGGTCCGCCAGGGCCTGGCCGCCGGTGGCGAGCTGCCCGACCAGACCACGGTGGTCTACGTCTCGCCGCTCAAGGCGCTGTCCAACGATATCCAGCTCAACCTGGAAGCGCCGCTGGCCGGAATTCGCGACGAGCTGCGCGCGCGCGGGCTGCCGGAGATCGCCATTCGCGCCGCGGTGCGCACCGGCGACACGCCGAGCCGCGAGCGCGTAGCGATGCGCAAGCGCCCGCCGCATATCCTGGTGACCACGCCTGAGTCGCTCTATGTGCTGCTTGGTTCGGACTCCGGTCGGCGGATGCTCGCCAGCACCCGGGCGGTGATCGTCGATGAGATCCACGCCGTCGCCGGCACCAAGCGTGGCAGCCACCTTGCGCTGAGCCTCGAGCGGCTGCAGGCGCTGTGCGGCCAACCGCTCGCGCGCGTCGGGCTCTCAGCGACGCAGCACCCGATCGAGGCGGTAGCACGCTTTTTGGTCGGCCGCTCGGGAGATGGCGACTGCGAGATCGTCGACATCGGCCATGCGCGCCGGCGCGAGCTCGCCATCGAGGTGCCACCGGTACCGCTGGCCGCGGTAATGGCCAACGATGTGTGGGAGCGGGTCTACGACCGGCTCGCCGAGCTTGCGCGCGGCGAACGCACGACCCTGGTCTTCGTCAATACCCGACGGATGGCCGAGCGCGCGGCGCGCCACCTCTCCGAGCGCCTGGGCCACGACGCAGTGGCCGCGCACCACGGCAGCCTCGCCCGCGAGCAGCGCCTCGACGCCGAACAGCGGCTCAAGCGCGGCGAGCTGCGCCTCTTGGTCGCCACCGCATCGCTCGAGCTCGGCATCGACATCGGCGAGGTCGACCTGGTCTGCCAGCTCGGCTCGCCGCGCTCGATCGCAGCCTTCCTCCAGCGCATCGGCCGCTCCGGCCACCAGATCTCAGGGGTCCCCCGCGGGCGGCTGTTCCCGACCTCGCGTGACGACCTGATCGAATGCGCGGCGCTGCTCGACTGCGTGCGCCGCGGCGAGCTGGACACCCTGGTGATTCCCCAGGCACCGCTGGACGTGCTGGCGCAGCAGATCGTCGCCGAGGTCGCCTGCCAGGAGTGGTACGAGGATCAATTGTTCGAGCTGATCCGCCGCGCCGGCCCCTATGCTGAACTCAGCGCCGAGCGCTACCAGGCGCTGCTCGGCATGCTCGCCCAGGGCTTCAGCGGTCGCTTTGGCCCGCGCGCGGCCTATCTGCACCGCGACGGTGTCTCCCGCACTCTGCGCGGCCGGCGTGCGAGCAGGCTGGTCGCGGTGACCAGCGGAGGCACCATCCCCGAAAGCGGCGACTACAGCGTAGTGCTGGAACCCACCGGCCACCCGATCGGCACGGTGAACGAAGACTTCGCGGTGGAAAGCCTGCCCGGGGATATCTTCCAGCTCGGCAACACCTCCTACCGGATCATCAAGATCGAACCCGGCCGGGTAAGGGTCGAAGACGCCCGCGGCCAGCCGCCGAACATCCCGTTCTGGATCGGCGAGGCTCCGGGGCGCAGCGACGCACTCTCGGCAGGCGTGGCGCGGCTGCGCGAGGAGATCGACCAGCGGCTGGGCGATCAGCGCTGCGACGGCACCTCCCGGCTCGCGCCGGCGATCGCCTGGCTCGAAGACGAGCTGGGCCTCGACCAGGCCGCAGCGCAGCAGATCGTCGACTACCTCGCCGTGGCCAAGGCGGCGCTGGGGGCGCTGCCGACCCAGCGCACCCTGGTGATGGAACGCTTCTTCGACGAATCCGGCGGCATGCAGTTGGTCATCCACTCGCCCTTCGGCAGCCGGATCAACCGCGCCTGGGGGCTGGCGCTGCGCAAGCGCTTCTGCCGCGGCTTCGACTTCGAGCTGCAGGCGGCAGCCACCGAGGACGCCATCGTGCTGTCGCTCTCCACCAGCCACAGCTTCGCGTTGGACGACGTATGGCACTACCTGCGCGCGGCGAGCGCCGAAGGGCTACTCATTCAGGCGCTGCTCGACGCACCGCTGTTCGGCGTGCGCTGGCGCTGGAACGCCACCGTCGCGCTGGCGCTGCCGCGCATGGCCGGCGGGCGCAAGGTGGCGCCTCAATTGCAGCGGATGAGAAGCGACGACCTGCTGGCGGCGGTGTTCCCCGACCAGGTGGCGTGCGTCGAGAACATCGTCGGCGAGCGGGAGATTCCCGACCATCCGCTGGTCAGGCAGACCCTCGATGACTGCCTGCACGAGGCGATGGACAGCCACGGCTGGATCCAGCTGCTCGAGCGCATCGAGGCGGGCGACATCCGGCTCATCGCCCGCGACCTGCCGGCGCCATCGCCGCTCGCCGCCGAGGTGCTCGGTGCGCAGCCCTATGCGTTCCTCGACGACGCGCCGCTGGAGGAGCGTCGTACCCAAGCGGTGCTGGCGCGACGCTGGAGCGATCCGGAGTCCGCCGACGATCTCGGCGCGCTCGACCCAGCGGCGATCGCCGAGGTGCGCGAGGAGGCCTGGCCGCGGGTGCGCGACGCCGATGAGATGAGCGAGGCGCTGAACAGCCTCGCCGGGATCAACCTCGGCGAGGTGCCGGACGAGTGGCGGCCCTGGCTCGACGCGCTGGCGGCCAGCGGTCGCGCCGCCCGGGTGAACATCGCCGAAGGTGAGTGGCTGTGGGTCGCGGTGGAACGGCTGAACGAAATGCGCGCGGTCTATGCCACCTCGGCCGGGCTCCCCAGGGTCGAGCCGAGTCTTGAGCCGCCGCCGGGGTTCGACCAGAGCCACTGCGCCGAGCAGGCGCTGATCGCCCTGGTCCGCGCGCGGCTCGGCGCCAGCGGCCCGGTCACCCTCGCCCAGCTGGCCCGCCCGCTGGCGCTGTCGACAGCCCGCGCAGCCCAGGCGCTGGCCACGCTTGAAGCCCAGGGCTACGCGCTGCGCGGGCGCTTCGATCCGCACACCACCGATGAACAGTGGTGCGAGCGCCAGCTGCTGGCGCGCATTCATCGCCTGACACTGAAACGGCTGCGGCGCGAGATCGCACCGGTCGAGCCGGCTGATTTCATCCGTTTCCTGTTCGACTGGCAGCGTCTTTCCGCCGACACCCGAGGACAGGGCACCCAGGCGCTGGCCGCGATAGTCGAGCAGCTCGAGGGATATCAGGCCGCGGCATCGAGCTGGGAGAGCGACATTCTTCCGGCCCGCTTGATCGACTATGGCGAGGATCGACTCGATGAGCTCTGCCGCTCAGGACGAGTGGTATGGAAACGCCAAGCGGCGCGTCAGTCGGCCAGGCCCAGGTCCGGCGGTGGGCCAGTGCGGGCGACGCCGATCGTGCTGCTGCCCCGAAGCCGTCTTGCGACCTGGGACGCGCTGGCGGCAAGCGTGCCGGAGGTGGCGCCCTCGCCCCGCGCCGAACGGGTCGCCGAGGTGCTGCGCCACCAAGGCGCACTGTTCTTCGATGAGCTCTTGGCACAGACTCGGCTGCTGCGCAGCGAGTTGGAAAACGCACTGGCGGAGCTGGTCGGCGCGGGCCTGGTCAATGCCGATGGCTTCGCCGGCCTGCGGGTGCTGATCTCACCCGCCCCGAGACGCACCCGGGCGCATCGCCACGGCCGACACACGCGAGGCTCCCCACTGGCCCACGCCATGGAGCAGGCCGGGCGCTGGGCGCTGCTGCGACGAGCACCGAGCGAGGCGGCCTCGCCCGCCGCGCACCCGGCGTATCCGGCCGACGCCCTGGAGCATCTCGTCCGCGTGCTGCTGCGCCGCTACGGCGTAGTGTTCTGGCGGCTGCTCGAGCGCGAGGCCGATTGGCTGCCGCCCTGGCGGGAGCTGCTACGCGTGCTGCATCGATTGGAGGCGCGCGGCGAAATCCGCGGCGGGCGCTTCGTCAATGGCACGTCCGGTGAGCAGTTCGCCCTGCCCGAAGCGGTGGGACCGCTGCGCCGGGCACGGCATCGGGGCAAGGAGGGTACGCTGCAGCTGGTCTGCGCCACCGACCCGCTCAATCTGGTCGGTATCCTGCTGCCGGGTGAACGGGTTCCTGCGCTCGCCGGCAACCGGATCGTCTATCGCGATGGCGTGCCGATAGCGCGCGCCCTGGGCGCAAAGCTCGAATACCAGGTTCCGCTGGATGCACAGGAGCAGGCCCAGGTGCGCGAACTGCTCGCCAGGCACGGCAAGGGCTGAGACGCTCGGCCAGCTTTCAGCGGCTTCGCCCCCTCCCCTACCTGGCCGATCTAACCGCGGCCCTACCGGGCACAGGCCATCGAGCGCAGATAGTCGAGCACCGCCTCGCGTTCACCGCTGAACAACACCTGTTGCTGCTGGCTGTCACGCTGATAGCGATAGATCGGGTCGTAATACTCGTCGAGCAGCAGATGGATCCAGCCGCGGTGCAACGCCAGAGACTCCTCTGCGCTACTGGCGAGCGCCCATGACATCAGCGCGGCGAGCCGGCGGTAGCGCTCTACACCGAGCCGCTTGGACAAGCTCGCGAGACTCTGCTCGAGACGCTCGGCGAAATGCTCGAGGCCCGGCTTTAGGCCAAAGGCGGCGATGAACTCGGCACGCAGGTCGATGACATAGTCCTTGAGCACGCGCTCGATCCGCTGCGACAACGGTGCCTCGAGCCATATCAGCGGCGCACGTTGCATCCTGCGCTGCAGCGCAAGCGGCAGCATGCAGCGTCCAATCCGCCCTCCCTCGTCCTCGACTATCAATCGAGCAGTACCCGCCTCACGCAGTTTGAGCAGCGCGATCGCCAGCCGATGCTCGAAGTCGATCTGCGCCGGCTGTGGCGTGACGCGTCCGCCGAAGCTCGAACCACGGTGGCAGGCCAAGCCTTCGAGATCGACCGCGTTCGCCACCCCGGCCAGCACCTCGGTCTTGCCGACGCCAGTCAGCCCGCCGATCCGGACCCATTCACACTCGACCACCGCACGCTCGATCACTTCACTGAGAAAACCACGCAGCGCCTTGTAGCCACCCGCCACGCGAGGGTAGTCGATGCCCGCCTCGTCACGCAGCCAACGCTGGACGATCTGAGAGCGCAGCCCGCCGCGAAAGCAATAGAGGCAGCCTTCGGGATGGGCACGGGCGAACCTCGCCCAAGACTCGATCCGCCTGCGCTTGAGTTCACCACTGACCAGCCGATGGCCGAGTTCGAGCGCGGCCTGCTGGCCCTGCCGCTTGTAGCGGGTACCGACCCGTTGGCGCTCGAGATCGTCCATCAGCGGCAGGTTGACCGCCTGGGGGAAAGCGCCCTTGGCGAACTCCACCGGCGCACGCACGTCGAGTAACGCCACCTCGTCGACGAAGAGCGTGGCGAAATCGGTCCTACTCTGCGACATCCTGATTCTCCATCGGTGTGCGAAGAGCGCTGACGATATCAGGGTCCGGCGGGCCCGTGCCGCATCGGCGCGAATGGACGGTGGGCTTTTGGTCCGGATCACCAAGCCACCCAGCGAGGGCGGGTGCCCGCTCAGCCGCATCATCCTTCTCACCGGCCAGCGGACCATGCTGGTAGACTCCGAGCGACTTCGAGGAGCCCTCTCGCCATGCTGATACTCAAGACCGTCGCCTTGTTCTTCGTCACCGCGCTGGCCGAGATCATCGGCTGCTATCTGCCCTATCTCTGGCTCAGGGAAGGCCGATCGGCCTGGCTCCTGGTGCCGGCGGCGCTGAGCCTTATGCTCTTCGCCTGGCTCCTGACCCTGCATCCCACCGCAGCGGGACGGGTCTATGCGGCCTACGGCGGCGTCTACGTATTCGTGGCGATCTTCTGGCTGTGGTCGGTCGACGGCATCAGGCCGAGCGGCTGGGACCTGCTCGGCGCTTCGGTGGCCATGGCGGGGATGGGGATCATCATGTTCGCGCCGAGCAGCTGATCACGGTGGACCAACGCCGGTGCGGAAGCCCCATGCTGGCAAGCGGCCACGCCGGGAAGTTCTACGGCACGATCGGCGCCGGTAGAGTAGCGCTCAGGGACAAGGTGGCATAGCCGATGATGCCGCTTTTCTGAAGCATTGCAGCGGCAATGCATGTTCAGCCCGAGGACACCGCGCTCCTACGTACCCAGCCGGAGACCTTCAAGCAGGAGCGAATCACCCCGCCCAGCAGGCGCAGGAACGGACGCGCCAAGCAGTAAAGCGGTGCGAGCACGCAGAACCATACCGCCGCCACCCCGAGCCACATCGGGATCCCCAATGCCCAGGCCAGCGCGTTGCCAACCCCATTGAGCAGCGTGGGATGCTGGACGACCAAGTAAACCAGCGCAGCGCCTCCGGCGACCTTGGCCCAGCGGCTGCCCGCTAGCCAAGTCACCGCCGTCACGCCCCGGCGTGCCGCGAGGGCGACCCGGGAGGCTCGCGCACCGGCGGTCGCACTGGCGCTCGGGGAGCGCGATGCGATCCCCCAGCGCGCCATACGCGAACCACCGCTCAACGCCTTGATCGCAGGTCCCGCGGCGAGCAGGCCGAGCGATCCCATCTCCAGCACCGAGCCGAACATCACCGCGCTCGGTACCTCCTCCCCACGAGCACGCAGCGCTTCCCAGCGCTTCGTGTCTCCCAGCAGCAGATTGGTCATGCCTCGCGAGATGCGCTCGGTGTTGAGCCAATCGACCTCTCCGCTGGATGGGTTGCGGGTGAACTGCTGGATGAAGTCGTAGCCTTCGTCATTGACGAACTCGACCGCCCTGGCCCCGTCCGCACGCCGCAGCGCCGCCTCGTCGGGCATCACCTCCCCGGGCTGCACTTCGTCGCGCCACCATTCAGCCAGGGTCTGGTAGCCCGACTCGGCCTGTCGTTTCCAGCGGGAAAGGAAGTAGCCATGCTGGCGGAAGTAGATGACCGGCAGCAGCATATCCGGCCCGTATTCACGCAGTGCGTGCTGGAACTCAGGCTCGAGTCCCTGTTCGGAGAGCAGTTCGCGAGCCTCATCGCCATACTTCAGCAGCGCCAACCGGGCATTGAGCCATAGCTGCTCATCCTCGGCGTAGGCGATGAAGACGATCTTCACCGCATCGGACTCGCCCTCCAGCGCCGACGACAGCGACGGCAAGCGCTGCGACAGCTCCAAATGCAGCAAACGTTGCGCATAGCTGCGCCCATCCGAGGCGGCAGCGATCACCGCCGCGCTGCCCAATGCCAGCGCCAATGCGATTGGCCATACGCGCCGCTTAGCAGCTCTGGACATCCAGTGTTCTCCTTGAAACGCGCATCCGCACTCGAAAGCTTGGCGCAATAGCGGCAAAGACGGCCCGGTCCCGGCCAAGCCATACCCACCCCGTCCTGCCATCGCGCGATGAAGATCGGGCGATCCAGGTGAGGCGAGGTGATGGATCAGAGTCTACCCGCAAGAGCGGGTGGTTCGCGGGCCCACCGATACAATAGGTCACCAAATACAAACAAACGCCAACAACAATTCAGCAACTCGCGTTCCTGCCGGCCTCGGCGCCGGACCGTGGTTCGACCCGGGCCTCCACGGCCTTTGGCGTGATGGGCCCGGTTGGCGAAGGCCCGGCTTTCCATGAACCCCCTCCGAGTTTTCCTCGACAGGGGGATGATCAGGGGGAGATTGGGCGGTCGTCATATCGTTCTTCCTCAACTTTCAGGCAGAAGCATTTTGAGCTTCAGTCTGGATAGGCGTCACGGAGAACCCGAGCTGCTTGGCGAGTCGACGCATGGAACGTTGTTTGGTTTCCAGCGCCTGTGCCTCGTAGTACTGGAGTCCGTGTTCGACATAGTCCAATCCTTTGACCATGACGCGCCAGAACAGCGCCGCGAGTTTGCGCGCCAGGGCGATATTGGCGATCAATCCACCTCGGCGACCCGCCATCCGACGGTAAAAACCGCCCAGCGCAATGTGTTTGCTGCGAGCGAGGCTGCGGGCCATGACGCAAAACAGGCGCCCAGCACGATTACGCCTGCGCTTGGCCGAGCGTTGGCGCTTACCGCTCTGATGACTCCCGGGGGCCAGCCCGGCCCAAGCGGTGAAGTGTTTCTCGGTCGGCCACTGGGTCAGGTCGGTTCCCACTTCACCTATGAGTTGCAGGACGCTGTAGTCCGTATGGGCGGGAAGCACGGTGAGATCATTGCCTCCACACAGAGCCACCAGCATCGGATGCAGGTCATCGATCTGGGGTGCATTGGCACCGCCTCGCTTGTGCGCCTTGGACGGCGGCGACGTCGGAGGATCGACGTCGATCGAACAGAGCACCGCTTCGATCTGTTGGTCGCAAGCCCTGATCAAACGCTGGTAGTGCTCCCAGCTTTCCAGCGCCTGGCGCAACGCGAACAGATGCTCCTCGGCCCAGGTCCCTTGCAGAGAGGCTTTGATCCGTTCGGCCTTCTGCTGGCGGATCTGCACGTCGCACAAAGCCAGCAGTCGCTCAGGATCGCGTTCACCCTCGAGCATCGACCGGATCACCGCCATGCCGCTGCGGCCCACCAGGTTGCTGATGACATCGTGCAATTTGATGTTCATCCGCTCCAAGGCCTTCTGCAGATGCTGCACATGCCCTGCGGCCAGCGTGATGTGGTCCTGGCGCAGTCGCAGGTAATCCTGCAAGCGCCGGATCTCGGCTGGGGGCACGAAGCCTGCCCGCAAGAGTCCGTGCGCGTGCAACGTCGCTCCCCACTGGCAATCCTTCATATCCGTCTTGCGACCCGGCAGATTGCGGGTGTGCTTACCGTTGACCATCAGCACCTGTAGTTTCGCGGCTTCCAGCACGCTGTACAGGGGCAGCCAGTAGATCCCCGTGGCCTCCATGGCCACCGACTTCACCTTCTGCGACAACAGCCAGTCGCGTAGCTCATGCAGCTGTGCCGTGAACGTGCCGAATACCTTCGGCTCCCCTCCGGCAATCGACACATACATCTGCTCGCTGCCGACATCCACGAAGGCTGCCAATGGATCCAATACCGGTAAGTGGGCCATCTCATAGCTCCTGGGAACGGGTCGATGGAGAAGGGGTTACCGCAAGCCCGGTCGTGTTCTGGGAAGACAAATCTTTCCAACGGGAAGCCAGGCTCACCATAATGCGCAGCAGCCCACGACCAGAGCCATTCTCACCACCGGGCACCCGGCACCAAAAGACATGCGGCCACGCTGCTTGCGGCAACACAGCCATGCTACTCGGGTTCAAGGTCCATGCGCAGTGCCATCGCGATGGCACAGGAGGCTCACCACGAACGGATATTGAAGCGTCCTCGCTCCTCGCCGGCTATCCGAGCATCCCGAGTAAGCGAAGCGCATCGAGGGGCACGAACGGATCGATAAATCCGTTCGTCCCGAGCGGCGCCCGCACGCGCCGAGATCGAGTCCTGACTCGGCAATGAAGGGCGCCAGTCGAGGGATCGAGCGGCGGCGATGAGGCAGTGGTTCGACTCGGGCCTCCACGGCCCTTGCCGTGATGAGCCGGGTCGGTGAAGGCCCGGCAGGTTTTGCTTGAATGGCACGATGATATGGATGGTTGTGCTTTTTCCGCCCGCTAATCTTCGCTCATATTCTCCAATCGAGCTGCTGTAATGGGTTCCGTCGACTTGCCAGTCTTGCTTCGCTGATAACTCCAATAATGAGGACAAGGCATGAGTAGCGCAGTCACGATGACCCGTCGAGAAAGGCATCCACCCCGCCCCCGTTCTTCCAGAGACCGCCTGCCCCATGCGGGCGAGCACCTCGGCCTCTACCACGCGATGGGCTACAGCGGCCACGGCGTGCAGATGTCCGTGCACATGGGCATGGCGATGGCGACGCTGATCAAGGGCGGCCGGCCGGACATCCCCTGGCTGAATGCCCCCTGGCCGCCGATTCCCGGCTACTTCGGCCTTAGCTGGTTCCTCCCCCTGTTCGGTGTCTGGCAGCGGTTCAAAGGCCGCTGCCGATAGCCCGACATCGACGATCTCTCCCGCGCCGGTTCCACATCCATAACAATTTCAACCGATGGAGCAAGAAGATGCGCAACACCTACCCGAACGGTTCGATCCCGCCACTGCTCACCGATGCCAGCGCCGGGCTTTCGCGCCGGGATACCCTCAAGCTGCTCGGCATGGCGGGAGTGCTCGGCGCCTCGATGTCCGGCGGCTCGCTCATCGTCCCGAGCGCACAGGCGGCCAGCCCCGAGGCCGCCACGCCACGCCGGGGCGGCAGCATCCGCGTCGCCAGCGACACCATTTCGACCCTCGACCAGATGGACCCAGCCAAGGGGTCGAACAATACCGACTACGTCAGGATGAATATGTTCTACAACGGCCTGACCGCGTTCGATGACAAGCTGCAGCCCCAACCAGCGCTGGCGGAAAGCTTCGAGACCCTCGACAACGGCACCACCTGGCGCTTCATCCTCCGCGCCGGGGTCTCCTTCCATAACGGCAAACCGCTGGACGCGCAGGATGTGGTGTTCTCCCTCAGCCGCCACCAGGACCCGAACACCGCCTCCAAGGCGATGACCCTGGCCCAGCAGTTCAAGGCGATCGAAGCGACCGGCGAGCGCGAGGTGATGATCACCCTGAGCGCCCCCGATATCGAACTGCCGTCGATTCTCGGCGTGCCGCACATGCTGATCGTACCGGCCGGCACGGAGGACTTCTCCCTGGGCATCGGTACCGGCCCGTTCAAATGCCAGGAGTTCACTCCGGGCGTGCGCACCGTGGCGGTACGCTACGAGAACTACTGGCGCTCGGGACACCCGTTCCTCGACCAGGTCGAGCTGGTGGGCATCAGCGACGAGCCCGCACGGGTCAACGCCCTGCTGGCCGGAGACGTGCAGCTGATCAGCTCGATCAATCCGCGCACCGCCAAGCGTCTGGAACAGGACCGGCGGGTGAGTCTGCTGGCCACCAATGCCGGCACCTATACCGACTTGATCATGCATACCGATGCACAACCCTTCAGCGACCCCAGGGTGCGGGAGGCGATCAAACTGCTGTTCGATCGCGAGACGATCAACCGCTCGGTGTTCCAGGGCTATGCGGTGATCGGCAACGACCAGCCGATCATGCCCGGCACCCCCTACTACTTCGCCGACCTGCCCCAGCGCACCTTCGATCCCGACCGGGCCAGGTCCCTGCTGGCCGAGGCGGGTGTCGCCGGCGCCCGACTGAGCCTGGTCGCCTCGCCGGCGGCGGAGAGCTCGCTGGACATCGCCGCGGTGCTGCAGCAGTCGGCGCTCTCCGCGGGCATCCAGATCAACATCAACCGGGTACCCGGTGACGGCTACTGGGACAACCATTGGCTCACCTCGCCCTTCGCCTTCGGCAACATCATCGCCCGGCCTACCGCCAACATCCTGCTGACCCAGTTCTTCAAGTCCGATGCGCCGTGGAACGAATCGCGCTGGCGCAATCCCCAGTTCGACCAGCTGCTGAGCCTGTCCCGCGCCGAGAGCGACGAAGCCAGACGCAAGCAGATGTACGCGGACATGCAGACGCTGATCCACGAGCAGAGCGGCATCGGCATTCCCGCCTTCATCAGCACCATCGATGCGCACCACCCCTCGCTCAAAGGCTATGGCTCGATCCCCCTCGGCGGCTTCATGGGCTTTATGTTCGCCGAACACGTTTGGCTCGAAGGCTAGACCAGGCCGTTTACCTGCAACCCCCGACATCACGGCAAAGGATGGAACAGATGCAGCTCAAGCAATTCAAGGCGCTGACCTTCGATGTGGTCGGCACGCTGATCGATTACGAACGCGGCATATTGGACTACGTACGCAAGGTGGGCGGCGATGCCGCCGCCGCGCTCTCCGACGAGCAGATCCTCGAGGCCTACAGCACCGCGCACAACTCCCCCGGCGCAGGAAAATGGCCGAGCGACCTGGAGCGCTGCTATCACGTGCTCGCCGAGCGGTTCGGCCTGCCCGACTCCGAACTGATCGCCAAGGGGCTGCCGCGCTCGATCTTCGAGTGGCCCGCCTTCGATGACTCGGTCGCCGCACTGAAACGCCTACGCCGGCACTACACCTTGGTGGCGACCACCAATGCTGAACGCTGGGCGCTCGAAATCATGTCGAACACCCTCGGCCACCCATTCGATCTCACCGTCACGGTCGATGACGTGCGCTTCGAGAAACCCGACCCGCAGTTCTTCGCCTACGCACGCGGTCTGCTGGCGGGCACCAAGGGCATCCGCTTCGAACAGATCCTCCACGTCGCCCAGAGCCAGTACCACGACATCGGCGTCGCGCGCCGCCTGGGCTACCAGGTGTGCTGGATCGAGCGCCGGCAGGGCAAGCCCGGGCCGGGAGGAGAACCGCCCACCGACCTCACCGTACCCGACTACCACTACGCCCGGCTCGAATCGCTGGCCGATGCCGTCGAGGCCGAGTACGACGGGCGGCGTTGAGGTCCAGTGAGGAGAAGGAGACCAGAGCACGCCGGCCTCCTTCTTCGCTCTTCCACGCGATTCGGGCGTGTCGAATGGCCTCGCCACCGCAGCGCGGCACCTTGCGTTGCAGGCTGAGCATTCCAGCGCGGGACAAATGGTGCTCATATGCAGCTCATGGCAATCAGGCATACCGACATGAGGCCGGTTGATGATGGAAGACCCAGATGGCTGGGAGCGTTACTACAAGCGCAATGACAGACGCCAAGGCTCACCCTTGCTCCGACGCGCTCTTGCTATGATCGTGCCGGACCAGCATGGCCAATCGGCTGTGGACCTGGGCTGCGGCGCGGGACTCGAAAGCGGGCTGCTGTTGGAGAGAGGTTGGAGCGTCCATGCAGTGGACAAGCAACGATCGGCGATCGATAGGGTAGAGGCGATTGCGCAACGATTACCGCAAGGCCGTTTGACGACCGTCACCAGCCATTTCGAAAATCTCGGCCCGCTGCCCTCATCGTCGTTGGTATTCGCGGGAATGAGCTTGCCCTTCTGCCACCCGGATGGTTTTCCCCGGCTATGGGCATTGATCACTCACGCACTGGCGCCGGGCGGTGTGTTCGTCGGCAACTTGCTCGGAGACAGGGACGGGTGGTCGAGCATACCGTCGATGACCTTTCACTCCCTGGCCCAGGTGGAAGCTTCATTGCTCGAATTCGAAGTGCTCTCGTTTGCCGAGATCGAAGAAGATGGGAGCAGCATGAGAGGCCCTAAACATTGGCATCGATTCGATATCATCGCGCGCAGGAGATGAAAGCCTGCCATCCCGGCCTCGATGCCAACGCAAGCCCAATCCAAGGTGAAAAAGCGCTCCTCCTGGAGCGCTTTTTCGATCCTACCGTTGCTTCTTCTACCCTTCTTTCTCCCTCACCCTGATCCCGAACAGGCTCGCCTCCCCTTCACTGCGGCCCACCGCTTCGGGCTCGACCACTTCGCCGTTGCGCACCAGCACGTGCCCGCCTTGGCCGTGGCGGGCGCCGATCACGCTGCCGACCAGGTAGGTGGGGAAGATGCCGGGGTCGTTTTCGTAGTTGGGGTTGTGGATCAGGCCGATCATCTGGAAGCGCCCGCGGGTGTTGCGCAGCGACTCGAGCGAGTCCTGGATCATCTTGCGGTGCGAGAGCTTGGAGAACAGCCCATCGAGGAGGATCACGCTTTCGCGCTGAACCTGGCCGCGGCTGCGCTGGCTGGCGTTGAGTTCGCGCAGTTCGCGTTCGATGGCGAATTCGGAGAGCTTGACCAGCCACATCAATGAGACGGCTTCGCGCTGGCCTTCGGACATGCCTTCATTGAGCGAGAACAGCCGGCCGTGGGGGCGGATGGCGTCGTGCTTGAGCCGGATCGAGACGTGGGTGAAAAGCCCGCGGTAGATCCGCTGGCGGATGCGCTTGGTCAGCTCCGCGTCGCGCTTGGCTTGCTGGCTGGCATCGTCGGTCTCGCGGCGGCGGCGCTGGTCGAGGTGCTCGTCGATCTCGGCGAGCAGCGCCTCGATCAGGCGATGGACCTGGTCGAGCGCGATCAGCTCGGCGCGGACCTCGAAGAAAGCGCCACCGCTGGCACTACGCTTGGCGACGCGCTTGAGGATGTCGAGGTTGGCGGCGGCGTCGACGGTGATCGAGCCGAGACGCTCGACCAGGGTCTCCTCGATCTGCCCGCGCGAGGCGTTGAGCTGCTCGACCCGCTGGCGGTGTTCGGCCAGCTGCTCGGTGAGCTGGGCGTGGAGCCCTTCGAGGCCATCCAGCGCGGTAGGGTCGAGACTCGACAAGGCCTCGAGCCGGGCACGTTCGAGGGCATTGAACAACCCGCCTTCGAGCGCATCGAACAGCGCCTTGCCGAGCTTGAGCTCGAGGCGCTGGATCTCTCGACCCAGACGGTCGCGCTCGCGCCCGCGCTCGCCCAGCCGCAGCGCCTCGAGGCCGCCGAGCAGGCGCTGGGAGAGCCCGAGCAGTCGATCGGCGTCGGCATCGGTTTCGAGCGGCTCGACCGCACTGCGACGCCATTCATCGAGGGCGGCATCGAGCCCGCGCATGGATTCATCTGGCTCGCGCGCCGGGGCGAGGGCGATGCGCTCACGCCAGCCTTTGGGCAGCTGGCGCAGGCGCTCGAGCCAGGCGTGGCCGAAACGGTCGAGCGCGCTCAGCGCCCGGCGATGGCGAGTGATCCGGGTGAGCGTCTCGGCATGCTCGCGGCTTGCCGCCTTGAGCCCGTCGCGAGCCTCCTTGATCGCTCGCTTGAGCTCGGCGAGTTCGCGCTCGAAGCGCTTGCCGCCGGCGCCCTGCTGGACCACTTCGAGATAGCCGCGAACGCGCTCGAAGTCGAAGCCGGCACGCCGGTTGGCCGCTTGCAGCCGCTCATCGAGCAGCGCTTGCTGCTGGTCGGCCGCGGCCATGAAGCCGTCGCCGCCGGCATCGAGAAACTCGACCAGCCCCTTCAGCGCAGCGCGCTCGCCATCGGCGAACACCGCCTCATACGCACGACGCGCGTCGAGCAGCTCACCGCGCAGCCGCTCGCGGCGTTCGCTTGCCGCTGCGCGCTGATCGCTCCCCGTTTCACGCTGCTGGTCGAGCAGCGCGAGCTGCGCTTCCAGCCGGGTCAGGGCCTGCTCGCCGCCATGCTGGTGGAAGCGCTCGACGGTCAGCCACAGCGCCCCGAAGCGCTCGATCTCGAGCGCCTGGCGCTCGCGCGTGGCACGCAGCTCGGGCAGCCGTTCGTCGGCCTCGGTGAGCCGCGCCAGCGTCTGCTCGAGCGCGGCCGCGCCGCCGCGTTCCATGAAGCGCAGCAGGCCTTGGATGCAGCTCACCCCCTCGGGGCTCAAGCGCTGGTCGAGCAGCGCCTCACGCTCAGCCAGCGCGCCCGCCTCGATCGAGAGCTTGGGCAGCGCGGTCTCGACCTCGAGTTCGAGCGCCTTGCCCGCGGCCTGCGCCAGGGCGTAGGCGTAGCCCTCGGGGTCGAGGCGCTCGATCTCCTCCTCCAGCGCCGCCAGGCGAAGGCGCTCGGCCTGCATGCGCTGCTCGGTCTGGGTGCGCAGCTCGTCGAGATGGCGCGGGTCGAGCGCGGCCTTGACCGCCAGGGTCTCGAGCCCGACCACCGCGCCGAGCGGCGGCTGCCCGGCTTCGATCCGCGCGGCCAGCGCCCCACCCTCGAGCACCAGCGTGGCGAGGTTGCGCTCGAGCAAGAGCCTGGCTGCTCGTTCAGCCTGCTCGACCCCGTCGACCACCGGGGCGAACAGGCAGCCGGCGGCCTGGGCGAGCCAGGCGCGGCGCCGCTCGACGTCCTCGCTCGCCGCACTCAGGCGCTGATGCAGGGCGAGAAAATCGATCCCCGCTTGATTCAGGCAGGCGTGCGCTTCGGCTTCGACCTGCTGGCGCGCCAGCGGATCTTCGCTCAGGCGCTCGAGATAAGCCTCGCGGGCCTTGATCCCCTCGAGCAGCGCCTCGCGCTCGCGCAGGAGCTTCGGATAGCGTCCGCGCGCATCCTTGAGCCACCCCTCGGGGGTGAGTTCACTCTCCTCGCGAAACTCCTTGAGTGCGTGCAGCAGCCCTTCGTAGCGCTGCGCCTCTCGGCCGAGCTTCTCCCTCTCGCGGTCGACCCGCTGGCGCTCGTCGATCAAGCGCTGGCGCAGGTGCACCGGCTCCTCGTCGCCGTGGAGCTTGCGATAGCGCTCGGCGTCCTGTTCGAGCAGTACCAGTTCGAGCCGCTCACGCTCGGCCTCGTCGCGCCGGCGCTGGCATTCGCCGAGCTCGGCTTCGAGCGCATCGAGCGCGCTTCGACGCGCGTGCCAGAGGCCGGCGGCCTGCTGATCGGGCCAGCGCGACTGGAACTCGCGCCACGCTTCGACCCCGCCACCGAGCTGGTCGAGCTCGCTCTGCAGCGGCTGGCGCTCGAGCGCCAGCGCATCGAGCCGAGCCTGGGCATCGGTGAAATCGCGCTCGAGCGCCTCGAGCTCGCCTTCGAGCAGGGCGATGCGCTCCTCGAGCTCAACGCTGCGGGCCTCCTTGAGCTCGAGCAGGGTCTCGGGGGTATCGCCAGGATGACGCTCGATGAAGGCGAGATAGTCGGCATAGGGCCTGGCCCATTCGCCGCGCTGGCGCTGGTGGCTGGAGAGCGCCTCGAACGCCTCGCGGGCCTGCGCCTGGCAGCGCGCCTCCAGTGCTTCGAGCTCGGCGAGATCATCGAGCTCGGCGGCCTCGAACAGTCCGTCGGAGAGGGCCTGCTGGTAGAAGCTCTGGTTGTCGGCGAAGGCCTGGTGGCGGGAATCGAGGCGTTCGCGCTCGGTTTCCAACCGCTCGACCTCGCGCTCGGCCCGCACGCGCTCCTCCTCGAGACTGGCCAGATGGGCGCGGTCGGCGATCACTTCGACCCGATACGGATTGCCGCCGCCGCTCTCGAACGCCTCGATCGCCTCTTCGAACCTCTCCACAGCCTGCCGGCGCGCCTGTTCATCGGCGAAGCCTGCGTGCTGCTTGAGGTAGTCGCGCGCCTGGCGGTAGTCGAGATGCGCCGCGCGCTCGTCGTCGAGCCAGCCTGCCTCGGGCAGCGCGACCAGCCGGCGATGGCGCGCCACCGCCTGGCCGCGCGCGGTGAGCGCAGCCTCGACATCGGCGCTCGACTGCGCGCAGAGCCTGGCGATGAACGCCACCGCAACGCGCGGGCGCCCCTCCTCCTCGAGCCCCCAGGCGCACCAGCGCGCCGGTTCATCGTCGCTCGCCGGCAGCCCCGGCAGCCCCGGCAGCCCGCCGATGGCGCCACCGCCGAGCAGCCTTTCGACCCCCTCGATCTCGTCATCGAGCGCGCTCAAGCCCACCCGCGCCTCGATCAGCTCGAGCCCCTGGGCATTGAGGGCGGACAGCTTGGCGACCTTGTGCTCGGCGCGATCTTGGTCACGCTCGGCCTCATCGAGGTTGTGGCGAAGCGTCGAGACCTTGTGGCCCGAATTGAGGATCACCTCCTCGATCAGCTCTTCGTTCTCATCGCTCTCGCCGCGCATCGCGCCGAGCAGGATCTGCGGCGCCAGCACCTCGAAGAAGAACGCTTGGTCGGGCTTCTCCCCGGCGCGCGGACGAATGGCATTGAAGATCTGGCTCTTGTCGGCGCCGCCCTCCTTCTGGAACGCCGCCATCTGGGCCAGCTCGCGACGCGAGATATGCTCGCCCACCGCGTCGAGCCACTCCTCGCGACTGGCGCCGCGCTGGACGTCGAGGGCCTTCATCGCGGCGAGGAAGTCGGCGTTGCTCGACAGCGCCAGCTTGTCGTCGCGGGTCAGGTAATGGACCGGGAGCTGCTCGAGCCGTCCCGCGTAGTGATAGAAGCCGAGGCTGCCCGAGTCGCTGTAGCCGTGGCAGCCGAAGACGAAGGTCTCGCCACCGCTCTCCAGCCCGCTCTCGGCGAGCAGGTCGCTCTGCGCGCCGCCCGAGCCTGCGCGGAATTCGACCCGCAGATGGGTCCAGCTCCTGGCCTGGCCGCCGACGTTGGACGGCGAACACTTGGTGCGAGTGCGCGAAAGCAGGGTACGGTCACGTGCCAGCAGGCCGATCAGCGCCTCGGCCAGGGTGGTCTTGCCGAAGCCGTTCTCCATGCTGATCGCACTCGACTGACCGCGCAGGTCGAGCAGCAGGTGGCGCATCTTGGCGTCCCAGGGAGAACCGATATCGCCGTGCTTGTTGAGCAGGTTGGCGACCTCGATCCGGTTGATCACGCTCATCGAGGGTTCTCCTGGTCCAATGGCTGGTCGACTGCTTCGGTGTCACTGGCCGGGGACTCAGCGCTTGCGCCGCTTCCCGCCCCGAGCCAGGCGCCGAGCGGATGCTCTTCTTCCGCGGCCGCGGTGGCCTCGATCAGATGACGCAGGTGGTGGATGCTGATCGAGGCGACCTCGACGGCGCCGAGCAGGGTCTGCTGCCAGACCTCCTGCGCGCTTTCGTTCTCACGCGGATGCTCCAGGTGGCCTGCGCGGGCGAGCAGCTCGATGAAGCCGCGCACACGGCGGGCGAGATCCTCGCCGCGCTCCTCGAGCAGCACCCTGCTCGAGCGCGGCGCCCGCTCGCCGAGCCCGCGCAGGTATTCGAGCTGCTCGCGCACCAGTTCCACCAGCTCCTCGGCGCAGAAGGTCGCCTCCTGGTAGCGGCTGACGTCCGAGGGCGCGCGGTTGCAGCGGGTGTAGAGCAACGTCATGGTCAGCATCCACAGCTGCAGGAACCACTGCGCCAGCTCGCCCTTGCTCTCCTGGCGCAGGCGCAGGGCGGCGAAGCTGGGGTCGAGCGAAAACAGCGGCGGCAGCTCCGCCTCGGGGTCGGGCAGCAGCAGATAGACCCGCGCGCCCGGCTGGATGCCGGGATAGTCGCCAGCGCCAAGCTCGGTGAGACGCAGGCCGAAGCCCTCGAGCAGTGCGGCGAGTGCGGTGCGCTCGTGCTCCTCGGCGCCGTTCAACAGCGCGCAGACGTCGCGCTCGGAAAGCTGCCCCGCGCGCAGGCCGCGGCGTTTGCGTCCACCGGCCGGGTGGGATTCGGCGGCGCGATAGCGCAGCAGGAAGGCAACCACCTCGCCCATCTCGGTCATGTTCATCCTGGGCTCTCCTCGGCGAAGCGCAGTGTCGGGGTAAGGTCGCCCTCGATCAGGCGACCATCGGCGAGTTCGACCACGAACGGGGCGGCATCCAACCCGACCCTGAGCGGCTCGCCGAGCAGCTCGGTGTCGACGAAAGCGTTGACCAGCTGGGCCAGGCACTCCTCGTCGTCGAGCCAGTGCCAGCCCTCCTCGATCGCCTCGGGCAGCGAGAGCGGCGCGCGGCGGATGCGCTCGCGAAGCGGCGCGGCACGACGAGCGAGAAAGCGGGCCAAGAGGCGGTCCTGCGCGTCATTGCTGGTCTCGGAGTCGAACACCAGGGTGGTGGTACTGCGCGCCTCGCGCTCGCGCTGGGTGATCGCCAGCATCGGCGCGAGTCTCGGAAAGCTCGCCGAGCAGTCGAACGGCATGCTCTTGCCAAGCCAGGCTTCGCTCAGCCGTTCGCTGGGCGGCACCAGCAGCAGGCGCTTGGCCAGTGCGCTGAAGTCGATCACCCCCATCGACTGGATCCGCCCTTCGGCGATGTCGGCCAGCAGCTCGGCGAGCCGGCGCGAGAGGTTCTCGATCGCGGTCAGCACTCGGGCGATCGCAGCGCTCAGCACCAGTAGATCCCACTGCTCCGAAGGGCGCCGCTCACACCAGTGCTCGAAGCGAGCGGCGAGCTCGGCAGTGGCGAGCTTGGCGCGGGCGGAGAGCAAAGTGCCCTGGATCTGGCCCAGCGCATGATGGTAGTGGCGATGCTGCTCGGTGAGCGCGGTGAGCTTGCTGGCCAGGCTTGGATGCTCGCGCACCCGCCGCACCTCCTGGGTCAGGCCGCGGATCGCGATCAGGATCTGGCGACAGATCTGCGGCACCCGGGCGAAATCGCCACGATCGAGCGCGGCGAGCACCTTGGCGGCATCGTATTCGCTGTACAGCACGTCCTCGACTTGGGCCGCCAGCGTCGCCGCCTGGCGCCCCGCTGCGCTGAGGCGTACCTGGCCGGTCTGGCGCTGGCGCTCGATCGGCGCAGTGCGCTTGGTGCTCGCGCTGACCCGGTTCGACGACCCGGCCAGCGCCTGGGGCGGGGGTACTCGCTGAGGTGGTGGTATTCGAAAGTAAAGCTCGCTCGGGGTCGAGAGCAGGTTGACCACGAAGCCCAGGTCGTCCGCCGAGAGCGCGGGATACTCCTCGCGCAGCCGCGCGAGGCAGCGCGACTGCGGAATGAAGGCGCCGTTGGCGTCGAAATCGACCTCGAGCAGATAGTCGAGCAGCAGGCAGCCGAGATCGAGCCAGTAGCCATCGCGCAGGCCCCGGCGGCTCTCCTGGCTGACCTGGATGAAGGCAGAGCCGGGTTCGTGGGCGCTATCGTGCAGGTCGATCAAGCGCGCGGTGGCGGCGAGCAGCCGGCTCCACGACGAACTCATCGAGCTACCTTCAGGCTACGGGACAGGACGCGAGGCACGGCAGGGGGAAAAATCGGCATAGCGGGCAACTTGTCTGAACGCGCGGCGCGCGATGGCGGAGACGAAAACGCCGACGCCGCTTGCGGCGGCGTCGGCGGGAGGATGATAGCAAAGCGGGTGGACCGGGGGGAGCGCCGGGGAAGCCGACGGGATTCGTCATCCGATCCGCGCCGGACGCATCCTCACTCCTGGAACAAAAGCAGCAGCGAGAGCGCGGCGAGCACCCACATGGTCGGGCGGATCTCGTCGGTCTTGCCCATCGCGGTCTTGCACACCACGAAGGCGAGGAAGCCGAACACCACCCCGTGGGTGATCGAGTAGGTCAGCGGGATCAGCACCATGGCGAGGAAGGCGGGAATCGCGTCGTCGAGCTTGACCCAGTCGATGTGGCGAATCGGCGCGAGCATGAACACCCCGACCATGATCAGCGCGGGAGCGGTGGCGATCGCGGGCACCAGCGAGAGCAGCGGCGAGAGGAACAGAAACGGCAGGAACAGCACCGCGCAGGTCACCGCCACCAGCCCGGTGCGCCCGCCCTGGCTGATGCCAGCGGCGGATTCGACGTAGGCGTTGGCGGGGCTGGTGCCGAGCGGTGCCGAGATCAGCGCGGAGAAGGCGTCGACCACCATCGATTTCTTGATGTTGCGTGGCTCGCCTTTCTCATCGAGCAGGTTGCCCGCTTGGCACACGCCCATGAAGGTGGAGAGCGCGTCGAAGAAAGTGGTGAACAGGATCACGAAGATGAACGGCCAGTAGGCCACGTTCAGTGCGCCGAGCAGGTCGACCTGGAACAGCCCGCTGAAATCCGGCCAGGCGAAGATGCCGTTGAAGTTGACCAGGGTCGAGAGTCCCGGCGCATAGGCCGAGCCATCGCCCCATAGCCGCCCGATCGGACTGGCCAGCAGGGTGGTGGTGATGATCCCGATGATCAGCGCGCCCGGTACGTTGCGTGCCACCAGGGCAGCAGTGACCGCGAGTCCGATCAGGAAGGTGATGACCGGCGCGCTCATATGGGCAAGGCCGATCACCGTGGCGGGATTGCCGACCAGGAACTTGGCGTTGACCAGGCCGATCACGGTGATGAACAGCCCGATGCCGCAGGCGATCGCGTGGCGCAGCGAGGCGGGAATCGCATCGATCACGTACTGGCGCACGTTGAGCACCGCCAGGACCACGAACAGCACGCCGGACCAGAACACGCAGCCAAGCGCCACCGGCAGCGGCACGCCCGCGCCGAGCACCATGGTGTAGGTGAACAGCGCGTTGATCCCCATGCCGGGCGCGACCAGGATCGGGTTCTTGGCGTAGAGCCCCATCGCCAGACTGCCGAAGGCGCTGATCAGCACGGTGGCGGTGAGTGCGGCGGAAAAGGAGATGCCGGCGGCGCTGAGGATGGTGGGGTTGACCACGATGATGTACATGGCGGCGAGGAAGGTACTGATCCCCGCGATGATTTCGCGCCGTGGGCTGGTGCCCTGCCGCGCGGTATCGAACAGTCGCTCTAGCACGCGTCGTTCTCCTTGAGGGGGTTCGCACCGGATGCGCCACGCGGGGCACCGGTGCCGTTATTGTGTTCGCCCTTCCCCACCGCTCAGCGGGTGCGTGGCACAGCCGGCGCCAGGGACGCGCGGACAGCGCGTAGTATATCCATCCGAAGGTCGTATCCGACACCAGACGGCGTCGCCGTTTGGGCGCCACACCGTCGCCTTCCTCAGCGCACAGGCAGGAGGAAAGCGGATATGCGATGCTGGGCGGACCCATTATCCCATCGTGCTCGAAACACCAGGAAGGAGAGCTCCATGCCCAACGACAAGCTGCTGCCCCTGATCACGGAGCCCGCTCAGCTCGCCGAGCGGCTCGACCACCCCGACCTGCTGATCATCGACGTGCCGCTCAAGGCCGAGAGCTACGCGGACGGCCACGTGCCGGGGGCGCTGTTCCTCGATCATCGCCGGCTGCTCAAGGGCGAGGGCCCGGTGCCCAACGACCTGCCCGACCTGGAGGCGCTCTCCCGGCTGTTCTCCGAACTCGGCCTCAGCCCCAACCACCATGTGGTCGCCTACGATGACGAGGGCGGCGGCTGGGCCGGACGCCTGCTCTGGACCCTCGAGCTGCTCGGCCATCGCCACTACTCCTATCTCAACGGAGGGATCCACGCCTGGCGCGGCGAAGGCCTGCGGCTCGAGCGCGAGTCGAACACCCCCACGCCGAGCGACTATCGCGCGGAGCTGCTCCATCCGGAGGTCTCGATCGACCGCGAGACGCTGCTCGAGTCACTCGACCAGGTGGTGGTGTGGGACGCGCGCTCCCCCGCCGAGTACCGCGGGGAGAAAGGCGACAACCGCCATCTTGGTCATATCCCAGGCGCGGTCAACCTCGATTGGCTGGAGCTGATGGACCGCGACCGCGACCTGAGGCTGCGCGACAACGTCGAGCTGATGACCCTGCTCGAGGCCCGCGGCCTGACCACCGAGGAGGATATCGTCACCCACTGCCAGAGCCACCACCGCAGCGGACTCAGCTGGCTGGTCGGCCGCGCGCTCGGCTTCACCCACATCCGCGCCTACCCTGGCTCGTGGAAGGAGTGGGGCAACCGCGACGATACTCCGATAGAACGCTGAAGCCGTCTGCGCCGCCGATGCGGGGCAGGCTATACTGCCTGCCCCGATAACCCGGCGTACCGCCCGCTCACCATTCGTTGCCGAGACCGATGCCCGATCTTAATCGCGACAAGCTCTTCGCCGCTCTCCAGTACCCGCTGCCCCATGCGCTGATCTCCCGGCTGGCGGGTCGAATCGCCAGCGCACGCACGCCGTGGCTCAAGAACCTGCTGATCCAGCGATTCGCCCGGCTCTACGGCATCGACATGACCGAGGCCGAGATCGAAGACCCGCGCGCCTACGCCTGCTTCAACGATTTCTTCACCCGCGCGCTCAAGCCCGGCGCCCGACCGATCGAGGAAGGGATCGTCTCCCCCGCCGACGGAGCGATCTCCCAGTGCGGTGCGATTCGCCACGCCAGCATCCTCCAGGCCAAGGGCCACGAGTATTCGGTCGATACCCTGCTCGGTGGTGGCGACGTCTGGTCGGAGCCGTTTCGCCACGGCAGCTTCGCCACCCTCTATCTCTCTCCGCGCGACTATCACCGGGTACACATGCCCTGCGCCGGCACTTTGCGGCGCACGGTCTACGTACCGGGGCGGATCTTCTCGGTCAATCGCGCCACCGCCGCCGAGGTACCGCACCTGTTCGCTCGCAACGAGCGGCTGGTGTGCCACTTCGATACCGAGTACGGACCGATGGCGATGGTGCTGGTCGGCGCGATGATCGTCGCCGGCATCGAAACCGTTTGGGCCGGACAGGTACCGCCGCACGGCGAGCAGATCCAGCGCCACGACTTCAGCGACGGTGTGAGCCTGGACAAAGGAGCGGAGATGGGACGCTTCAAGCTCGGCTCGACCGTGATCCTCTGCTTTGGCGAGGGAGTAGCGCCCATCGCCCAGCTCGCAGCGGGTCTCCCGCTGCGCCTGGGCCAACGGCTGATGCAGCGGATCTAAGCGAGTCTAACCAAGGCCTCATCGCCGCCGCTTACTCCCTCGACTGGCGCCCCTCATTGCCGAGTCGGTGCCCGACCTTGGCGCGTATGGGCGCCG
This sequence comes from Halotalea alkalilenta, assembly GCF_001648175.1. Lineage (NCBI taxonomy): Bacteria > Pseudomonadati > Pseudomonadota > Gammaproteobacteria > Oceanospirillales > Halomonadaceae > Halotalea > Halotalea alkalilenta. Next base: position 1,731,577 of record NZ_CP015243.1, on the reverse strand, counting down.
CTCGGGACGAACGGATTTATCGAGCCGCTCGTGCCCCTCGATGCGCTTCGCTTACTCGGGATGCTCGGATAGCCGGCGAGGAGCGAGGACGCTTCAATATCCGCTCGTGGTGAGGAGCGAGGAACGAGCGTCTCGAACCACGCCTCGCCGCCTGCACTCCAGCGGCTGCCACCGCGGCGCGCAAACGGCTATCATCGGGGGATGAAGACGCAAGCAACGCCAAGGAAGCCATGCCCAGCTCCAAGTTCCTGCCCGTAACGGTTGCCTTTTTCGCCTTCCTCGGCGGTACCAGCTATCTGTTCAGCTCGCGCAGCAACGGCGGACTCGACGACGCCTTGTCGGTCGCAATGGCCTATCTGCCGACCTACGGTGCGGCTCTGGGGGTGGCCCTGGTGTGCGCTTACCTCGGCAGCCTCCTACGCAAACGCGCCAATCGCGACAAAGCGTTCGCCAACATCGCGCTGGTGGTCTTCCTCGCCGTCGCGATGCTGCTGATCCTCAAGGGCGACGAGGTCAAGCAGCAGGGCCGCGTGCTGCTCGACCAGGGCATCCAGCGCGTGATCGGGCTGCTTTCCGGTGAGCCCTCCACCGCGCCCAGCACCTCGCGCCCAGCACCTGCGGCCCCGACCGCGAGCGAGCGCCCCGCGCCGCCGCCCGCGAGCCGGCCGGCGCCCTCCCCGCCCGCTCCTTCCTCGTCAGCGCCGCCATCGCGGCCGGCGGCGTCGGGCGGCACCGATTTCACCCGTTGGGCCGCGGATCTCAACCGCCAGCTGCCAAGGCGGGCCGACGACTACTCGCGACTGACCCACGCTGAGTACGTCGCGGCCAACAAGACGATGAAACTCGAGTACTCGGTCGACAACTTCGATGCGATGGAAGTCGATGAGGATGAGTTCGTCGCCGGCATGACCGGCAACATCAGAAGCGAATACTGCAAGGGCGCCTTCTTCCGCGAGATGCGCACCCAGGGCGTCGGCATCCGAGTCAGCTATCGCTATGGCCAGGGTGGGGTGATCGGCGAGCCGATCTGGGCCAGCGCGAAGAGCTGCTGAGCCGCTAGGCGGGCAGGTCGCGAGCCGCGGGCAGGCCGTACTCGGGCAGCCCTTCGGCGGCGAGTACCGCTCGGGCGATGGCGTGGGCGACCAGGGTGGCGGCGACGCTGCCGAGCGCGGTGAGCTCTCGCGCGCTGACTTCACCGCTCCCCGGTGGCGCGGTGGAGAGCGCGAACAGGGTATCGCCGTCGAACGGGGTGTGGATCGGAGAAATCGCCCGCGCATAGCCGTCCTGGGCCATCTGGGCAAGACGTCCGGCCTGCCCACGACTGAGCGGTGCATCGGTCGCCACCACGCCGATGGTGGTGTTCCCGCCGGGTACGCCGCCGTTGGGCGCCACGCCGAACATCGCCGCCTGGCTGTCGCGCAGACCGTGGAGATCACGGGCGCCGGCGATCAGCCGGTTGTCGCGTGGATCGCGCACGTCGCCCACCGCGTTGACCGCAACCGCCACACCCAGCGTCCAGCCCTGCTCGGCGAAGCGCCAGCTCGAACCACCGAAGCCCCCTTTCATCGCCCACTGCGCGCCGAACAGCTTGCCCACCGTCGCCCCTGCGCCAGCGCCCAGGTTGCCCTCGGGCAACGCCTCGGGTCCCGCCGCCTCGCAGGCACGCCAGCCGGCCTCGATGTCCGGGCGTAGCGAGAAATCACCCACCCCCAGGTCCATCAATACCGCACCGCATACGATCGGTACCCGGCCGAGCATCCCCGCGTCGCTGCCGATCGGGAAGCCGATGCCTCGGCTCTCGAGCCAGCGCATCACCCCGCCTGCGCTGTCGAGCCCATAGGCACTGCCACCGCTGAGCACCACCGCATGGATGCGCTCGACCAGATTGGCCGGATCGAGCAGCGCCGTCTCGCGACTGCCAGGCGCGCCTCCGCGTACGTCGACCGCCGCCACCGCACCCTGCTCGCAGAGCACCACGGTACAGCCGGTGGGGCGTCCGCTGAGGGTGTGATGGCCGGCCTCGATCCCCGGTACGTCGGTGATCGAGCCCGGGATCAGCCCGTGCGCCACTGCGCGGTTCATGAGCGGTCCGCCTCAGCAAGGCCAGGGCGACGCTGGCGGAAGCCGCCGGCCGCACGCTCGAAGGCGTGGGCGACCTGGAGCACTGCAAGATCGGCGCGCGGCGGGCCGATGATCGAGATCCCCATCGGCAGGCCGCGAGCGTCGAAGCCCGCCGGTACGCTGATCGCCGGCAGCCCGGCGAGGCTCGGACCGATCACCACCTCCATCCAGCGGTGATAGGTATCCATCGCCCGCCCGCCGACCGACTTCGGCCAGTGTTCGCGCTTGTCGAACGGGAACACCTGGGCGCTCGGCAGCAGCAGGAAATCGTAGCGCTCGAACGCCTTGCACATCGTCCGGTACCAGTGGGTCCTGACCACCCCGGCGCGATGGACGTCGAGGGCGCTGAGCGCGAGCCCACCCTCGATCTCCCAGCGCAGCTCAGGCTTCATCCGCTCGCGCCTGGCCGGGTCGGCATAGCCGCCGGCGTGGGTGCCGGCGACCGAGAAGTTGCGCAGCGTGCACCACGCCGACCACAGCCGATCGAGGTCGAACTCGAGCTTGGCCGGCTCGACGCCGCCGCCGAGGCTTTCGAGCGCAGCGAAGGTGCCCTCGCAGAGCGCGAGCACCCCCGGCTCGGTGGCGAGATGGCCTTGGAAGTCGCCAAGCCAGCCAAAGCGCGGCGCAGTGGGAGACGCCAAGGGCGAAGCGAACTCCGTGCCGTCGCCCGCCAGCGACAGCGGCGCGCGGGCGTCGAACCCGGCCTGTACCGCGAGCAGCCGGGCGACATCGGCGACGCTCCTGCCCATCGGGCCTTCGGTACCGAGCTGGGAGTAGAAGCCGTCGGGCGAGTGAGCGGCGGGCACGCGGCCCTGGGAGGGACGAAAGCCGACCACCCCGTTGAACGCGGCAGGGTTGCGCAGCGAGCCCATCATGTCGCTGCCGTCGGCCACCGGCACCAGTTCGAGCGCCAGCGCCGCGGCCGCGCCGCCGCTCGAACCGCCGGCGGTGCGCTCGGGGTCGAAGGCGCAGCCGGTGGCGCCGAACAGCGGATTGTAGGTCTGCGAGCCCAGCCCGAACTCGGGTACGTTGGTCTTGCCGATCACGATCGCCCCGCTCGCCTTCATCCGCTCGACGACGACCGCATCCTGATCGGGGATGAAATCCTTGAACAGCGGCGAGCCGAAGGTGGTGCGAATCCCGCGGGTCAAGGCAAGATCCTTCACCGCCAGCGGAAAGCCGTGCATCCAGCCGCGGTCCTGGCCGGCGGCGAGCTCGCGGTCGCGCTCGCGGGCCTGGTCGAGCAGCGCATCGAAGGGCTCGAGCGAGACGATCGCATCGACCTTGGGATTGAGCCGCTCGATTCGTGCCAGATGAGCGCTCATCACCTCCTCGCACGAGACCTCGCGGGCGTGGATCTGCCGCGACAGCGCTCGCGCGTCGAGTTCGGTCAGGCTCATGGCGCGAGCCGCCGCTCGACCAGGCGGGCGAACAGGCTGGCGCCGAGCGGCAGGATCTCGTCGCCCAGCGTGAAGCCCGGGTTGTGCACCGGCACGTCGCCGCTATGGCCGACCCAGCAATAGGCACCGGGTACCGAGGCGAGCATGTCGGCGAAGTCCTCGCTGCCCATCAACGGCTTGACCGCGGTCAGCACGTTTTGCTCTCCAACCAGCTCGCGAGCGGCCTCCTCGATCGCCTTGGTCGGCCCCTCGGCGTTCTCCAGCACGCTGAACACATCGCGGATGTCGAGCTCGATCTCGACTTCGAAGCTCGCCGCGATCCCCGCGACGATGGTGCGCATCCGCGAGCGGATCAGCTCGCGCGCCTGTTGGGAGAACACCCGCACGGTACCGGCGAGCGTCGCGGTCTGGGGGATCACGTTGTAGGCCGAGCCTGCGTGCACCTGGGTGATCGACAGCACCGCGGGATCGAGCGGGTCGACGTTGCGGCTGACTACTCCCTGCAGCGCCTGGATCAAGGCGCCAGCGATCACCACCGGGTCGCGGGAGAAGTGCGGTGCGGCGCCGTGGCTGCCGCGGCCGTGGATCAGGATATCGAAGAAGTCGGCCCCCGCCATCGCCGGGCCCGCGAACACCGCGATCTGCCCCGGGGCGTGCTGGGGAGAGTTGTGCATGGCGTAGATCTCATCGACCGGGAAGCGTTCGAACAGCCCCTCCTTGATCATCCGCCGCGCACCGCCCAGCCCCTCCTCGGCGGGCTGGAAGATCAGCACCGCCCGGCCGGCGAAGTTGCGGGTCTCGGCCAGGTAGCGCGCCGCGCCGAGCAGCATGGTGGTGTGGCCGTCGTGGCCGCAGCCGTGAAAGCGCCCGGGGATGGTCGAAGAGAACTCGAGGCCGGTCGCCTCGTCCATCGGCAGCGCGTCCATGTCGGCGCGAAGGCCCACCCGCCCGCCGCCGCCGAGGCGGCCGTGGATCACCCCGACCACCCCGGTACCGGCGATGCCCTCGTGCACCTCGTCGACGCCGTACTCACGCAGCAGACCAGCGACGATCGAGGCGGTACGGGTCTCCTCGAAGCCGATCTCGGGATGGGCGTGGAGGTCGTGGCGAATCGCGCAAAGTTCCTCGAAGTACTCGTCGATCCGGGCGATGTTGCTCATTCGTTGGCTCCTTGGCTGGTGCTAGGTTTGCGATAGTAGCGGAGGTACGGCTCACTCGTTCTTTTCGATGTTCCAGAACACCGGCACCGGTGAAGGAATCATGTTGGCGAGGGTGTTGCGCCGCGCCTGCGGCAGCCCGAACTCACCGAGTGGAATGTAGAGCACCTGCTCCATGGCATGCTGCTGGAAGCGCAAGGCCGCTTCACGCTGGGCCTCGGCGGTCTCGGCACGGATGTACGCCATCTTGATCTCCTCGGCCACCGGATCGTCCGGCCAGCCGAAGAAGGCGGTATCGCCCCGGCCGCTCAACATGCTCGATACCAGCGGGGTGTTGATCTCGGGCACGATCCAGGTCGAGAAGAACATGTTCCAGCCGCCCTGCGCAGGGGGCGCCATGCTGACCCGGCGGGAGATCAGCGTCTGCCAGTCCATCGACTGCACTTCGACGTTGAAGCCCACTTGCCGCAGCGCCTGGGCGGCGACGATCGGCTGGGTACTGAGACTGACCACGTCGGTCGCGTGGAGGATCACCACCGGCGTGCCGTCGTACCCCGCCTCTTCGAGCAGCGCCCGCGCCCGCTCCTGGTCGCCGCCCGAGAGCAGGGTCTCTGCGCCGGTCTGGTCCTCGAGCGCAGTGCCGCAGCCGAAGATCGCGCCGCACAGGGTGTAGTAGCGCGGATCGCCGACCTGGGCGGAAAGGATGGCCTGCTGGTCCATCGCCAGCAGCGCCGCCTGGCGCAGCCTGACGTCGTCGAAGGGCGGATGCTTGAAGTTCATCCGGCCGAAGTTCTGGTAGCCAAGATCGCTGCGCACCTCGACTGTGACCTCATCCTCCGACTCGAGCATCGGCACCAGATCGACCGGGACCTGCTCAAGGTAGTCGATCTCGCCTGCCGCCAGCGCATTCACCGAGGTCAGCGCATCCGGCATGGTGACCCAGACCACCTTGTCGACGTTGACCACCTTGCCTCCCGCCATCCAGCTCGCCGGCTCCTCACGCGGCACGTAATCCTCGAACTTCTCGTAGGCGACGCTGACACCGGGCTGGAACTCGCTTTCGATGAAGCGGAACGGACCTGAGCCGATATGCTCGCTGATCGCGGTCTCCGACGCGGTCAAGGCGATTCGCTCGGGCATGATGAACGGCGGCAGACCCGACTGCTTGGCCAGGGTATCGAGCAGCGCCGGGAACGGCTCCCGCAGCTGCCATACCAGGGTCTTGTCGTCGACCGCCTCGAGCGACGAGGTGAAGTCCATCAGGATCTGGCCGCCGCCATCGCGCTGGCCCCAGCGTTTGAGACTCGCCACCGCGTCGGCTGCGCGAACCGGCGCGCCGTCGTGGAACTTGAGGCCGTCGCGCAGGGTGAAGGTGTAGACCAGCCCGTCGTCGGAGGTCGTCCAGCTCGCCATCTGCGGGCGGGGAGTGAACTCCTCGTCCGCCGCGACCAGCACGTCGTAGATCATGTAGGAGTGATTGCGGGTGATATGGGCGGTGGACATCACCGGGTCGAGCACCCGCAGCGGCGAGTGCATCACCGCGGTGATGGTGGTCTGGGCGAGCGCGGCGGACGTGGACGCGACACTCGCGAGCAGTGCGACCGCCGCGCAGCGACCCAAGCGGTGGAAACAGCGTATAGCCTTCATCGTGATCGACCTCTGCCTTGGTTTGATTGTTATTGGTATATAGCTGCGTCTACGCCGCAGCCCGGCGTTCATCTCACAACGGTTCGATCCGCGCCTTGCCGCTCGACCGAGCGGCGATGGCTCACCCCTGGCCGCCGGGGCCTTCTGCCGCCACCGGTTCGGTTTTGCACCACTGGGCGATGAACAGCGCCATCGCCTTGGTGATCTCCTTGAGCGAATCGAGGTCGACCGCTTCGTCGTAGCCATGGACGTTCTTCGCCACCGGCCCGTAGCAGAGCGCCGGAATCCGGTCGTAGAGCGCGTAGACCCGGGCATCGAGATAGGCCGGAGAGACCATGGTCTCGAGCTCCCTGCCGAACACCGCACGGTGGGCGCGGGCGAGCACCGCCTCGGCCTGCGATCCGGGCTCGAGTACGTATCCCTCGGCGTAGAAGCCATTGAAGGTCAGCTCCGGTGGAAACTCGGACAGCAGCGGGTCGCTCGCCGCGAAGGCGGCGATGCAGTCGCTGATCTGCTTGGCGGCGGAGTCGGCATCCACGCCAGGATAGAGCGAGATCCTGCAGTCGACCCGGCACCAGCACGGCACCGACGAGGCCCAGTCCCCGCCTTCGATCTTGCCGATGTTGAGGTTGATCGGATGCGCAAGCTCAGCGAACAGCGGATGGTCGACCTTGCGCTCGTTCCACTGCTGCTCGAGCTCACGCAGCGCACCGATCAGACGATAGGCTCCGTCGATCGCGTTGCCGCCTTCGCCCATGGTGTGCACATGCACCGGCAGGCCGCGCACCATGACCTGGAACCACAGCACGCCGACGTTGGCGCGCACCAGTTGCTCCCCCTCGGGCTCGGGCACCAGCGCCGCGTCGGCGCGGTAGCCGCGCAGGTGCGCCATCAATGCGCCGTTGCCGGTGGACTCTTCCTCGACCACCGACTGGATATGGACTCTCGCCGCCGGCTGCAGGCCGATCCTGCGCAGCGCGTCGAGGGCGAACAGATTGGCCGCGCAACCGGCCTTCATGTCTCCCGCGCCGCGTCCGTACATCCACTGCCCATCGATCTCGCCGGCGAAGGGGTCGCGCTCCCAGCAGCTCTGCGGCCCGGTCGGTACGACGTCGACGTGCCCCTGCAGGATCAGCGAACGCCCCCGCTCTTCGCGGGGGTGATGGGTGCCGACGACGATCGGTGCGCTGGAATGGGTATCCGACCATTTCGAACCGCCGGGATGGCGCTCGATCAGCTCCCGGTCCATGCCGAAGCTCTCCACCTCGTAGCCGCGCTGTTGCAGCGCTTGGTGGAAGAACGCCTGCAGCTCGGACTCGTCGCCTCGCAACGAGCGGAACTCCACCATCCGGCGAGTGAACGCCAGCTGTTCGGCGAAACCGGCTTCCACCGAGTCGATCAGCGCGCGCTCAAGCTCTGCGGAAATCTCTATGTCGCTATTCATGCCGTGCTCCATGCCCTTCTCCATGCGAGGGAAATGACCGGCTCACTCGAGCCGCATCAGCAGTGCCGCCATCAGCCGGGCCCGCTCGACCAGACTCGACACCTCGATATGCTCGTTCAGCGTATGCAGGCCATTGCCGCGCACGCCGAGCGAATCCAGCGTGGGAATGCCCAGTGCGCCGGTGAAGTTGCCGTCGGAGCCGCCCGGGCTGCTCTGGCCGGACAACTCGAAACCGAGCTCGGCGGCGATCTCCTTGGCCAGTTCGAACATCGCCATGGTACCGGGCTGGTTGGGCTCCCAGACCGGACGAGTGACACCACGGACGATGGAGAAATCGTCATCGGCCAGCGCCATCATCCGAGCCACGCCGCGATCGAGGTCCTGCTGGGTCTTGGCCATGCTCAGCGCCTCGCCGCGACAGGCGGAAGCCACGCAGTTGGCCCACTGCCCGCCGTGGACCACGCCGACGCTGAAAGTGCAGTCGTCGGTGCTCATCGCTTCGATCTCGAGGATCTTGCGCGCCATCACCGCGATCGCCGAGCGCCCTTCCGACAGTCTCGCCCCGGCATGGCTCGGGCGCCCTTTGCTCGCCAGGTCGAACCGTGCGATCGCGTAGCGGCCGATCGTCGCCGCACCGCCAGGATGGGCCGGCTCGGGCACCAGCACGTAGCGATGCTTGCGCGCCTCGTTCTCGATCAGCGCGCGGGTCGAGGGCGTGCCGAGCTCCTCGTCGGGAGTGAACAGCACGGTCACCGGCAAAGGCGTCTCGAGGCCGGCGCGCAGGAGCTGGCGCAGCGCCTCGAGGCTTACGTAGTTACCGCCCTTCATGTCCATGATGCCGGGGCCGTAGCACAGCTCGCCCTCGCGCCTGAACGGCAGCACCTCGAGCGTACCGAGCGGGTGCACGGTATCCATGTGCCCCGCGATCAGGATCCCCGGCTTGCCGAAGTCGCGATGGGGAAATCTCGCCCGAACCGAGCCACCGTATCCCGCTCGGCCCGGGATGCGCTCCACCGTGGCGCCCGCGGCGGCGAGATCGAAGGCGGCGAGGTCCATCATCCGGTCGACCGCCGCCGGATCGAGACTCGGGCTTTCACATTCGATCCAGGTCTTGAGCCCTGCCAGCATCTCATCGACGTCGAAGGGTAGATCGTGGGTATGCATGCCATTTCCCTAGGGAATGAAACCAAGTGGAAAAACCGGGAGGAAGAAACCGGCCCAGCACGCTGGGCTCCGGGCTTGGCCTCGGACTTCGCACGAAAAGTCGACGGGCGGTGACTGGACAGGGCAGAAATCAGCGAAACGACGAAGCGCGCGTGGGGTGAATGAGCGCTGCGATCGGATTCGCGCACGAGCTGATTTTCAACGCCATGTAGTCGGGCACGGATGGCCTTCGTACCAAGCCCACTGCCGGCACTACGTCATCGGGCCGCGCCTTGGCGCGGCCCGATGATCATCCAGCGATCGGTTGCAACGGTGCACGGGCGGCGAAGTCCCAATGCCGTCCCGGGGCCGCCTCCATCAGCGCGCGGGTGTACTCGGCCTGGGGGTTGGCCAGTACCGCCGCCGCCGGACCGTACTCCACCAGCTTGCCTCGCTGCATCACCAGCACCTCGTCGCAGATCTGCGCCGCCACCCTGAGATCGTGGGTGATGAACAGCACCGCGATCCCGAGGCGCTGCTGGATCTCATCGATCAGCCCCAGCACCTGCGCCTGCACCGAGACGTCGAGCGCCGATACCGCCTCGTCGGCGACGATCACCTCGGGCTCCATCATCAGCGCACGTGCGATCGCGATACGCTGACGCTGGCCTCCGGAGAACTGGTGCGGGTAGCGATCGATCGCATCCGCCGGCAGGCCCACCAGTTCGAGCAGCTCGCGCCCGCGCGCCCACGCCTGCTTGCGCGGCGTGCCGTAGTTCATCGGCCCCTCGACCAGGCTGTCGCCGACGGTGCGGCGCGGGTTGAGCGAGCGATTGGGGTCCTGGAAGATCATCTGGATCCGCTTGCGGTGCGGCTTGAGCATCGAGCGCGAGAGTTCGGAGATTTCCTTGCCATCGACCCGGATCGCGCCGCCGCTCGGCGTCTCGAGGCGCATCACGCAGCGCGCGAGCGTCGACTTGCCCGAGCCCGACTCCCCGACGATGCCGAGCGTGCGCCCGCGCTTGAGCCGGAAGCTGACATCGTCCACCGCGCGCGTGCCCTCGCTCGACTTGCCCAGCCAGCGCATCAGTCCGCGGCCGCCTTCGAACACCTTCTCCAGCGCCTGGACTTCGAGCACGGTCTTCTGGCTCGCCTCGATGCGCGGCGCACGCGGGGTGAGGCTAGGCACCGCGTCGAGCAGGGTCTGGGTATAGGTCTCGCGAGGCGCACCGAGCACCTGGGCGACCTCGCCGCTCTCGACCACCTCGCCTTTGTTCATCACGCAGACCCGGTCCGCGATGTCGACCACCACGCCCATGTCGTGGGTGATGAACAGCACCGCGGTGCCGTGCTTCTGCTGCAGCTCCTTGATCAAGGAGAGGATCTGCTTTTGCGTGGTGACGTCGAGCGCGGTGGTCGGCTCGTCGGCGATCAACAGCCGAGGCTCGAGCACCAGCGCCATCGCGATCATGATCCGCTGGCGCTGGCCGCCCGAGAGCTGGTGCGGGAAGCTCGAATAGATGCGCTCGATCTCCGGCAGATGGACCTGGGAGAAGGCGTCGAGCACCTTGGCCTTGCGCTCACGCGACGACAGCCGGGTGTGGGTCTCGAGCACTTCATCGAGCTGGCGACCAACGCTGAGCACCGGGTTCAGCGCGGTCATCGGCTCCTGGAAGATCATCGCCATGCGGCTGGCCCGCAGCGCCTTGAGCCGCGAAGGGGTGGCCTCGAGCAGGTTCTCGCCGTCGAGCAGGATGCGCCCTGCTCGCGCCACCAGCGCACCGCGCGGCAGCAGTCCCATGGTGGCGAGCGAGGTCACCGACTTGCCCGAGCCTGACTCGCCGACCAGGCAAAGGGTCTCACCGGGGCGGATCGAGAACGACACGCCGCGAAGGATCGGCGCCGGATGCTTGCCGCCAGTCTCGACCACCAGCCCCTCGACCTCGAGCACCTTCTCCGCGGCCGGGTCGGCAGAATCGCGTTCGGACGTCACTGTGGCGGTACTCATCAGGCGTTCCTCCGTTTCATCTTCGGATCCAGCGCGTCACGAGCGCTGTCGCCGAGCAGGTTGATCGACAGGATGCAGGCGGAGAGCAAAAGCCCTGCCCAGAAGATCAGCGAGGGTTTGATCTGGAAGTAGATCCGGCCCTCCGACATGATGTTGCCCCACGAGGGGATCTCGGTGCCGATCCCGGCGCCGAGGAACGAGAGGATCGCCTCGGTGAGGATCGCCGAGGCGCAGATGTAGGTGCCCTGGACGATCAGCGGCGCGATCGTGCTCGGCATCAGATGGCGGATCATCAGCTTGAGCGTCGGGGTGCCCATCAGCACCGCAGCCTCGACGAACGGCTCCTCGCGGGCCGAGAGCACCCGCGAGCGCACCAGCCTCACCACCTGCGGGATCTCCGGCACCATGATCGCCAGCATCACCGTCCATAGGTTGGCGCTGGTCAGCGAGACGATCGCGATCGCGAGCAGGATCCCGGGAATCGCCATCAGGCCGTCCATGATCCGCATCAGGATCGCATCGATGGCGCGGAAGTAGCCGGCGAGCAGGCCCAGCGGCAGGCCGATCGCGACGCTCAGTATCGCCACCCCGACACCGACGATCAGCGACACCTGGGCACCATAGAGGATGCGTGAGTAGAGATCGCGTCCATAGGCGTCGGTGCCGAGCCAGAAGCTCTCGCTCATGCCCTGGAGGCGGTTGGCCGGCGACAGCGCCAGCGGATCGTGGTTGGCGAGCCAGGGCGCGAGCAGCGCGATCGCGACGATCAGCGCAAGCACCACCGCGGCGATCAGCGTCACCGCCTTGGGCCGGGTGGCGAACAGCCGGGAGAGCAGGCGGCTGGCGCCGCGACCTTCGGGCATGGCGTCGCCTCCCGTCCGGGATGGGTTCAGGGTCTGCATGTTCATCAGTAGCGGATCCTCGGATCGGTGGCGGCGTAGGAGAGATCGATCAGCAGATTGATCACCACGTAGAGCCCGGAGGTGAGCAGGATCAGCCCCTGGATCACCGGATAGTCGCGGGCCAGCACCGCATCGACGATCAGCCGGCCGAGGCCGGGGATGTTGAACACGCTCTCGGTGACCACTACGCCCGAGACCATCAGCGCGAAGCCGGTGCCGATCACGGTGAGGATCGGCACAGCGGCGTTGCGCAGCGCATGGCGAAACAGCACCGCGCGCTCGCCCAGCCCCTTGGCCCGTGCGGTGCGGATGTAGTCCTCATCGAGCACTTCGAGCATGCTGGCGCGGGTCATCCGGCTGATCAACGCGATGTAGATCGACGACAGGGTCAGCGCCGGCAGCACGATGCGGCTGGCGAACGGACCGACACCATCGAACAGGCTGCGAAAGCCCTGGACCGGGAACCAGCGCAGCTCGATGGCGAACAGCTGGATCAGCAGATAGCCGATCACGAACACCGGCACCGAGAAGCCGACCACCGAGGCGGACATCACGAAGTTGTCGATGAAGCTGCCGTGACGCCACGCAGCGATCACACCAAGCGGTACCGAGATCAGCACGGTGAACAGGATCGACACCAGCGCAAGGCTCAGAGTCGGCTCGAGGCGCTGGTGGATCATCGTCAGCACGGGGGTCTGGGAGATCAACGAGGTGCCGAAGTCACCGCGCAGCAGCTCGCCGAGCCAGACGAAGAACTGGATGTAGAGCGGCTCATCGAGGCCCAGGGCGGCACGGATACGGGCAAGCTGCTCGGGAGTGGCCATGTCGCCGGCGATGATCGCCGCCGGGTCGCCCGGCGAGAGCCTGAGCAGCAGGAAGACGAACAGCGCGACCACCAGCATCACTGGAATCGCCGCGATGACGCGACGCACGAAATAGCTGAGCATGACGCCTCCTTTGGTTGTGGTTGTAAAGGGCGGTTTAGGTTGACTCCCGGGCACCCGCTCGAGGATGCCCGGGACAGCTTAACAATGGAGCGAGGCCTGTCGCATACCTGTTCGTAGCAGTGCCTTGCCTTGTGGTTATGACCGGCCGCCAATCGCGCTCCAGCGGCTCAATCCTGGCGCTTGCTCACGCCCCAGAACTCCGGCACCGGCGCGGGCCGAATACCTTCGAGCTCGCTGCGCCAGGCGCTCACCACCCGGTACTGGCCAAGCGGCACGTAGCTTACGTAGTCCATCGCGTGGGCCTGGATCCGGCTCGCCACCTCGCGCTGGGTGGCTTCGTCGGTCGCCGCGGCGAACTCGGCGCGAAGGCGATCGATCTCTTCGTCCTCGGGCCAGCCGAACCACGCCTTGGCTGGGCCACCGCCGTTGAGCATCGGGTTGTTGATCGGGTTCCATACTTCCTGGACGATCCAGTTGGTGAAGAACATGTTCCAGCCGCCCTGCGCCACCGGTCCCTGGTTGACCCGGCGGGCAACGATGGACTGCCAGTCCATCGGCATCAGCTGGACATTGAACCCGGCCTTGCGCAGCTGTTCGGCCGCCACCACGGGCGGTGCGACCAGTATCGGCACATCGGTGGCCTGGAGGATCGCCACCGGCGTGCCGTCGTACCCCGCTTGCTCGAGCATCTGCCTGGCCCTGGCGGGATCACCGCCGTCGACCAGGCTCTGGCCGCCGGTTTCATCTGCAAGCGGCGTGCCGCATCCGAACACCGACCCACAGGTCTCGTAGTATTCAGGGTTGCCAACCATCGCGGCGAGCACGTCGCTCTGGCCGAGCGCAGTGAGCGCGGCGCGGCGTATGTTGACGTCGTCGAACGGCGGCTGGAGGAAATTCATCCTCCCCATGCTCTGGTAGCCGAGCTCGTTGAGCACTTGCGTGTGGATCTCGTCGTTGCCCTCGAGCAGCGGCAGCAGGTCGATCGGTACCTGTTCGAAGAAGTCGATGTCGCCCGATTGCAGCGCATTCATCGCGGTCTGGGCGTCGGGCATGGCGACGAACTCGACCCGATCGACCTCGACCTGCTTGCCACCGGCGGTGCCATTGAGTGGCTCGGAGCGCGGCACGTAGTCGGCGAACTTTTCATAAACCGCCTGGACGCCAGGCTGGAACTCATCGGCGACGAACTTGAACGGCCCGGAGCCGATCGCCTCGCTGATGGTCTGGTCGGCCGGGGTCCGCGCGATCCGCTCCGGCATCATGAACGCCGGTACCCCGGAGGGCTTGGCCAAGAGCTCGAGCACGTAGCCGAACGGCTTGGAGAGGCTCAACGTGATGGTCTTGTCGTCGCTGGCCTCGAGCTCAGCGACGTTGTCCATCAGCATCTGGCCGCCCGCGTCGCGCGCCGCCCAGCGCTGGATCGAGGCGACGCAGTCGGCGGCGGTGACCGGCGCGCCGTCGTGCCATTTCAGCCCATCACGCAGGGTGAACGTATAGGTCATCCCGTCGTCGGACACCGTCCAGTCCGCCATCTGCGGGCGCGGCTGGTGCTCCAGGTCCATGCCGAGCAGGGTGTCGTAGACCATGTAGCCGTGGTTGCGGGTGATGTGCGCGGTGGTGGCGATCGGATCGAGCATCCGCAGCGGCGAGTCCATCACCCCACGGATGGTGGTGGCCGCCTCGGCGACGAGCGGCGAGGCGAGGGTGCCGAGGCCGAGCGCTGCAGCGACGGCCAGCTGGCGGGAATGGCGCAGAACGCCGGGATACATGATGGTCATGGGCGGCCTTTCATGAGGGTGACTATTTGGGGGCGGTCGTGGCATCGACGGATGCCGCGATCAGCCGGGTAGCGTTGGGCTGCGACGCTCTACCTCGCCGAACAGCTCGAAAGCGCGGCCGAGACCGAGCACCTCGCGGTCGAAGAAGCGCGGACCGACGATCTGCAATCCGATCGGCATGCCATCGCGGCTCCAGCCGGCGTTGAGCGAGAGCGCTGGCTGCTCGCCCATGTTCCACGGCAAGGTATAGGCGATGTGCTCGAACGGACGCTGGGGATCGTCGAGCGGCGAGTGGGCGCTGGCTGCGAACGACACCACCGGGGTGGTCGGCGAGAGCAGCGCATCGACCCGATCGAACACCGCCTCGGTGACCGCGCGCATCATCATGGTCTGCTCGAACCCCCGCACCGCGGTGACACCGTCGATCTCGCCGCCACGCCGGGCCCAGTCGAGGATGTAGGGCATCACCTCCTCGCGCTTGTCCGCCGGCAGCCGCTCGAGCTGGCTCCACTGGCGGGCGCGCCAGAAGTCGTCGAGGCCGTCGAGCATCTCGCGGGTGAGCACCGGTTCGAGCGGCACCAATATGGCGCCGGCGGCCTCGAAACACTTGGCCGCGCGCTCGACCACGGTCGCGATCTCGTCGTCGAGCGGCTGGCCGCAGCCGGAGGAGATCATCACGCCGATCCGCATCCCCGCCACCGAGGTGGGCAGGTTCGACCAGTCGATCCGCGCCGGGGGCAGGCGCATCGCATCCCGTCGATCGTCCTGGGCCAGCGCCGCCATCATCAGCGCGGCGTCCTCGACGCTGCGGGTCATCGGCCCGGCGCAGCGACCGACATAGTAAGGATCGATCGGAATCCGTCCAAGACTCGGCTTGAAGCCGACGACCCCGCACCAGGCCGCCGGCAGGCGTACCGAGCCACCGATGTCGGTGCCGACGTGCAGTGGACCGAACCCCGCCGCCGCCGCCGCTCCGGCGCCGGAGCTCGAGCCGCCGGTGTTGCAATCGAGGTTCCAGGGGTTGCGCGTGGTGCCGTGGAAGCTCGAAAGCCCCGAGGAGAGCATGCCGAAATCCGGGCAGGTGGTCTTGGCCAGCATCAGCGCACCAGCTTCGCGCATCCGCGCCGCCGGCGGTGCTTCATGCTGCATCGGGACCAGCTCGGTGGTCGAGGTGCCAAGCGGAATTGGCAGCCCAGGCGTACTGATCAGCTCCTTGAGCGTCACCGGTACCCCGTCGAGCGGGCCGATCGGCTCGCCCCTCGCCCAGCGCTGGCTGGAGGCAGCGGCGGCGGCGCGCAGCGGCTCGGGATCGTAGCCGTAGAGCGCATTGATCCGCGGCTCCCAGCGAGCGATCTGGGCTTCGATCTCAGCCAGATACTCGCTCGGTGACAGTTCGCGATGACGGAACAGTTCGAGCACCTGGGTCGCGTCGAGTTGATGGCATGGCAACATCGGGTTTCACCTCCCATCGAGGCATCGTTGTGATTGTCGTAATACGGCCATGCCACTCTACCCAGGCTGGTGACAAGCTCGGCAGTTCAATTTAGCGCTCAGGCTGCACACGTTTGGGCCACACCCCCCTCATCGAAGGCGTGGGCGAGCCGCGCCAGGGTCTCGACCACGGCGAAACCGGGCTGCGCATGGGCCGGCACGCAGAGATCGATCGCCACCCTGCTCAGCCTGGGTTCGTCGATCGGCACCGCGACGAACTCCCCTTGCACGCATTCGTGGGCCACCGCGAGCCGCGGCAGCACCAGGGCGGCGGCGCCCGAGCGCGCCAGCGCCTTCTGCATCTCGATCGAAGCGGTCACATAGGCAGGGTCGATCTCCACCCCGGCCACCTTGGCCAAGGCGTCGAGGGTGCGCCGTACACCATAGCCCTGGTCGGGCAGCGCCAGCTGCTGGGCCGCGAGCGTCGCCAGCGACACCCGCTGGGCGTTGGCCAGCGGATGCGAGGGCGCGACGATCATGCACTGCTCCAGGCGCCCGACCCGCCGACGCTCGATGCCCTCCTCTTCGTCGATGAAGAACGCAACGCCTATGTCGCACACCCCTTCGCGCAGGGCCCTGACGATCGCCGGGGCGCTCTGGATGCAAAGGGTGAAGCGCAGCCGCGGATGATCGCGCGTGAGCCTGGCGAGCACCGGCGCGACCAGCCCGGCGGCGAGCCCTTCGGTCACGTAGAGGCTGACGTGGCCGGCGCCGAGCTCGCGCAGGTCGTCGATCCGCTCGCGAACCCGATCGAGCTCCTTGAGCGTGCGCGAGGCCTGTTCGGCCAATAGCTCGCCAGCGGCGGTCAAGCGCACACCCTTGGGGCTGCGCTCGATCAACTTGGCGCCGAGCTCATGCTCGAGCTGTACGATCTGGCGACTCAGCGCGGTGGGCACGATGTGCAGGAGCGCCGCCGCCTGGCGCAGCGAGCGGCAGCGGGCGACGGCATCGAAATAGTGAAGCGAACGCAGCTGCATGGGCTACTCCCTCCTCACGCCTCGCTCGACGCGAGGCGTGATCACGGTGGTCAGTCCTTGGTCAGGTTCCAGAACACCGGTACCGGTCCTGGCAGCAGTCCCTTCACCTGGTCCGACCAAGCGGAAACGGAGCGGTAGTCACCGAGCGGGATGTAGTTGACCTGCTCGAGCGCGTGGGCCTGGATCACCCCGGCGATGCGCTCGCGCTCGGCGTCGTCCTGGGCCGCGGCGAACTCTCCACGCAGCCGATCGAGCTCCGGATCGGTCGGCCAGCCGAAGAAGCCGCCCTCGCGTCCGTGGCCGTTGAGCATCGGGTTGACGATCGGGTTCCACACCTCCGGGATGATCCAGTTGGTGAAGAACAGGTTCCAACCGCCTTCGTTCGGCGGCTGCTGGCTGGCCCGACGCGACACCAGGGTCTGCCAGTCCATCGGCTGCAGCTGGACGTTGAAGCCGGCTTGGCGCAGCGCCTGCGCCGCGACCACCGGCTGCGGGCTCACCGTGGCCACGTCGGTGGGCTGGAGGATCACCACCGGGGTGCCGTCGTAGCCGGCCTCTTCCAGCAGCGCCTGGGCGCGCTCGATGTCACCGTTGGCGGTGAAGCCCTCGGTCCCTTCGTCGCTGGCCAGCGGCGACTGGCAGCCATAGAAGGAAGGACAGACCTCATAGTATTCGGGGTTGCCGATCAGCGAGGCGAGCACGTCCTCCTGGTCGAGCGCGACCAGCGCGGCCTGGCGCACCTTGATGTCGTCGAAGGGAGGGTAGAGGAAGTTCATCCGACCCATGGTCTGGTAGCCCAGCGGATTGATCGCCCCGGTCGAGACCCCGTCGCTGCCCTCGAGCAGCGGCAGCAGATCGATCGGCACCTGCTCGATGAAGTCGAGATCGCCCGAGTTCAGCGCGTTGACCGCGGTCTGCTGGTCGGGCATCGTCAGCCACTCGACCCGATCGACGTTGACCACCTTGCCCCCAGCGGTCCAGCTCGGCGGCTCGCTCCTCGGCACGTAGTCCTCGAACTTCTCATAGACCACCCGGCTGCCGGGATCGAACTCCTGGCTTACGAAGCGAAACGGCCCGGAGCCGATCTGCTCCGGGATCGGCTGGTCGCTCGGGGTCTCGGCGAGCCGGGCCGGCATCATGAAGGCCGGCACCGAGGAGGGTTTAGCGATCAGCTCGAGCACGTAGCCGAACTGATCGGCCAGCGTCAGGGTGATGGTGCGGTCATCGTTCGCCTCGAGGCTCGCGACGTGGCTCATCAGCATCTGGCCGCCCGAGTCGCGGCTGCCCCAGCGCTGCAAGGAGGCGACGCAGTCGGCCGCGGTGACCGGGGTACCGTCGTGCCACTTGAGCCCCTCGCGCAGGGTGAAGGTGTAGGTCAGCCCATCATCGGATACCTGCCAGTCCGCCATCTGCGGCTGGGGCTGGAAGTTCTCGTCCATGCCGAGCAGCGTGTCGTAGACCATGTAGCCGTGGTTACGGGTGATGTGCGCGGTGGTGAGGATCGGGTCGAGCACACGCAGACCCGAGTGCATCATCGCATTCACCGTCTGTGCCGAGGCCGGCACGCTCGCCGTCATCGCTCCCGCGCCGAGCAGGGCGGCGCCAAGCAGCTTGCGCAGGTCGATGTGGAACAGTTTGGGGTCGATCATCTTCGTACTTCCTCTTTGTCTTTGTTATCGATGCCGGGTCTTGAATGCTTGGTGGGAAAGGATCCCTGGGAATGACTGTCGCTGCTTTCGCTCCTTGATGGAAGCCGCTGGCCAGGGCGAGCTCAAGCCGGGCTGAAGGGCATCCCCATCGGCTTCGAGCGCATGCCCTCGCCTAGCCGCCGCCAGGGCAGATCGGCGGGATCGGCCGCCATCGGCCCCGGCACCTTGGCGACCAGGATCGCCTCGCTGATCGGGGCGAAATCGGCGCGAAAATGTACCGAGCTCTTGAGCACCAGGATCGCCATCCGCTCGGGCTCGATCCCGACCATCCGCAGCAGGTTGCGATCGATCAGCTGGGCCTTGCGCGAGCTGACCAGCACGCTGACACCCTGGATCCGCAGCTGGGCGCAGGGACCGAGTTCGGCCAGCGTACCGTGCATCATCGGCCCATCGTAGCGACAGCACCCGTCGCTCAAGCGGATCACCTCGCAGTCGACTTCGAGCGGCGGCTCGCCGAGACTCGGGGTGCCACCCAGGCTGAACCGCAGCCGTGCGCCCTCCCCCGCGGCATGCGCCAATTCGGCTGCCTCAGGATCGCAGATCAGCCCCAGCGCCGCACGCTCGACGTTGGCTGCGAGCAGCGCGCGCAGAAGCCCAACGGTTGAGGCATCGCCCCCTGCGCCGGGATTGTCCTGGGTATCCGCGATCACCACCGGGCGGCTCGCGCCCTGGGCGAGGCGCTGCGCCTCGGCGACCGCATCGAAGGCGTCGAGAAATGGCACCGACCAGCGTGACTCGAGCGCGACGATCTCGGCGGCGAGCGCCTCGACCGCCTCGACCAGCCGAGCGCGATCCGCGCCGTGCCCCCAGACCACCGGGCCGCATTCGGGAAAGTCGGCGGCTGGAAAGCCCGCGGCGAAGGAGAGGGTCGCCGCGCTCTCGCGGTCGCGCAGTTCGAGCCCCGCATACACCGAAGCCGCGGGTTCGAGCATGGTGGAGCCTGCGTTGATCGGGATCAGAAACGGTAGCCGCACCGCATGGTGATACAACCGCTCACCGGCGAAAATGCGCTCGAGCAGGCCCAGCGCGCGGGCGCCAGTGGCCGCCATGTCGACGTGGGGATAGGTGCGATAGGCGACCAGAGCGCTTGCGTGCTCGAGCATCCCAGCGGTGACATTGGCGTGCAGATCGAGCGATGCGGCGATCGGCAGCTCAGGCCCTACCACCTCGCGCAGCCGGGAGAGCAGCTCGCCCTCGCCATCGTCGCAATGGGCGCAGACCATCGCCCCGTGGAGATCGAGATAGATCGCATCGAACCCGCCCTGCCGGGCGGCCTCGACGATCTCCCCCGCCAGGCGCTCGAATGCCTCCTCGGTCACCGCGGCCGAGGGTGCCGCCGCCGCCCATAGCACCGGCACCAGGGTATGCCCGGCGCTTTGCGCCGCGCTGATGAAGCCACCGAGGGGCAGATTGACCTCGGCGAGCTCGAACAGCGCCTGCCCCCGGCATAGCGCGGGAAATCCACCACCGTGGAGAAAGCTTCGATAGTCGGCCGGCGTAGGCGCGAAGGTATTGGTTTCATGCTGGAAACCAGCAATCAGGATGCGCATGACGTCTTGGCCTTTTGATTGTAGGTCGATGCGTGGACACGAATGGTCCGAACCGCCCCAACGTTATGCGTGTGACGGTTGGACATGCAACGACCGCCGCATCATGATTGCGTTGCCCTGAGGGCAACGCTCATGCCGATCGGCGCAAGTAACGCCTTACTGCAGCCGGGTGCTGAATCATTGCTGAAAAAACCAGTAGGGCACTGAGCTTAAGGCCCGCATGATGCCGGCCCGTCATTCGAAGGAAGCACGCCAGTGGTCACACCTTTTCCCCTGCTCGACCTCGACGAGCATCTCAGCCCACGCCGGCTGCGCTACATCGCCGAGGCGATCCAATCCGGCTCGATCCGCCGCGCCGCCGAGCGGCTCGAGGTCGAACCCTCGGTGATCAGCCGCCAGATTCGAAGGCTCGAGGCGAGCCTTGGGGTTCGCCTGCTCGAGCGCCATGGCCGCGGCGTACGCGCCACCGAGGCGGGCTTGCTGCTGCTCGATTTCCACCGCGAAAGACGGGTTGCCGAGGAGGCTTTGCTCGGGGATTTTTCCGCCCTCGATGGGCTCGAGCGCGGCACCTTGCGCCTGGCGGTGAGCGAAGGCTACAGCGAGCGGCTGATGCAGCAGGTGATCACTCGTTTCGCCAGGCGCCATCCGCGGCTGCGGATCGAGCTGATGATCGCCAACGTGCAGGTCGTGGTACGCCAGGTGCTGGAGGGAGATGCGCATATCGGGCTCGGCTACTCGCCGCGGCTAGTGCCGGGGATCGAATCGGTGGCATCGGCGCCGCAGCCGGTCTGTGCGGTGGTCAACGCCAACCACCCCCTGACCCGGCTCGCGCAGCCGCTCTCCCTCGACACCATCCTCGACTATCCAGTGGCGCTGGTGGCCAGCGGCTACGGGCTACGCCAGCTGCTCGACACCGTCGAGGCGCTCGACAAGTGCCACTTCGAACCCAGCCTCGAGAGCAATTCGCTGGCGATGCTGCGTGAATACGTCTGCGACACCCAGGCGGTGACCTTCCTCGCCAATCCGCCCTACACCGAGTCGCTGGCGCCGGGGCGGCTCAGGGCGCTGTCGATCGACCATCCGATCCTCAATGCCGCCGAGGTGCACCTGATGGTGCGCCAGCATCGCCCGCTGTCGCGGGCGTGCCGGCACCTGCTCGAGGAGATCCGCCGCCTGCCACCGTTCGGTGAGGGCTCAACAGCGCTCGAAGGGGAAGGCGATCACGGCATCGATGCGAGCTTCACCCGCGGCCAGCATCAGCAGCCGATCGACGCCTAGCGCCACACCGCTGCAGGCCGGCAGACCATGATCGAGCGCGGCCAGCAGCGCGCGGTCGATGTCGACCTCGGGCTTGCCACGCGCGCGCCGCGCGGCATTGTCGGCGACAAAGCGCGTCGCCTGCTCGCCGGCATCGACCAGCTCATGATAACCATTGGCGAGCTCGACCCCCTGCCAGTAGAGCTCGAAGCGCGCGGCGAGCTCGGCCCCGTCCTCGGGATCGAGACGCTTGCGGGCAAGCGCCGCCTGACTCGCCGGGTAGTCGACCACCGCGTCGAGCAGCGCCACCGGACCGCCCGGGTCGGCGCCGAGGGCGGGCTCGATCACATGGCTGAACAGCAGGTCGAGACAGTCGTCGCGCTCCCAGCCGGCACAGTCGACCGCGGCGAGCTCACCGGCCAGGCGAGCGAGCTCATCGCCGCCGACGTCGAAAGGGTCGATGTCGAGAGCGTCGCGAAACAGCTGGCGATAGCGGTGCACGCGCAGCTGCACCGGCCGCTCGATCACCCGTTCGATCAGTTCGACGCACTCCTCGCGCAAAAGCTCCAGACCATAGCCGGGCCGATACCATTCGAGCAGGGTGAACTCGAGGTTGTGGCGCCGACCTCGCTCGCCATCTCGAAAGGCGCGGGCGAGCTGAAAGATCGGTCCACTGCCAGCGGCGAGCAGCCGCTTCATATGGAACTCCGGCGAGGTCGCAAGCCACAGCCGCTCGACCCCCTTGGGTCCGCGCGCCTCGAGGCTGAGCGAATCGAGCAGCGGGTCGACGCTGCCACCGTGGCCGAGCACCGGGGTCTCGACCTCGAGTACCTGCCGCTCGTCGAAGAAGCGGCGAATCTCGCGCAGGCGATTGGCGCGAAAGCGCAGCGCCTCGAGCGAGGCGCTCGGGGTCCAATCTGTGGGTTCGATCATCGGGGCGTCCAGTACGGTGAATCAACGCCCGCGCAGGCCAGAGGCCCGCGCGGGTGGACAGCAGGGCGTGACAGCACGCCCGAGGGGAATTCAGGCGCGGCTGACGTAGTCGCCGGTGCGGGTATCGACCTTGAGCACTTCACCCTGGTTGATGAACAGCGGCACGCGCACTACCGCGCCGGTGGAGAGCTTCGCAGGTTTGGAGCCCCCCTGGGCGGTGTCGCCCTTGAGGCCCGGATCGGTCTCGATCACTTCGAGTTCGATGAAGTTGGGCGGCGTCACCGAGATCGGGTTGTCGTTCCAGAGCGTGATGATGTACTTGACCTGCTCCTTGAGCCACTTCTCGTTGTCACCGATCGCTTTCTTGTCGGCGGCGAACTGCTCGAACGAGCCGTCGGTCTTCATGAAGTGCCACATTTCGCCATCGGTGTAGAGATACTCCATGTCCAGATCGACGACGTCGGCGCCCTCGAGGGACTCGCCCGACTTGAAGGTGCGTTCCCATACCCGGCCGGTCATCAGGTTGCGCAGCCTGACGCGGTTGAACGCCTGCCCTTTGCCCGGCTTGACGAACTCGTTCTCGACGATCGAACAGGGGTCGCCGTCGAGCATCACTTTCAGCCCGGCCTTGAATTCGTTGGTAGAATAACTCGCCATGAACGCCTCTCGAATGGACGGCGGACTCACCGCCGCCTAACGCTATTTGAAATGGTCGCGGCACGCCCGCGTGACTCTCCAGACCCTCACCGCCCGGCGGTGACAACCCCAAAGAAGTGCGCAGATGATAACCCGAAGTGTGAACAGAGTGCAGACCGTCGCCAGCGACCAGGGTGGTGAGCACAGCGGCGACTGGCGCCGCCAGCTGGCCGGCGCGATCCGCGACCCCGAGGTGCTGTGCGAGGCACTCGGCCTGGACGCGGCCTGGCTGCCCGGGGCGCAGGCGGGCCACCGGCTGTTCAAGATACGGGTGCCGCATGCCTACCTGGCGCGAATGCGCCGTGGCGATCCATTCGATCCGCTGCTGCGCCAAGTGCTGCCGATCGATCGCGAGACCGATGCGGTGGAGGGCTTCGTCTCCGACCCGCTCGAAGAGGCGGAGCACCGCCCGCTCCCCGGCCTGATCCACAAGTACGCCAATCGGGTGCTGCTGATCGTGAGCGGCGCCTGCGCGGTCAACTGCCGCTACTGCTTTCGCCGCCACTTCCCCTACGCCGACAACACCCCCTCGAGACGCGAATGGGAGGCGGTGCTCGACTACCTGCGCAGCCGCCCCGAAATCAATGAGGTGATCCTCTCCGGTGGCGACCCGCTCGCGTCCAGCGACGAGCGGCTCGGCTGGCTGGTCGAGCGGCTCGGCGGCATCGCCCACCTGCAGCGCTTGCGGATCCATACCCGCCTGCCGGTGGTGATCCCCGACCGCGTCGACCCTGGCCTGCTCGGCTGGCTGGCGGCGAGTCGGCTGCAGAAGGTCGTGGTGCTGCACGTCAACCACGCCAACGAGATCGACCCGGCGGTGCGCCACGCCTGCGCGCGCCTGCGCGAGGCCGGTGCGACGCTGCTCAACCAGAGCGTGCTGCTGCGCGGGGTCAATGACGACGTCGACACCCTGGCCGAACTCTCCGAGACGCTGTTCGCCGCCGGCGTGCTGCCTTACTACCTGCACGTCCTCGACCCGGTGGCCGGCGCCGCTCACTTCGATGTCCCCGATGGAGAGGCGGTCGAACTGGTCGAGCGCCTGCGCGCGCGGCTCGCCGGCTTCCTGATGCCGCGCCTGGTGCGCGAGGTACCGGGCGAGCGCTCGAAGACCCCGCTGCCGCAGCGCTCGGCGCAGCCTGGGTCGAGCTGAGCCCGGCGAGCGTATCCCTCGCCCCGAAGCCCTAACGATTCGACCGCCTCGACTGGCTGCAACCTTCCACTTGCCTACTATGCTGAGGATCAGCCAGAGGGTCCGCTGCGACGATTGGCGCAGCGACATTCAGCTTTAAAAAAGTTAGTAAACTTACCACCACCGCTACAGGCCTTTACAATCCGCGACCTCTCGCGGTCAGAGCCATCCAGCGGTAAAGAAAAAAAGTGGCTGCCATCCAGGGCGGTGGACCCGACGCTCGTTCACCGCCGATGCCCATTCGTATCATCAGGGGAACACCGATATGACCTCTTCGTCTTCGCCGGGGCCAAGACTGCCAGCGCTGCTACTCGGTTTGCTGGTGCTGCTGCTGGGGCTCTGCATGCTCGCCGGCGGTGGCTATCTCGCCACCCTCGGCGGCTCCTGGTACTACCTGATCAGCGGCGCGGCACTCGGCCTTGCCGGTATCCTGATCATCGCGCGGCGCCCATCGGCGCTGTGGCTGTTCGCCCTGGTGCTGCTATCCACCACTGCGTGGGCACTATGGGAAGTGGGCCTCGACTGGTGGCAGCTGGTGCCACGGGTAGCGCTGATCTGCTCGATCGGCATCGTCCTGCTGCTGCCCTGGTGGCGCCGGCCGCTGGCGCGCGGCCAGCGCGGCGGCAGCCTGGCGCTGCTGGCCTCGGTGGCGATCGCCGCACTGGTCGCGATCCTGAGCCAGTTCGACGACCCGCAGGCGACCAAGGGTCGATTGGAGACCGCTCGCGCGGCCGGCCCGGTCAACCCGGCCCAGGTCTCGGGCGAGGACTGGATCGCCTACGGCGGCACCAATGCCGGTACCCACTATTCAGGCCTCGACCAGATCACCCCTGAGAACATCGGCTCGCTCAAGGAGGTATGGCGCATCCGCACGGGCGATCTCGCCGATGCGAACTCGCCGCCGGAGATCACCAACCAGAACACTCCGCTCAAGGTCAACGACAGCCTCTACATCTGCACTTCGCACAGCCGGGTCAAGGCGCTGGTACCCGAAACCGGCGAGACCAAGTGGAGCTTCGACCCCGAGATCAGCACCATGGGCGCCGAGGACTTCTCCGGCTGGGCGCACATGACCTGCCGAGGGCTCGCCTACTATGACGTGGCTGTCCAGCAGGGCGACGCCAGCGGCGGCGAAGAGACACCTGCGATGCTCGACCAGACCGACGTGACCTGCCCGCGCAGGCTCTACCTGCCCACCGCGGATGCACGCCTGATCGCGCTCAATGCCGACACCGGCGAGCGCTGCGCGAGTTTCGGCGACGGCGGCGAGGTCGACCTGACCCGCAACATCGGCGACTTCGCGCCGGGCGGCTACTACTCCACCTCGCCTCCCACCGTGACCCGCGACCTGGTGATCCTCGGCGGCCACGTCACCGACAACGCCTCGACCGACGAGCCGTCCGGCGTGATCCGGGCGTTCGACGCACGCAGCGGCGAGCTGGTATGGAACTGGGACAGCGGCAACCCTGAGCGGACCGAGCCGCTGGCCGAGGATGAGGTCTATACCCGCAACTCTCCCAATGTATGGGCGCCAATCAGCGTCGATGAATCGCTCGGGCTGGTCTACCTGCCGATGGGCAACGCCACCCCCGACCAGTACGGTGCCGATCGCAGCGAAAACGACGAACGCTACAGTGCGGGCCTGGTCGCGCTCGATCTCTCCACCGGCCAGATCCGCTGGCACTACCAGTTCGTCCACCATGATCTCTGGGACATGGATACGCCGGCCCAGCCGGTGCTGATCGATCTCGCCACCGCCGACGGCGTGCGCCAGGCGGTGATCCAGCCGACCAAGCAGGGCAGCCTCTACGTGCTCGACCGCAGCAACGGCGAACCGATCGTGCCGATCGACGAGGTCCCCGCCCCGCAGGGTGCAATCGAAGGCGACTGGACCGCGGCCACCCAGCCGCGCTCGCGGCTCAACCTGCTGCCGCCCGAGTTGACCGAGGCCTCGATGTGGGGCGCCACCCCGCTGGACCAGATGATGTGCCGGATCCAGTTCAACTCGCTGCGCTACGAGGGGCAATACACCCCGCCGTCGCTCGAGGGCTCGATCGTCTATCCGGGCAACGTCGGCGTGTTCAACTGGAGCGGCATCGCGATCGACCCCGAGCGCCAGGCGATATTCACCAGTCCCAACTATCTGGCCTTCGTCTCGCGTCTGGTCGACAAGCGCGATCTGCCCGCCGACGCCGTTCAGGCCGCCGGTGAACAAGGCCTCCAGCTCAACCAGGGCGCCCCTTACGCCGTCGAGCTCGGTCCGCTGCTGTCGGTGCTCGGCCTGCCTTGCCAGGCGCCCTCCTGGGGCAACGTCGCCGGTGTCGATCTGAGCGACAGCTCGGTCAAGTGGATGCATCGCAACGGCACCGCTCGCGACAGCGCAGCGATTCCGATGCCGCTCGGTGTCGGCGTACCCGCGCTCGGCGGCCCGATCACCACCGCGGGCGGCGTCAGCTTCCTCAGCGGGACGCTCGATCAGTACCTGCGCGCCTACGACATCACCACCGGTGAGGAGCTTTGGAAGTCCCGCCTGCCGGCCGGCGGCCAAGCGACGCCGATGACCTTCCAGGGCAACGATGGCCGCCAGTACGTGGTCGTCACCGCGGGCGGACACGGTACCTTCGGCACCAGACTCGGCGACTATGTGATCGGCTACGCGCTGGAGCAGTGAAGCCTCGCTGAGGCGATCGTCCCGAGCCCCGGCGCATCGCCGGGGCTTTTTTCGTCTGCTTTTCCAGCCCCGCGCCGGAAGTTGTAATTTTCCTACCAAGTCAAGGCAAAAAATCTCGTAATTTTGCAACACGATTGATTGTCAACCTATTTCCCCTGCGTATAATTCAGCTGCACCTAAGTTCATGGCCCCTCTCCTCCCTCCCCTCGACGTCCACTATCCTCATCGGAGCCGACCCACGGGGACCATTGGGTCCATGCACGTGGTAAGAATGCATCTCATCGTCATTGAATCAACTTTTCCAAGGAGTCGAACGCCATGCTCGACAGTCACAAGGGCCGGGCGACCCACTTGCCTCTGATCGCCGTGGGCGTGCTGCTGCTGCTGATGGGGCTCGCCATGCTGGCGGGCGGCATCCGGCTGGTCACGCTCGGCGGCTCCTGGTACTACCTGCTCGCAGGCATCGGCATCACGCTGAGCGGTGCGCTGGCCATCGCCAAGCGACGGGCCACGCTGTGGCTCTATGCCCTCACCCTGTTCGCCAGCAACCTCTGGGCGCTGTGGGAGGTCGGTCTCGACTGGTGGCAGTTGGTACCACGGCTGTCGCTGTGGTTCGTCTTCGGTATCCTGCTGCTACTGCCCTGGGTGCGCCGCCCCCTGGTCGCCCAGCAAAGCGCACCGCTCTCCACCGCGGCGCTGAGCGTGGCCGTGGTACTCGCCGGCGCCACGGCGCTGGCGAGCCAGTTCACCGCCCCCGGCACTCAGCATGGCGAGATCGCCGAGCGCGCGCCGCAGCGGGTCGACCCCGCCCACGCCGCCGGCGACGACTGGCCCGCCTATGGCGCTACCAACGCAGGTACCCACTACTCATCGCTGGGCGACATCACGCCTGAAAACGTCACTCGGCTCGAGGAGGCCTGGCGGATCCAGACCGGCGACCTGCCAGGGTCCGGCGATCCCGGCGAGCTGACCAGCGAGAACACCCCGCTCAAGGTCAACGACACGCTCTATCTGTGCACCCCGCACAGCCAGGTGCTGGCACTCGACCCGGCCAGCGGGGCGACCAAATGGCGTTTCGACCCAGAGCTCAGCCTGCAGGGCGCGGAGAACTTCTCCGGTTGGGCGCACATGACCTGCCGCGGCGTCGCCTACCATGACCAGGCCGACTACCCCGCCGCCCGCCCAGTCGATGCCCGGCCCATCGCTCGCGTCGATGCCCAGCGCAGCAGCGCGGCCGAAGATACCGCCAGGCTCTTCGCCGAGAGCTCGAGCGAGACCGCCAATCAGTGCCCGCGGCAGATCTTCCTGCCTACCGCCGACGGCCGGCTGATCTCGCTCGACGCCGACAGCGGCGAGCGCTGCGAGGCCTTCGGTGAGCATGGCGAGGTCGATCTGACCCGCGGCCTGGGAGCATTCACCCCCGGTGGCTACTACGCCACCTCGCCTCCCGTGGTGACGCGCGATCTGGTGATCATCGGTGGCCACGTCACCGACAACGAATCGACCGACGAGCCTTCAGGCGTGGTCCGCGCCTACGACGTGCGCGACGGCCACCTGGTGTGGAACTGGGACAGCGGTAATCCCGACGCCACTACCCCGCTGGCCGACGGTGAGCGCTATACCCGCAACTCGCCCAACGTCTGGTCGATGATCAGCGCCGACGAACGACTGGGACTGGTCTATCTGCCGGTCGGCAACCAGATGCCCGACCAGTACGGCGCCGAGCGCAGCGAGGGGGCCGAACGCTACAGTGCGGGCCTGGTCGCGCTGGATCTCGCCACCGGCCAAGTGCGCTGGCACCAGCAGCTGACCCACCACGACCTGTGGGACATGGACGTACCGGCCCAGCCGATACTCACCGACGTGGCGACCCCCGACGGCATACGTCCGGCGGTGATCCAGCCGACCAAGCAGGGCAGCCTCTACGTCTTCGACCGTCGCAACGGCGAGCCGATCATCCCGGTCGACGAGATCGCCGCTCCCCAGGGCGCGATCGAGGGCGACCATACCGCGCCGACCCAACCGCGCTCACGGCTCAACCTGCTGCCGCCCGAGTTGACCGAGGCCTCGATGTGGGGCGCTACGCCGTTCGACCAGCTGATGTGCCGGATCGCGTTCAAGTCGCTGCGCTACGAAGGCCAGTACACGCCGCCGTCGCTCGAAGGCTCGATCGTCTATCCCGGCAACGTCGGGGTGTTCAACTGGGGCGGAGTCGCCGTCGACCCGGCTCGCCAGGCGATTTTTACCAGCCCGAACTACATGGCCTTCACCTCGCGGCTGGTGCCGCGCGCCGAGGTACCGGCCGACAGCGCCCAGGCCTCCGAGGGCAATGGCCTGTTGCTCAACCTCGGCGCGCCCTATGCGGTGGAGATGAGGCCCTTCCTCTCGCGCCTCGGCTTCCCCTGCCAGGCACCCTCCTGGGGTGACGTGGCCGGCGTCGACCTGGCCGAGTCCAAGGTGGTATGGAAGCGTCCCAACGGCACCTCCCGCGATAGCTCGCCGATCGTGCCGCTGCCGTTCAACCTCGGCGTACCGGCGATGGGCGGACCGATGACCACCGCCGGCGGGGTGAGCTTCCTCAGCGGTACGCTGGATCAGTACCTGCGCGCCTACGACATCACCACCGGCAAGGAGCTGTGGAAAGCGCGCCTGCCGGCCGGCGGCCAGGCCACGCCGATGAGCTATCGCGGCGCGGATGGCCGCCAGTACGTGCTGGTCAGCGTCGGCGGCCATGGCTCCTTCGGCACCAAAATGGGCGACTACGTGATCGCCTACGCGCTGCCCGAAACGCCGTGACCCCGGGGCGGGCGACCGACCGTCGCCCGCCAGTCAAGCGAACGCGGCGAGGGGACCTCCCCCTCGCCGCGTAAATCGCTGACCGAGCTTTGCAACGGGGCCAGTCGCGCCCCAGCCTTTCGCTACGCCTCGCGTCAGCGTATCGGCGGCGCATACTGGATGCCGCCCGCGTTCCACAATGCATTGATACCGCGAGGGATATTCAATGCCGAGCGGTCACCGACCGTGCGCTGATAGATCTCTGCATAGTTACCCACCGTACTGATGACGTTGAAGGCCCACTCGTTGTCGAGCCCGAGCTGCTCGCCGACGTTGCCGTCGCGGCCCAACAGCCTGGCGACATCGGGACTGGGAGGATCGTCGCGCATCCGCCCGGCGTTTTCACTGGTTACCCCCAACTCCTCGGCGTTGAGCATCGCGTAGAGCGTCCAGCTCACCAGCTTGCCCCAGCTCTCGTCGTCCCGGCGCACCATAGGTGCCAATGGCTCCTTGGAGATCATCTCCGGCAGAATCACCGCGCTGTCAGGATCGCTGAGCTGAAGGCGCAGCGCCGCGAGCTGGGACGAGTCGGAAGTCAGTACGTCGCATCGGCCGCTGTCGAATCCGCCGGCGCTTTGGCTGGGTTCATCGAATGAGATGGCCTGATAGCGCAGACCGTGGCTGTCGAAGTAGTCGGCGAGATTGGTCTCGGTCAAGGTGCCGGTCGTCACACAGACCGTCGCCCCGTCCAGGTCGGCGATATGCTCGATGCCAAGCTCCCTTTTCACCATGAATGCCTGACCGTCGTAGAACGTCACCCCGCCGGGAAAAGTGAGGCCGAGGGAGTTGTCGCGGGTGGCACTCCAGGTAGTGTTGCGCGACAGCAGGTCGACCTCGCCGGACTGAAGCGCAGTGAAGCGCTCGCTCGCGGTCAGCGCGGAGTAGATCACCTTGCTCGGATCGTTGAAGATCGCCACGGCTATGCCCTTGCAAAGCTCGACGTCGATCCCCTCCCACTGCCCTTGGGCATTGGGCGCGCTGAACCCTGCAAGCCCTTGGCTCACACCGCAGCGCAAGGCCCCGCGTGCTTCGACACTCTGCAGGGTGCCGGCGTGGGCGAGCGCACCGGCGAGCGTGGACAGGCAGACAACGGCGCCCAGCAAAAACCGACTTTTATTGTTCATTTTCAGCTCCTCCATGGCAGACGGTTATTGATCTTGTGGATTGCGCTCACTCGAAATGCTGGCCCCCATGGCCACCGGGAGGTCGAGTTCTCCATACGCCCCCAGGCAGCCATGCGATTGATTTGCCGCGGCGCTACTTCCTCCTTGCCAGCTCATCGAGGCTCTCGGCGAGCGCGCTGTCGAGGATGTCGATCGCTCGATCAATCTCGTCGATCGACACCGTCAGCGGCGGCGCGATGCGCCATACCGAGCCACGTTCCGGACGTCGGCGAATGTTCATGCTGAGTCCTTTTTCGAAACATCTAGCCGTCGTCAGCGCACCCAGTTCATGCGCCGGTAAGCGCGACTCGCGATCGCGGACCAGCTCCACCCCGAGCAGCAGACCGGCGCCACGAATGTCACCGATGGCCTCATAACGCTGCTGCAAGCCTTCGAGCTGCCTGCGCAGATAGCCGCCCATTTCATTGGCGCGTGCAATCAGGCCCTCCTGGGCGATGACCTTGAGCACCGCGAGCCCTACTTCCGCGGTCAATGGATCGGAGACATGACTGGTGTAATAGGTGAAATGCTTGGCATGCAGGTCATCTTCGATGTCGGCCGTAGTGGCCACGGCCGCCAGGGGCAGCCCCCCACCCAGCGTCTTCGACATGGCCATGATGTCCGGGACGACATCGAAGAACTCCGCCCCCGTCTTGGTGCCGATGCGGCCGAACGCGGTCTGCGCCTCATCGAAAATCAGCAGCATGCCCCGGTCATCCGCGGCTTTGCGCAATGCCTGCATGAACGCTCGCGGCGGCACCAGAACCCCGCCCGCGCTGATGATGGGTTCGACGATGATCGCCGCTCCCTTGCCCGCGGACTGCATATCGAACATCTTGAGCGCGAGCTCGAGATTGAGCAGTGCCGACTCTTCGAACGTTGCCGCCGGTATGTAAGGACGGTAGGGGTTGGGCTCGGGAATGATGTAGACGCCTGGCGTGGGCACGCCGTAGCCTCGGCGATCGCTGGCGAACGAAACCGTGCCCGCACCGCCGGTAATGCCATGCCATGAGCCGCCCAAGGCCAGCACCTCGTAGCCCCCGGTGTACATCTTCGCCATTCGCAGCGCGACTTCCGTCGCCTCTGAACCGGTATTGACGAAAATGCTGCGTTCAAGCTTACCCGGTAGCCAATCCTCAGCCAGCGATTGGGCAAGTTCGGCGACGGCCTCGGGAATCATTCCGCTGAAAAGGTGAAAAGCCCTCTCTCCCGCTCGATGCACGGCTTCAACGATTGCAGGATGGTTGTGGCCGATGGTGGCGCACATCTGGCCAGAGGTGAAATCGAGATACTCTCGCCCGCCGCTGTCGGTGACGATGGTTCCCTTGGCGGATCTGAACAGATTTGGGAAGGCATCCCCGCCATATCTCACCAGGAATTTCTTCGATGCTTTCAGAAGCTCTTCACTCATGCCTCGTTCCTCGTTGTCCTTATCCAAGCCACCGCGCTCGCGCCATTGCGGCACAACGATCGGCCTCGCGATGCGCGCATCGAGCCCGGGAGGTCGGTTCATCGGCCGCCAAGCCAAGGTGGCCGATTCGCCTGGCTAGCCGCTTGCCCGGGCTTTCTGGTGCTGGGCATAATGCTAGCGAGCATGATCGAACAGACGCCAACGCATAGAACTCACTCCCCCATGAAATGAGCTCAACCATCGATCCCAATCGCGCAAGATTGCCCTCGCTAAAATCGCTGCGAGCATTCGAGGCAGCCTCCCGGCTCGGTAGCTTTGCGCAAGGGGCGCAAGAGCTGTCGGTCACCCCCTCGGCGATCAGCCACCAGATTCATCAACTCGAAGACTTTCTAGGCGTCAAACTCTTCGAACGCCTGGCGGGTCGCACGCTGTTGACCGCAGAGGGCAAGACCTATGCGCGGGAAATAGAACATGCGTTCGGGATAATTTCGGCGGCCACGCATCTCGTATCGCCCCAGTCCCAAGATAAAAGCTTCGTCATTGCGACGGGCCCGAGTTTCGCGGTGAAATGGCTACAGCCTCGCCTACCTGGCTTCCTGAACAGCCACCCCGGTATCGGTATTCGCATATCGACACTTTCGAGCCAGGATGAGCTCGATTTGGGTCAATTCGACGTCGCCATCCCCTACTGGCCTGCGCACACGTCACAGAACAAAGCGCAGCCTTTGATCGAGGAACGTCTTCGTCCATTGTGCAGCCCGGCATTAGCGGAGCAAAAAGGGCTGAAAACGATCTCTGACTTGAGCCGAGTAACACTCATCCACTCAGCTAATGCGCTGACTTGGACCGAGTATTTTCGCGCAATAGGTCATCAGAACATCGTCGGCGACAATGGACTCTGGCTCGACCGCTCGATGATGGCCATCGAAGCGGCCGTCAATGGATTGGGCGTCGTACTCGAGAGTGAATTCCTGGCAAGAAAGGAGCTTGAAAGCGGTGAATTGATAGCCCCTTTTGAAGATGACCAACATAGCATCAAGGCCACCACTTATTTCTTGATCAAATCACCCAAAGCCAAAAATACGTCAATGATAGCGGCGTTCACGGCCTGGCTGGAAAAAGAGATAAAAGCCCACGGGGATAGTTAGATCCGCTCGATTCGATCGCATGAATAAGTAGCATTTCAGCATGGCTAGCCGCGCTCGCGCTGGCGAACGATGACGAACAGCACCAGCCCGCCAATCGCCAGCAGCGCCCCCACCCATCCAGTCACGGCCCAGTCGTCGGCATAGGCTGCGGCGATCCCGCCGAGCCAAGCGCCGAGCGCGTTGCCAACGTTGAATGCCGAATGATTGAGCGATGCGGCCAGGGTCTGGGCGTCGGCGGCGACGTCCATCAGCCGGATCTGCAGCGCCGGCACCATGGCGACGATGGTACCGACCAGCAGCGTCGCCGGCAGGATGCTCCAAGCCGAGCGCGCGGCGAACGGGAAGAGCAGCATCACCGCCAGGCTCCAGAGCAGGATCCAGCCGATGGTGGAAAGCGTCCCGCGATCGGCGAGCCAGCCGCCGACCTGGCTGCCGATGATGGTGCCCAGTCCGAACGCCGCCAGCGCCACCGGCACCCAGCCGGGCGAGAGTCCGCTCACTTGGGTCAGCGTCGGCGCAATGTAGCTGAGCACGCAGAACATGCCGCCGAAGCCGATCGCTCCGATGCCTAGGGTCAACCAGATGTCGGGATTGCGCAGCGCACCGAGCTCCTGAAGCGGCGAGCTGCTCGCGGCGGTGCGATCATCGGGGAGAAAGACCACCAGCAGCGCCACAGTGAGCAGGCTGATCATGCCGACCGCGGCGAAGGCGCTGCGCCAGCCGAGCAGTTGACCAAGCCACACCGCGATCGGATTGCCGATCAGCGTCGCCACGGTGAGGCCGAGCATCACCCGGCCAACCGCTCGTCCACGCCGATGAGGCTCGACCAGCGAGGCGGCGACCAGAGCGGCTACGCCGAAGTAGGCGCCATGGGGCAAACCGCTGACGAAGCGCACCAGCAGCATCGGCAGGAAGCCTGGGACCAGGGCGCTTGCGAAGTTGCCAGCCGCATAGAGCCCCATCAGCGCAAGCAGCAGCCAGCGGCGTGGCCAGCGCGCAGCACCCACCGCGATCAGCGGCGCACCAACCACGACGCCGAGGGCATAGGCGCTGATCAGCCCTCCCGCGCGGGTCTCGTCGATGCCGAGACCGGCGGCGAGCTCAGGCAGCAGCCCCATGATCGAGAACTCGCCGGTACCGATCCCAAAGCCGCCCACGGCCAACGCCAGGATGGCCAGGGCAGTGCGGCTGGATGAAAGAGGTACCCCGGAATTCAACTGCTCGGAGGAGATGCGCGCCACTTGGACCTCGACAGGGAAGAAGGATGGAAGAAACACGAAGCGCGCGGGAGACGATGCCCCCCGCGCGCTTGGATCCATCGTTCGAATCTAGCCCCACGCTAAGTTTCGATCAAGCCTGAAGGTTCAGACACTCAGTGCCACGCCTTCCACTTCATCCTGTCGCATGGCGCGCGAGAGCGCAGAAAGCGCGGCGATCAGCGTCGCGGTGGTGGTGTTGACATGGAGCCCGACGCCGAACACCGGACGCCCCGCGGCACGCAGCTCGACGAAGGCGATCGCTTCGGCGTCGGCCCCCTGCCCGCGGGAGTTTTCGTGGTAGTCGATCACGTCGATATCGAAGCCCTGGCCGCGCAGCCCGTGCACCAGCGCCGAGAGCGGGCCGTTACCGCGCCCAGAAACCGAAAGCCCCCCTTGCGGTCCCTCGATCTCGGCGGCGATCGCAACCTCGCCGTCGCGTTCCTCGATCCGCTGGCGCAGCAGTCGATAGGGCGCATCGAGCCGGTACTCGTCGAGAAAGGCGCGATGGATCATCTGGGAAGTGATCTCTCGCCCGGTGCGGTCGGCGATCTCCTGCACCACCTGGCTGAACTCGATCGCCAGCCGCCGTGGCAACGCGATGCCGTGGTCCTGCTCGAGCAAGTAGGAGATCCCGCCCTTGCCCGACTGGCTGTTGACCCGGATCACAGCCTCGTAGTTGCGCCCGACATCGAGCGGGTCGACCGGCAGGTAAGGCACATCCCAAAGCGGCGTGCCGCCGCTGGCAAGCGATGCGCGGTGGCTCGCCATGCCCTTCTTGATCGCATCCTGGTGCGAGCCCGAGAAGGCGGTGAACACCAGGTCACCGACGTAGGGATGACGCGGATGCACCGGCAATTGGTTGCAGTGTTCGACCTCGCGCATCACCGGGGTGAGGTTGGAGAGATCGAGCTCGGGGTCGATGCCTTGGATGAACAGATTCATCGCCAGGGTGACGATGTCGACGTTACCGGTGCGCTCGCCGTTGCCGAACAGTGTGCCCTCGATCCGGTCGGCGCCGGCCATCAGGCCGAGCTCGGCGGCGGCGATCCCGGTGCCGCGATCGTTGTGCGGGTGCAGGCTGATGATTGCGCGTTCGCGCACGCGCAGATGACGGCAGAACCACTCGACCTGGTCGGCATAGACGTTGGCGGTCGCGACCTCGACGGTGGCCGGCAGGTTGAGGATCACCCTGCGTTCCGGGCTGGCACCGAAGGTATCGAGCACCGCTTCGCAGACCTCGAGCGAGAAGTCGAGTTCGGTGGTGGTGAAGTGCTCGGGCGAGTACTGGAAGGTCCAGTCGGTGCCGGGGTGCTCCTCCATCAGGCGACGCACCAGCGCGGTATGCTCGACCGCGAGGCGCTTGCAGCCATCCCGATCGAGCCCCAGCACCGTCTCGCGAAAAAGCGGCGAGGTGGCGTTGTAGAGATGCACGATCGCCCGCTTGGCGCCCGAAAGCGCCTCGAAGGTGCGCCGGATCAGCGGCGCACGCGCGGGAGTGAGCACCTGGAGCGTGACGTCGTTCGGCACCCTCTGGCCTTCGATCAGCTCACGAAGGAAATCGAAGTCGGTCTGCGAGGCCGATGGGAACCCTACCTCGATCTGTTTGAATCCTAGCGACACCAGCAGTTCGAAGAAGCGCCACTTGCGCTCGCCATCCATCGGATCGATCAGCGACTGGTTGCCGTCGCGCAGGTCGACGCTGGCCCAGATCGGTGCCCGCTCGATACGCTTGCCCGGCCATTGGCGGTCGTCGAGCGCGACGATATCGAAAGGTCGGTACTTGCCCATGGCCGGCTGGAAGCGACTCTCGTTCATTTCACCACTCCAGTTCGCGGCGCCCGCGGGCGCCGGGGATTGACTTGCTGCAAATGAAAATTACCAATGAAAAGGTGACGAAAAAGATACGCGCCAGCGGACATGGCCCGCTGGCGCGTAGGAAATGATGCCTGGACGCGACGACCGCTGGCCTCGCATCGATCCGGCTGTACTGCTTCGTTCGATCGTTCTGCACTCATTGCCCAGCCTCGCTCTGCGATCTCCCCACCGCTTTTTCCACCACACGGGCGGCACCTGCACGCCTTCAGCGTGCGGGCGAGGTAAGTCGAAGCAAGGCGAATGGCAATGAAGTTTTCATGCCGTCCAACTAAACACGTACCGGCGTGCTGGTCAATTACCCCACGTCGACCACCTACCCTGCTGGAGCACGCCCTACCAGGCCTCGCCGCCCGGCGCGCGCAGGGCGCACTGGATCACTTTCTATCGCGCTCTGCACTGCCTGGCAGGCTATCGCCATCCCGGATCTTGGCATGGCTGCATGACTGCCCGGATCGGGCTAGAATCCCGAAAGCTGTATAAAAACACATATATCGAAAAGGGGATGACGAATGAGCGATAGCGGCACGACTTTCAGACGGCTGCACGAGCAGCCAGGCGCGTTCGTCATTCCCAATCCATGGGACACGGGTTCCGCGCGTATTCTCGCCGCACTCGGTTTTCGCGCCCTCGCCACGACCAGCGCCGGCATGGCGCTTTCACTCGGCGTAGCGGAAGGGCAAGTCTCCATGGCGGATACCCTGGACCACTGCCGAACCATCGTGGCGGCGACTCCCCTGCCCGTTTCCGCCGATCTCGAGAAGGGCTTCGCAGACACTCCGGCGAGTGCCGCCGAAACGATCCGAGCCGCCGCCGGTATCGGCCTTGCCGGGGGTTCGCTCGAGGACTACACCGGCCGGCGAGACGATCCGATCCATGACTTCGGGCTGGCGGTCGAACGAATCCAGGCCGCGGCGGAAGCCCGCAACGCTCTGGCGCACGATTTCGTCCTGACCGCGCGCTGCGAGAACTTCCTATGGGGCCGTACCGATCTGGACGACACCATCAGGAGGCTGCAAGCGTTCGAAGCCGCCGGCGCCGACGTGCTGTACGCACCGGGACTCACCGACCTGGGCATGATCCGGACAATCTGCCAGGCGCTGACCAAGCCGGTCAACGTGGTGATGGGCATGCCTGGAGAGACGTTCAGCGTCGCGGAGCTGGCGGACGCTGGGGTCAAGCGCATCAGTCTCGGCTCATCGCTCGCGCGGCTCGCGTTTGGCGCACTGGTAGGCGCGGCTCGAGAGATCAACGCCGATGGCACCTTCAGTTTCTCGCAGCGGGCGATGGATTTCGCCGAGATCGCGCAGCTGATCAGCGGCGATGGCGAGCCTCGAGCAAGTAGCCCGCAATAGCCCATCGCCGGGATGCGACAGGGAGCGGGAAACGGACGCAGCGCTCGGGCGAGGCTCAGCTCGACCGCTGCCTGGCGAGTTCGACGATCGCGGAAACGTCCGGATGCAAGGGGAGAGAATCGAGCCGCTCGAATGGAAACCAGCCTGCCGATTCGGCATCGTCGGCGGCGACCGGTTCACCACTCAGGTAATCGCAAAGCGTTGCGATCAGCACGAAGTGGGCGCGCGGGCGCACGGCCCCACCCACCAGCACATCGACCGCGGTGAGAACCTCGCGTGCGACGGCCTCGACGCCGGTTTCCTCGAGGAGTTCGCGTTCGGCCGCCTGGAACAGGGTCTCGCCAAACTCCAGCTTGCCGCCGGGAAAGCCCCAGTAACCTTCGACGCCGGAGCGGCAGCTGCCGACCAGCAGCACCTGCGTACCGCGCATCACCACGGCGGCGACCGCCACCCTGGGCCGGGCGGCGGGAACGGCGGATTCAGGCGTTGAGCTCGCCATGCCGATAGCCGAGCAGATAGAGCAGCGCGTCGAGGCCAAGGGTCGAAACCGACTGGCGAGCCTGCTCTCGAACCAGCGGCTTGGCGTGGAAGGCGACCCCGAGCCCGGCCGCGGCGAGCATCTTGAGGTCGTTGGCGCCGTCACCCACGGCCACGGTCTGGGCCATGTCGAGCCCCTCTCGTGCGGCGATCTGGCGCAAGAGCCATGCCTTGCGCTCGGCATCGATGATCGGCTCGCTCACCTCGCCGGTGACCTTGCCGTCACGGACCACCAGCTCGTTGGCATGCACTTCGTCGAAGCCGAGCCTTTCCTGCAAGCGGCGTGCGAAGTAGGTGAATCCGCCGGAGAGAATGGCGGTGCGATAGCCAAGCCGCTTGAGTTCGCTCATCAGCCGCTCGACGCCGTCCATCAACGGCAGCGCATCGGCGATTTCGGCGAGCGCTGACTCATCGAGCCCGTTGAGCTTGCTCATCCGCTGCCGGAAGCTCTGCTGGAAGTCGAGCTCGCCGCGCATCGCCCGCTCGGTGATCTCGGCGACCTCCTCATACACGCCGTGGCGGCGTGCCAGCTCGTCGATCACCTCGGCCTTGATCAGCGTCGAGTCCATGTCGAAGCAGACCAACCGACGGTGGCGACGCCAGACGTCGTCCGCCTGCAGGGCGATGTCGACGCCGTGGGTTTCGCCCACGCCCTGCGCCGCGCGGCGCAGGGCG
This sequence comes from Halotalea alkalilenta, assembly GCF_001648175.1. NCBI lineage: Bacteria > Pseudomonadati > Pseudomonadota > Gammaproteobacteria > Oceanospirillales > Halomonadaceae > Halotalea > Halotalea alkalilenta. The sequence continues at coordinate 1,692,302 of NZ_CP015243.1, read as the reverse complement.
TCGATATCGGTTTCGCCGCGCAGACGAAACTCGAGACAGGCACCCAAGGTGCCGGGCTCGTCGCCAAGATCGCCAGGGCCGGAGAGCCGCTCGATCCGCTCGATCGTAAGCCCGTGCGCACCGATTAGCCGACCGACCTCAGCCACCACCAGCGCGGGCAGTCGCGGCCCCATCAGCGAGAGCACCAGTCGCGGCTGGGCGCCGGTCTCCCGCCAGCGGGTGTGATCCCCGCGCTCGACTGAGAACAGGGTGACCTCCAGCCCGCTCTGGTCGCTCGCGTCGCTAAGCTCGCCCTCGAGCGCCTCACGAGACGCATCGCCCTCGATCTCCACCAGCAGGTCGAAATCGACGCTGCCGAAGGTGACCCGCTGCTCGACGTCGAGCAGCCTCGCGTCGGCGCGAGCCAACGCGAGCCCAAGGGTCGCGAGCTGGCCCGGCCGGGCGGCACCGGCGGCATGGATCAGAAAACGCAGGGTCATCCACGCACCTCCTCGACTTCAAGCCTGCTGACGCGCTGCAACCCTTGGGGCAGCTTGCTTCCGCGCCGCCCGCGCTCGCCAAGATAGTGCTCGATGTCGGCGGGCTTGAGCGTCAGTTTACGCCGGCCGGCGTGGATCACCAGCGAGGCGCCCTGCGGCAGCACCACCAGGTCGCGGACGAACTCCTCGCGCGAGGCGGCGCGCGCGCCGGGGATGTCGATCATCTTGTTGCCCTTGCCCTTGTTCAGCTCGGGCAGCTGGCCGACATCGAAGACCAATAGCCGCCCAACGTTCGAGACCAGCGCGATACGCATGTCCGGCTCGACCCGCTGCGGTGCAAGCACGGCGCAGCCCTTGGGCAGGGTGAGCACCGCCTTGCCGGCGCGCGAGCGTCCGACCAGCGACTCGAGCGCGGTGACGAAGCCGTAGCCGCCATCGCTTGCGAGCAGATAGCGCGCCTCGGGTACGTCGAGCATCATCGCCACCATCTGCGCGCCGGCCGGCGGATTGACCTTGCCGGTGACCGGCTCGCCCTGGCCGCGGGCGGAGGGCAGCTGGTGGGCGCTGAGGGTGTAGCTGCGCCCGCTGTCGTCGAGCAGGATCAGGCTCTGGTTGGTCTTGCCGCGCACGCTGCAGAGATAATCGTCGCCGGCCTTGTAGGAGAGCGAGGTCGGGTCGATGTCGTGGCCCTTGGCGCTTCTGATCCAGCCACGGCTGGAGAGCACCACGGTGATCGGATCGGCACCGAGCAGCTCGACTTCGGAGAGCGCACGGGCCTCCTCGCGCTCGACCAAGGGGCTTCTACGCTCGTCGCCGAATTTCTCGGCATCCTCGCGCAGCTCCCGCTCGATCAGGTCGGTGAGCTTCGACTCGCTGCCGAGCAGAGCCTCGAGCCGCTTGCGCTCGGCCTCGAGCTCTTCCTGCTCGCCCCGGAGCTTGAACTCCTCCAGCTTGGCCAGGTGACGCAGCCGCAGCTCGAGGATCGCCTCGGCCTGGCGCTCGCTCAGCGCGAAGGCCGCCATCAGCGCCTGCTTCGGCTCGTCCTCCTCGCGGATGATCCGGATCACCTCGTCGATATTGAGGTAGGCGACCAGCAAGCCTTCGAGGATGTGCAGCCGATCGACCACCTTGCCGAGCCGGTACTCGAGACGCCGGCGCACCGTGGTGCGGCGGAATTCGAGCCACTCGCCGAGCAGCTCGTCGAGCGCCATCACCCGCGGGCGCCCGTCGAGGCCGATCAGGTTCATGTTGACCCGGTGGCTCTTCTCGAGATCGGTGGTGGCGAACAGATGCGCCATCAGCGCCTCGACGTCGACCCGGTTGGAGCGCGGCACGATCACCAGCCGCGTCGGTTCTTCGTGGGTCGACTCGTCGCGCAGGTCGGCGACCATCGGCAGCTTCTTGGCCTGCATCTGCGCGGCGATCTGCTCGAGCACCTTGGCGCCGGAGACCTGGTAGGGCAGCGCCGTGATCACCACGTCGCCCTCCTCGCTCCGGTAGCGCGCGCGCATCTTCACCGAGCCGCGCCCGCTCTGGTAGAGCTTGGCGAGATCATCGCGAGGAGTGACGATCTCGGCGGCGGTGGGAAAGTCGGGCGCCGGCAGGTAGCGACAGAGATCGGTGACCGTCGCCTGCGGATTGCGCAGCCGGTGGATGGTCGCCTCGACCAGCTCACGGACGTTGTGGGGCGGGATGTCGGTGGCCATGCCGACGGCGATGCCGGAGCCGCCGTTGAGCAGCACGTGCGGTAGCCGCGAGGGAAGCACCGCCGGCTCGTCGAGGGTGCCGTCGAAGTTGGGTACCCAGTCGACCGTGCCCTGCCCGAGCTCGCCGAGCAGCACCTCGGAGAAGCGCGACAGCCGCGCCTCGGTATAGCGCATCGCGGCGAACGATTTGGGGTCGTCGGGGCTGCCCCAGTTACCCTGGCCGTCGACCAGCGGGTAGCGATAGCTGAACGGCTGCGCCATCAGCACCATCGCTTCATAGCAAGCGCTGTCGCCATGAGGGTGGAACTTGCCCAGCACGTCGCCGACGGTGCGTGCCGACTTCTTGTGCTTGGCGTTGGCGGTCAGCGACAGTTCGCGCATCGCATAGATGATGCGCCGCTGCACCGGCTTGAGGCCATCGCCGATATTGGGCAGCGCGCGATCGAGGATCACGTACATCGAGTAGTCGAGATACGCCTTCTCGGTGTAGCGCTTGAGCGGCAGGCGCTCGACATCGCCCTCGCCCACGGCGACGGGTGCTTCGAAATCGGAATTATCGGCCATTGGATCGGACTTCCTTCACTGCTACGGCTTGCCTGGACTTGATCAACCTCATGCCTCCACCTCGGCGAGATCGCCGTAGCGCTCGAGCCAGTTGCGCCGGTCGCCGGCACGCTTCTTCGCCAGCAGCATGTCGAGCAGATCGAGGGTGCCATCCCCTGCGTCGCGGGTGAGCTGCACCAGGCGCCGGGTATCCGCCGCCATGGTGGTCTCGCGCAGCTGGATCGGATTCATCTCGCCCAGCCCCTTGAAGCGCTGCACGTTCGGGGTGCCGCGCTTGCTGGCGAGCTGCTTGAGGATCTGCGCCTTCTCGCTCTCGTCCAGCGCATAGTGGACCTCCTTGCCGAGGTCGATGCGATAGAGCGGCGGCATCGCGATGAACACGTGGCCGGCATCGACGAGGCTCGGGAAGTGGCGAACGAACAGCGCGCACAGGAGCGTGGCGATGTGCAGTCCGTCGGAGTCGGCGTCGGCAAGCACGCAGACCTTGTGGTAGCGCAGCTTGGAGAGATCGCTGCTGCCCGGGTCGAGGCCGAGGGCAACGGCGATGTCATGGATCTCCTGGGAGTTGAGCACCTCGTTGGAATCCACTTCCCAGGTATTGAGGATCTTGCCGCGCAGCGGCAGGATCGCCTGGGTCTCGCGATCCCGCGCCTGCTTGGCGCTGCCGCCGGCGGAGTCGCCCTCGACCAGGAAGAGCTCGCTCGCCGCCGGGTCCTGGCTCGAGCAGTCGGCCAGCTTGCCGGGCAGCGCGGGGCCCTGGGTGATCTTCTTGCGCACCACCTTCTTCGCCGCACGCAAGCGGCGCTGGGCGGCGCTGATCGCGAGCTCGGCGAGCTGCTCGGCTTCCATAGTGTGGGTGTTGAGCCACAGCGAGAAGGCGTCCTTCACCGATGCCGACACCACCCCGGCGACCGCCCGCGAGGAGAGCCGCTCCTTGGTCTGCCCGGCGAACTGCGGGTCGTGCATCTTCACCGAGAGCACGAAGGATATCCGCTCCCACAGGTCGTCACCGGTCAGCTTGACGCCCTTGGGCACCAGGCTGCGGTAGTCGCAGAACTCCTTCAGCGCCTCGACCAGCCCGCTGCGCAAACCGTTGACGTGGGTGCCGCCAAGCGGCGTCGGGATCAGGTTGACGTACGACTCCTGCAGCGCCTCGCCGCCCTCGGGCAGCCACTGCACCGCCCAATCGACGTGGTGCTCGTCATCCTTGCCGTGGCCGAGGACGGGTTCGTTCGGCAGCAGTTCGAAGCCGTCGAGCGCCTGGACCAGATAGTCGCGCAGGCCGTCCTCGTACTGCCATACGCTCTCGGTGCCGTCGGTGTCGACCAGCGTCATCTTGAGCCCGGGGCAGAGTACCGCCTTGGCGCGCAGCAAGTGGCGCAGCCGGGAGACCGAGACCTTGGCGCTATCGAAGTAGCTGGTATCCGGCCAGAAGCGCACCAGGGTACCGGTGACCCGCTTGGCGACGCTGCCGACTTGATGCAGCTCCTCGGCCTTGTCGCCATTGGCGAAGGCGATCGCGTGGCGCGCGCCGTCGCGGCTGACTTCGACCTCGAGCCGGGTCGACAGCGCATTGACCACCGACACCCCGACCCCGTGCAGGCCGCCGGAGAAGCGATAGCTCGAATTGGAGAACTTGCCCCCCGCATGCAGCCGGGTAAGGATCAGCTCGACCCCGCTGACCCCGTGCTCGGGGTGGATGTCGATCGGCATGCCCCGGCCGTCGTCCTCGACCTCGACCCCGCCGTCCTCGCGCAGCCTTACGACGATCGAGCGGGCGTGGCCGGCCAGCGCCTCGTCGACGCTGTTGTCGACCACCTCCTGGACCAGGTGGTTGGGACGGCTGGTGTCGGTGTACATCCCCGGGCGTTTGCGCACCGGGTCGAGACCGGAAAGGACCTCGATGGAGCTGGCGCTGTATTGACTCATTAGGGCTGGATAATCGCGAATGATGAACTGGGGCGACGCCCTGCGGCGTCACGGGTTGCTCGGAATCCTATCCGATCAGGCCGGCGCGGGCTAACAGCCCGGGCAGCAGGCGCGGATAGGCGCCGAGCGCATGATTGTCTCCTGGCACCACCAGCACCCGCGCGCCGCGGTAGAAACGCAGCGCCTCGCGGTGATCGAGCACCTCGTCGCAGCCGCCGAGCAGCACGGTGAAACGCGAGGGCTCGCGCGGCCTGGGTGGATCGAGCTCGAGCAGCTGATCGACGTAGCAGGGTTCGACCCGCGAACGCGCACCGGTGATGGGATTGACCTGCTCGACATCGACCATGCCGCGCGCCAGGCGAACGGGGTGCACGGCCGGATTGATCAGGCCGAGCAGCGCGATCCGGCGGCGCTCGGCCAGACAGGTGGCGAGAAAGCCCCCCATCGAACTGCCGATCACCAGCGTCGGTCCCTTGAGGGAGTCGAACGCCTCGAGCGCCACCGCGAAAGCGTCCGCCGGACGGTTGGGCAACACCGGCGCGACGAAGCGCGGACGCGACGCCAACCGCGCACAGGCGTCACAGGTCTGTCGAGCCTTGGGGGAATCAGGATGGCTATTGAAGCCGTGCAGGTAGAGGACGTTGTCGACGGACACTCGCTTTCTCCGCTCGCGCCGCTCCACGAGGCGACGACGTAAGGCATTGCCCACTCTGGCGCCGGCGCGATCGACGCTCAGCGACACACCCTCGCCAGAGAGGCGACCCAGCATAGCGCAAAAACTGTATGCATAGACAGCATCATTTCTCTCTCACCCCCGCCTCCCCGTCGCTCGAACGCGCCGGGGAGACGAGCGTCTGCCGGCCAGACTAGCCGCGACGCACCCGCTCGACCAAGTGACGCGAGGAGTCGTCGAGCTGATCGAGCCCCTCACCGCTGAGCAGGATCGCCTCGGTCTCGGTGGCGATCTTCTTGCCGAGCTCGACGCCCCACTGATCGAACGAGTCGATGTCCCAGATCACCCCCTGGACGAACACCTTGTGCTCGTAGAGCGCGACCAGGGCGCCGACGCTCTCCGGGGTGATCGAGTCGAGCAGGATCGTCGACGAGGGCTGGTTGCCGGCGTAGCGCTTGTAGGGAGGCGGCGTCTGCTCGCTCTTGATCGCTTCATCGCCGAGCATCAGCACCCTCGACTGGGCGAAGCAGTTGGCCAGCGCCAAGCGATGCTGGGTCTTGAAGCTCTCACGCAGAGCGTCGTTCTCGATCTCATCATAGCGGTTGATCGGCGCGATGAAGTCACAGGCGACCGCTTGGGTACCCTGGTGGAGCAGCTGGTAGAAGGCATGCTGGCCGTTCGGCCCGACCTCGCCCCAGAGCACCGGGCAGGTGGAATAATCGACCGGGGCGCCGGCGTTGGTCACCGACTTGCCGTTGGACTCCATCTCGAGCTGCTGGAAGTAGCCGGGCAGATACTTGAGCCGGCCGTCGTAGGGCAGCACCGCGAGAGAGCGGATATCGAGGAAATTGACGTTCCAGATCCCGGCGAGGGCGAACAGCACCGGCAGGTTGTCGGCCAGCGGAGCATGGCGGAAGTGCTCGTCCATCTGGTGGGCACCGGCGAGCAGGCGCTGGAAGTTGTCCATCCCGACCTCGATCGCGATGCCGAGCCCGATCCCGCTCCATAGCGAGTAGCGCCCGCCGACCCAGTCCCAGAACAGCACCCGGTGCTCTTCGGCGAAGCCCCACTCGGCCATCTTCTCGGGCTTGGTCGAGACGCCGATGAAGTGCTGCGCCTTGAGCGCGGCCTCCTCCACACCGGTGCCCCGGTTCAGCCAGACCAGCGCGGTATCGGCGTTGGCCTTGGTATCGATGGTGCCGAACGACTTCGACGAGTAGATGAAGATGGTGGTCTCGGGGTCGAGCTTCGGCAGCACGTCGGCGAGCTGGGTGCCATCGATGGTCGAGGCGAAATGGACCGCGACCGGGTTGTCGACCTCCACCCGATAGCCGCGCAGCGCGCTCGAGACCATCAGCGGACCGAGATCGGAGCCGCCGACGCCAAGGTTGACCACATCGGTGATCACCTTGCCGGTGGCCCCCTTCCACTGCCCCGCGTGCAGCCGTTCGACCAGCGTGCGCATTTTCGCCAGCGAAGCATGCACATCGGCGACCACGTCGCGGCCATCGAGCTCGAGCTCGGCGTCGGCGGGCAGGCGCAGCGCGGTATGCAGCGCCGGGCGGCCTTCGGTGAGGTTGATCGCATCACCGCGAGTGAGCTGCTGGATCGCTTCCTTGACCCCGGCCTCCTCGGCCAGCGCGAGCAGTTTGTCGAGGGTCTCGCGACGCATGCGCTGCTTGGACAGATCGAGGGTGATGCCGGCCGCTTGGCGGGAGAAGTCGGTGAACCGCTCGCCCTCGGCGAACAAGGTCTTGAGGTGGACGTCGCGCATACCGCCCTCGAGGTGCGATTCGAGGGCCTTCCATGCGGGGGTCTGTGTGATCGACATCTTGCGTGCTCTCTCCCGGGGTGGACGGTGGGGCGGCCGCCGCGCCCGCGCGAGCGCGGCCGCTCGGGTTCGGCGAACCTTTGAATCTTCCGTAAGCATAAGCCAGTGTGCGGCAGGATAGCTCGTCGCGTCGCTACAAGTCGCCTGCCGCCGTGTAACCAGCGGCATCGACGGCGTAGAATGGCGCTCAGCGACGAGGCCATGGTTCCGCTAGCTCGTCATCTTACGAAAGTTTCGGTCAAGCTCAATGAAAGACGCCCAGCAGGATCATATCTACGCCACGCCGCAGGAGCGCATCTCGCGCTTCTCCTTCGACGAGCGCGTCGCCCGCTGCTTCCCCGACATGATCAACCGCTCGGTGCCGGGCTATGCCCAGATCACCGCGATGTGCGCCCTGTTCGCCGAACGCCACCTGCGCCCCGGCGCCCACATCTACGATCTCGGCTGTTCCCACGGCGCGGCGAGCCTTGCGATCTGCGAACGCCTCGCCGAGCGCCCGTTCACTCTCACCGCGGTGGACCTCTCGCCTGCGATGGTGGCACGAGCCCGGGCCAACCTCGCCGCGCACTGCCCGGCGGCGAGGCTCGACGACGTCGAGCTGATCGAGGGCGACATTCTCGCGCTCGAGTATCGAACCGCGGGGATGATCGTGCTCAACTTCACCCTTCAATTCCTGCCGCCAGAGCGTCGCGCAGAGCTGCTAGAGCGGCTCTTCGACGCGCTCGAGCCGGGCGGAGTGCTGGTGCTGTCGGAGAAGGTCCGCTTCGAGCCCGAAGCGGTCGAGCGTGAGATCTTCGATCTGCACCACGACTTCAAGCGCGCCAATGGCTATTCCCAGCTCGAGATCAGCCAGAAGCGCAGCGCCCTGGAAGAGGTGATGTTGACCGACACCCTCGAGATCCATCACCAGCGCTTGGAAGAAGCCGGCTTCGCCCGCCATTTCACCTGGTTCCAGTATCTCAACTTCGCCTCGATCCTCGCCCTCAAGGCCAGCTAAGCTCGGGAAGCCACACGTTGTCGACCTACGACCCCCACCACCACGACCTCTTCCATGCATTCGTCGATCAGGGCCTCGAACGCTGGCTGGCACGCCTGCCCGAGCAGCTCGCCGCCGGACTCGATCGCAAGCGCCACGGCGACCTGCCCGGCTGGCAGCGCGCGGTGGAGAAGCTGCCGGTACTGCCGGCCGAGCGCCGGGTGAGGCTGGACACCGACCGGGTGGAGGTCGACCTCGAGCTCTCAGGCGCGGATCGCGCGCGCTGCGAGAACCTGCTGCGCCAGCTGATGCCGTGGCGCAAAGGGCCGTTCTCGCTCGGCGGCATCGAGATCGATACCGAATGGCGCTCCGACTGGAAGTGGCAGCGCATCGCGCCACACCTGCAAGACCTGCGCGGGCGCCGGGTGCTCGACGTCGGCGGCGGCAGCGGCTACCACGGCTGGCGGATGGCCGGCGCCGGGGCGGCCTTCGTGCTGGTGATCGATCCCTCGCCGCGATTTTTCTTCCAGTTCCAGGCGGTGCGCCATTTCGTCGGCGACGCCGACGGCGGACGCACCCATTTCCTTCCGGTCGGCATCGAGGCGCTGCCCGAGCGTCTCGAGACCTTCGACACGGTGTTCTCGATGGGCGTGCTCTACCATCGCCGCTCCCCGCTCGATCATCTCCACCAGCTGCGCGAGGCGCTGCGCCCGGGCGGCGAGCTGGTGCTCGAGACCTTGGTGGTCGAAGGCGATGCCGAGCGCGTGCTGGTGCCGGGCGAGCGCTATGCCAGCATGCCCAACGTCTACTTCCTGCCCTCGTCCAAGGCGCTGGCCCACTGGCTTGAGCGCTGCGGCTTCGAGAACGTGCGCGTGGTCGACGAAAGCGACACCTCGCTCGAAGAGCAGCGCAGCACCGACTGGATGCGTTTTCAATCACTCGCCGACTTCCTCGACCCCGACGACCGCCGGCTGACCCTGGAGGGTCACCCCGCGCCGCGCCGGGCAGTGCTGATCGCCCAGCGCAGGCAATGAGCCCCAATATAGCCACGAACAATCAAAATACAGATGCTGATATAAATTCATTCTTCAGCAGACGACGGTGGTGATTGCTCGCCGCACTAATAGCAAATATTCTCGTTTTCACTCCTACCGTATTTTTGCTCCGCGCCTTCAGACCGAAGGCGCGGAGCCTCAAGCCGCTCGCGAGGTGTCGACATGAGCCAAGCTCCCTTCATTCGTGAGGCGTTCTTCGAAGCCCGTTCGCGGGTGCCCGATTTCAGCATCCACAAGCTCGCCGGCCAGCTCGGCGTCAGCCAGGGGCAGGTCCAGGCGGCACGCCTCGGCCACGGCGTCACTGGTCTCGCGCTCACGCCCTGCGACCTGGTGATGCGCCTGCCCTCGCTCGGCGCGCTCGAGATCACCACCACCTCGCCCCACGCGCGGCTGAAGAGTAAAAGCCCACGGCTGCGCATCGCGGGTCTCGAGAACGCAGCGCTTTCCCTGCGCATGCTGCTGCCGCACTGGTATTGGGCCTGCCTGAGCGAGGACGCAGAACCAGCGATCGAAGTCTTCGACCGCTACGGGCGTATGCTGCATCGGATCAGCAGCGCCCCGGAGGAGCCGCGCGGAGAAGGCTGGAGCCGGCTGGCTCGACTGCAGTGGGAGCGAGCGCCCGCCTTCACCGACCTGGTGGAGGTCGCGCCGGCGCCGTCCGAGCAGCTGCCACGGTTGGTCGATGAATGGAAAGCAATGCGCGATGAAACCGAGTTCTCCGCGCTGCTGCGCCGCCACCACCTGCGCCGAATCGATGCCTACCGGGCGGTGGAGAACCGCTATGCCCAACGAATGACGCCGCGCTGCTTCGTCTCCACCCTCGAACGCGCGGCCCGCGCGCGTCGCTCGCTGCGCCTGAGCGTCGCCAACGCAGGGGGCGTGCACAGCCACGCGGCGCTGTATGGCCACGTCGGCGAGCGTGCGGATCACATCGAAGCGCTCGGCGGCGGCGCATGCCTGAGCCTGGAGCGCAGCGCGATCGCCGAGACCTGGCTGATCAGCCAGCCGAGCGCCGATGGTATCCAGTGCCGGCTCGAGGCCTTCGGGCGCAGCGGGCGAATGATCGCGCAGCTTGCCGACGCCGCGCCCTCCCGATTGCCGGTCAGCACCCCCAGCGCGATGAGCCTGTTCGGCTAGGAGTGGCTAGGCGTGCGCTGCCTGCGCATCGCAAAACGCACTGCCGCAGGAAAAAAAGCCGGATCGCCAAGGCGATCCGGCTTTTTCATTCAGGCCAGTGACTTGAACCCGCTGGCTCAGCGCTTGAGCAGTTCGCTCAGGTCCTTGGCTTCCCAGTGCGGGAAATAGCGACGCACCAGGGCATTGAGCTCGAGCTCGAAGCCTTGCCAATCGACCTCGCGCGATGCCTCGCCGGGCTCGCGAGCCTCGCGAATCATGCCCGCACCGACGGTCACGTTGCTCAGCCGGTCGATGACGATGAAGCTGCCGGTACCCGGGCTCACCCGATAGCGATCGAGCGGCAACGACTGGGTCAACGCGACCTGGACCCTGGCGATGTCGTTGAGCGCCAGCTGCCCGGTGGCGTAATGATCGAGGCTATTGACGTCGATACCGTAGAGGATCTCGCCAATCTGGCCACTGGCCTCGCGGGTGGCGAGCTTGAAGTCGTACTGACGCCCGGGGACCAGCGGCTGCTCGCTCATCCAGACCAGGTCGGCATCGAAGGTATCGCTTTCGGCAACCTGATCGTCGATTCCCACCAGCCAGTCGCCGCGCGAGACGTCGATCTCGTCCGCGAGCGTCACGGTGACCGCCTGGCCCGGATAGGCGGCGTCGAGGTCGCCATCGAAAGTGACCACGCGCTCGACCGTCGATACCCGCTGCGAGGGCAGCGCGCGAACCTGCTGCCCGGGGCGCAGCACGCCTGCGGCGAGCGTTCCCGCATAGCCGCGAAAATCGAGGTTGGGGCGATTGACGTACTGTACCGGGAAGCGCAGGTCGTCGAAGTTCTTGTCGCGCTCGATATCGACCGTCTCGAGCAGCTCGAGCAGCGGCTTGGCTTCGAGGTCCTCGTAGTACCAGGGGGTATGGACGCTGCGACCGACCACGTTGTCGCCCTCGAGCGCCGACATCGGGATGAAGCTCAGCTCGGGACCATCGAGGTTCTCGGCGAAGGCGAGATAGTCACGCTTGATCTCCTCGAAGCGCGCCTGGCTGAACTCGACCAAGTCCATCTTGTTGATCGCGATCACCAGGCGGCGAATGCCGAGCAGGTCGCAGATGAAGCTATGGCGGCGGGTCTGGGTCTGCACCCCGTAGCGCGCATCGATCAGGATCACCGCGAGCGCCGCGGTGGAGGCGCCGGTGGCCATGTTCCGGGTGTACTGCTCGTGTCCCGGGGTATCGGCAATGATGAACTTGCGCCGGTCGGTGGAGAAGAACCGATAGGCGACGTCGATGGTGATGCCCTGTTCGCGCTCGGACTGCAGGCCGTCGACCAGCAGCGCCAGGTCGACCCTGTCGCCGGTGGTGCCGCGGCTCTTGGAGTCGCGGGTGATCGCCGCGAGCTGGTCTTCGAAGATCATCTTGGAGTCGTGCAAGAGCCGCCCGATCAGGGTCGACTTGCCGTCATCCACGCTGCCGCAGGTGATGAAGCGCAGCAGGTCCTTGCGCTCGTGCTCGCGCAGGTAGCGATCGATGTCGGAGGCGATCAGCTCGGATTGGTGTGCCATGTGGAAATCCTCAAAAAGCTCGAATCAAAGGGAGCGGGACGGCGACGCGGCCGCCTCAGAAATAGCCTTCACGCTTCTTGCGCTCCATCGAGCCCGCCTGGTCGTGATCGATCGCCCGCCCCGAACGCTCGGAGGTGCGGGTCAACAGCATCTCCTGGATGATCTCCGGCAGCGTCGAGGCGTGGGACTCCACCGCTCCGGTGAGCGGATAGCAGCCCAGCGTGCGAAAACGCACCCATTTCTCTTCCGGTACCTCGCCCGGTTCCAGCGGCATGCGATCGTCGTCGACCTTGATCAGCATGCCATCGCGCTCAACCACCGGCCGGGGCGCGGCGAAATAAAGCGGCACGATCGGGATCGACTCGAGATAGATGTATTGCCAGATATCGAGCTCGGTCCAGTTGGAGAGCGGGAAGACACGAATCGACTCGCCTTTGTCAATCCTGCCGTTGTAGAGGTTCCAGAGCTCGGGACGCTGGTTCTTCGGGTCCCAGCGATGGTGACGGTCGCGGAACGAGTAGACGCGCTCCTTGGCCCGGCTGGCCTCTTCGTCGCGCCGCGCGCCACCGAAGGCCGCGTCGAACTTATGCTCGCTCAGCGCCTGCTTGAGCGACTGGGTCTTCATTACGTCGGTGTACTTGGCGCTGCCGTGGTCGAAGGGGTTGATCCCCGCCGCGCGCCCCTCTTCGTTGACGTGGACGATCAGCTCCATGCCCGAGTCCGCGGCCATGCGGTCGCGGAACTCGATCATCTCGCGAAACTTCCAGGTGGTGTCGACATGCATCAGCGGGAACGGCGGCGGCCCCGGGTAGAACGCCTTGCGTGCGAGGTGCAGCATCACCGAGGAGTCCTTGCCGATCGAGTAGAGCATCACCGGGTTGCGGAACTCGGCCGCCACCTCGCGGATGATGTGGATCGATTCCGCTTCGAGCTGCTTGAGATGGGTAAGCCGCTCGGGCGATGGGGTCGCCTGAGCGGTGGGATGCGTATCGACTGTCATGCAGGACCTCGCGAATAAGAGGAAAGCCGCCATCCACGAACGGACGGGGAAATGCGCCCCACCCTAATAGGCACGGCTAATAACGTCAAAGAATCAGCATGTCTGTATTTGAGCGATCGAGTTATAACGCTATCGATCCGGGGCGTCAGCGAGCGTCGACGGGGAAGCGCACCACCTCGACGTCGAACTGATCATCACCGAGGGTCAGGCGCAAGTAGCCCGGGAGCGTCTCGCGATCGACGCTGAACTCGTCCGCGTCACGACGAAACTGGTCGACGCAGCCCGGCGAGGTCAGCACCCGGACGTCTCCTCGACGCTGCTCGAGCGCCATGTGAATGTGACCGGCGAGCACGCCGCGCGGTGGACGCCGGGCGGCATCGAGGGTCGCCCAGAAGGCGTCGCGATCAGACAGTTCGATCGCCCCCATCCAGCGCGCCGGCGGTTCGATCGGTGGATGGTGGAGGGCGACGAGCGTCGGCCCGGACGCCTGATCGAGCGACTGGGCCAGGCGAGCGAGCTGGGCCGCCCCGAGCTCGCCGCCGTCGCTTCCGGCCACCCAGCTGTCCAACGGCAGCAACCGCCAACGGCCCAGCATCACGGGCGCATCGAGCGGGCGCAGCCGCGCCATCGTCGCCGGATCGTCATGGTTGCCGGGAATCCAGCTCCACGAACGCCCCAAGGCGTCACAGGCATCGATCACCCGGCGGTAGCTGGATGCCGAGCCATCGTCGCTGACGTCGCCTGCGAGCAGCAGATGGTCGAAGCGCTCGCGCCCGATCGCCGCCATCGCAGCCTCGAAGCGGCGGTTCGGCGACTCGCCGCGCACCCGCGCCGCGGGATCGGCGCAAAGATGGATGTCACTGAGCTGGATCAGCCGCATCGATCGCTCCTGGCGCCGGGGCTGCCCAGTTCAACCCAGTGGCGATACGTCGGCGGTGTGGCCATGGGCGATCGCGTGGTCGAGCCACTCACCGAGGAAGCGGTTGAGCTGCAGTTTCTCATCGGGCTGGTGCATCTGCGCGTTGGGGTAGCGATAGCGGCCCTGGAAATGGCGCTTGCGCTGGAAATCTGTGACTTCCGCCATGCGTACGTCGTGGTAGAGATGCACGCGCATCCGCGGCGAATCGATCAGCGCCTCGAGCACGCCGCTCTGGCTTACGCGCAGCACAGTGGTATAGGGTGCGCGCGACTCGATCTCGAGGTGCAGGCAGCCGAACGAACGGTCGTCGCGCCCCAGTGAGATATCGATCCGCTCGCCGGCAGCCGAGTCGCCGAGCAGACGCACCAGGCGCAGGAAGTTGCTGGTGCATTCCGCCTGCAAGCTCTTCAGATCGGTGACGTATGCGGTCTTGTTGTTGGTCGATTGATTCATCGATTGCTCCTAGCGCGAAGCGTGGCGCGCTCCCGCGCCAGCCATTGAAGTGCGATCAAGGCCATCGCATTGTCGATGCCTCCCGACTCGACCTGCAACCAGGCGTCGCGGAACGCGATCACGTGAACGCGGATGTCTTCCTGCTCATCGGCAAGCCCGTACACCCCGCCGACGCCGCGGCTGTCGATCAGCGCGCAGTAGAGCTGGATACGCTCGGTGGAGGCACCCGGGCTCGGGTAGTAGGCATAGAGCGGGATCAGCTCGTCCACGGTGCAGCCGGCCTCCTCCATGGTCTCGCGACGAGCGACCTGCTCGGGGCACTCATCGGAGTCGATCAGCCCGGCGACCGGCTCGATCAGCCACGGCGTCGGCGCATCGGGGCGGCCGACCACTCCCGCGCGCACCTGCTCCACCATCACCACGCAGTCCTGCGCGGGATCGTAGAGCAGCACGCCGACCGCGTCATAGCGAACGTGCACCTCGCGAACCACCTCGTCGCTCCAGCCGCCGTCGAAGCGACGGTGCACGAAATGACGCTTTTCGAAGCGGAAGAACCCCTGGTAGAGCAGCTCGCTTGACTGGGATCGGACGTCGTCGGCGCCGAATTCGACCTCGCCTTGGCCGCGCTGCTCGGGGCTGTCTGCTGAATCCATGCTCTCCTCCCTGCCAATGTGAGACCCGCTGCTGGTGAACCGGCCACACGGATAAACGTCATCCCCACGGTGCGAGCGCTCGCGCTTGCGGGCCGTGTGGCGAATGCGATACTAGCGGGGCTTTCGGCGGATCGTCCCGGCTGAGCGACGATCGAGAACCTGCGGGGTGTGCTGTCAACATGATGGTTTCGCCGAACAAATTCAAGCGAGGCGTCGATCAGCGTGAATCAGCGCGGCGACTTTGCGTCCCGCATCGACCAGGAGCCTGAATGAAAGGCCGCAACATGACCCGCTGGCGCGATCCGGCCAAGGATCCCCGCCAAGAACACAAGAGCAATCTCATCACCCGCTCGGGCTTCGAACGCATGCGAGGACTCTACGAGCACTTGAGGAGCGAACGCCGCCCCGAGCTCTCGCGCAAGGTCGCCGAGGCCGCAGCCCAAGGCGATCGCAGCGAGAACGCTGACTACACCTACAACAAGCGCGAGCTGAACAAGACCATCGCGAGGATTCGCTACCTCGGCAAGCGCCTCGATGAGCTCACCGTGGTCGAACGCAAACCGGACGACCACGAGCGGGTGTTCTTCGCCGCCTACGTCTGCCTCGAGGACGACCAGGGCGAGGCGCTGCGTCTGCGCATCGTCGGACCGGACGAGACCGACGGCAAACAGCGTTGGATCAGCATCGACGCCCCGCTCGCTCGCGCCCTGCTCGGCAAGCGCCTGGATGACGAGATCGAGGTCGAAACCCCGGGTGGCGTACGCAGGTATGTAATAATCGAGATCGACTATCATTGACATCGAACGTAGCCTCCGCCACCGGGTCTACACTAGATATAGCCGTACAGGCCTGGAGGGCCACGTCATGAACACCGTCATGCACTCCCTCATAAAGCGCACGCTGCGTGGCGCCAGCGTATTCGCCATGCTGCTGGTGCTCGGCGCGTGCAGCAGCGTGGCGACACAGCGCGACTTCGATCCCAACCGCAACTTCGCCAGCTACCATAGCTGGAGCTGGATGGATCCGGCGGTCACTTTCACCCCCGACAATCCGCTGACGCGCAGCGATCTCACCCGCCAGCGGATCGACCAGGCGCTCCAGCAGCAGCTGCCGGCCAAAGGACTGCTGCCGGCAGCCGCTGGCACCCAGCCCGACATGCGCATCCAGGCCTCGGTGGCCGAGATCAAGCGCCCGGTGCAGACCGAAACGCTCTACGACTACTACTACGGTGGCTGGGGTCCCTACGGCGCCCGCGGCCGCTATGGCCCCTGGGGTGGACCTTGGGGCGGTCCGGCCTACTATCGCTCGCAGGTGAGCTACTACAGCTCGACCCTGCTGCAGATCGACATGTATGACGGCCGCGATGGTCAGCTTATCTGGCGCGGGCGCACCGAAAAGGGGCTGGGCCGGCTAGACAACCCCGACCAGCGTGCTCAAGCGATCGCGGAGCTGCTCGCTGACGTGCTGACCGAGTATCCGCCGGTACCACGCTAGCGGCGGATACTCGCTCATGCCCGGCTCATTCGCCGGTGAGCATGTGATGGACGCGCTGGTTCCAGAGCGGCGAGCACGGCGGCAGGCCGGAAGCGCCGCCGAACAGCCGGAAGTCGATCGTCGAGCACCATTCGGAGGAACCCACGTCGGGTCCATGCCCTTGACCATCTCCCGAGCCTATCTTGCGATCCACCCAGGTCTGCCACTCGGGGGTGCCAAGCGTCGGTGCGCCGGCATCGCTACTCGGCGCTCTCCCACCCTCCTGCCCACCGCCCGGCGCACTCGCGCAGCCGGCGAGCAGGGCGGTGAAAAAAAGCGCGGGTAGCATGCGTTGTCCTACACGTTGTCCTACTGATCTCATCCTGACCTCATAGCATGGCGGTGATCGGCGAGCGGTGCGGCGAACCGGCGTAGCCACTCCAAGATACGCAGGCTTGGCCTGCGCGGTGACCAGCCTCCCACAAGTGACCGCCCGATCGACGTCGAGTTCAGCGAATTCCGCCCCGGCACCTCGGCTGCGACGCACAGCCACAGCTACACGGGGCGAGCGAGACGACGATCAGCGACGCTTCGGCCGCGGGCGTTCGGCGCGATAGACCCGAAAGCGCCCATCCTCGACCAGGGTGTCGACCCGCTCGAAGCTGGCCTCCAGCGGCGCGCGATAAGGCAGGAAGACGTTGGCGACGATGTAGAGCCGCCCGCCGGGGTTCAGATGAGACGGCGCCATCTCGATCAATCGCCGAGCGGGGCCGAAGTCGATATCGCGGGCCTGATGGAATGGCGGGTTGGAGACGATCGCATCGAAGCGCCCTTCCACCCCCTGGAGCATGTCATGGGCGGCCACCTCACCCGGCAACCCATTGAGCGCCAGGCTGCGCCGGGTCGCCACGACCGCGAAGTGATCGACATCGAGCGCCGAAACCCGGCTGCCCGCACGGGCCAGCCAAGCGCTGATCACCCCATCGCCGCAGCCGACGTCGAGCGCCGTGGCAGGCGCGCGCTTAGCGTACTCTTCGCCGAGCCGCTCGAGCAGCATCTCGGTCCCGGCATCGAGCTTGCCATGGCCGAACACCCCAGGATGGCTCGCGAGCCGCAGCCCCAGCGCCTCGAACTCGCTCCACCCGTCACCGCCTTCAGGCATCGCCACCGTACGGCTTGAGAACAGCGAGCAGCGACGGGCATTGTCGATCCGCTCGCACGGCATGGCGTGCGCCTCGAGCACCTTGGGCACGCGCTTGACCCCGCCCTGGTGCTCGCCGACGATCTCGATCGGCGTCCCCGGCGCCAGCCAGCGGCACAGGGTCTCGAGCCACCAGATACCGAGCGCATGGCTCTTCGGCCAGAACAGCAGCGCCCCTTCGCCCTTTTCCTCAGGCGCGTCGATGCCGATGTGGACCCGCTGGTCGCGCGCGGCAAACGCAGCGCCGACCGCCTCGTTCGAGCTCCAGAACGCCTCGCGGCCAGCTCGGACCAGGTTGGTCTCGAGCGGCGGCGCGACGCGCCACCAGCCGCGATAGCGGGCAGGATCATGGCGCTCTAGCAGTTGGCAGACGGGGGCGATGGCACTCATGGAAACTCCGCAACGATAGGAATGGAATGCGCGCCCAGGATTCAGGCAGGGCGATGCACGCTGTAATGAAGGTAGCGCCCGAGGCGCCAGTAGGGCTCGGCGCGGCAGTAAGCGAACTCGAGCCGACGCAGGAGGACGAGCTCCTCCTCGCTCGGATAGCGGCTGCGCAAGTAGTCGTGGAATACCCGGATCCCGGTGACCCCGTGGACCTCGAGACCCAACGCATCGAGCCAATCGATTACCTCATCGTGACCCAATGGCGAGATCGGTGTCAGCCGGGTGCGGCGACCATCGCCGGCGAGGCGGTCCTCCAGCACCCGCTCGAGGTTGCCCTTGATCACGTTGGAGAACCGCAGCGCATCGCGATTGAACACCATCAGCGACATCCAGCCCCCCGGTGCCAGCTGCGCAGACAGCGCCTCGAGCCCTGCGCGCGGCTTGGCCAGCCACTCGAGCACCGCATGGCAGAAGATACGCGGCCAAGGCCCGGGCGCAAGCCGCTCGAGCGATTGCAAATCCCCCTGCAGGCAGCGCACGTCGAGACCCGCCAAGCGCTCGCGCGCCCGCAAGAGCATCTCCTGCGCCGGCTCCACCAGCGTCACCGCATGGCCGCGCCGCGCCGCCCACTCGGCCATCTGCCCAAGCCCACCGCCCGCATCCAAAAGCGGCTCAGCGGACAGCGGCAACTCACGCGCCACCGTATCCTGCAGCAGCGCCAAACGCAGCTGGCCCCGCGACGCCCCATAGAGGCTACGCTCGAACTTCGCCGCCATCTCGCCGACGAAATGCCGATCTTCGCGCATCGCCAAGCCCCATCGGTCAGCCCTTGTCAGGGCGCGGATTCTACCCCCCACCCCACGACTTGCCCAGCCACGCCTTTTCCTCGCCCGATCGAACCCCTATAATCGTGCGCCGCAGCGGCCCATCACCGCCTCGCCCTCATAGCTCAGCTGGATAGAGCGTCCCCCTCCTAAGGGGAAGGTCGCACGTTCGAATCGTGCTGGGGGCACCAATAAGCCAATGAATTCGCTGGGATTTATTCGTCCCTAGCGAAGGCGAAAAATCTCTCCTCTTGGTTGTGTGCTCAAAATGTGCACGACCCCGCTTGGATCTCTCTTCAAAACCCGAATACCTCTTTCGAAAGCCACCTTCGAAAAGATACAACCCATTGATTCAATTAAGCCATTCTCGGCGTTCGGCGGAGTTTCCGGTGATGCTGGCGCTCGGCTGCGATTTCCGGATCGCAGTGCTAACCCGCCGCTAAGCTAGGCTGGGATACAATGGCGTCGCTGGCATCCATTCACGCTGGACCCACAGCCGCCAGCAGAGCCCCACTGCCGGGTCACCCGGCAGTGGGGCTCGTTCATTGGGCGCATCACTGGCGAGCGGATGGTTCGCTCGCGGTAAGCAGATGCTAAGGGAGCGATCCCAGGACTGCCGTAGCCTAAGGCCCTGGCTTATGCCATCTTCAGGCTTACGGCAGCCAGACGAGCCCTGCCGTCGCCCCTCTCCTAGCTCTCGGCGGCAGGGCTCACCTGTGCCCGATGAACGTTCAGCCCTCGATGCCCGCGGGCCTGAACGAACGACGCCTTCCTGGTAAAGCCGATCTATCCGGGCGCGACTTGCATCTTGCTGGTTGGGAGGTTGGTTCATGCGAATGGGGGTAATTGCACTATCGGCCATGCTGCTTGCTGGCTGCATGAATGATGACGACCTTCCCAATAGCCTGACGCTGGATTGCGGCCGATACGGGGAAATAGTCGTGTCAGAGGCCAAAGGCCTTGAGTACGAGGATGGTTCCACGGTGACGATCGTGAGCCGGGACGTACGCTACTACGGCGACATGAAATCGGTGGAGAACACCTATTCCGACGGCGCCGTCTTCACCAGCGCCCAGATGGGCCAGCTGTCTTTCTCGCTCGATCGAGACGGCCTCCAGGCGAATTGTTCCTTCGCTCGCGAGTGAATCGGACTCACCATCTCAAAGGCCGATGCGGTCCACATCGGGCAAGGCTGGCTCCCAGCGACCTGTGGCGAGGGCATCACTTGCTGGCACCGACATGACCATGGGCGGTGGGGCGCAATTCCCTTCGACCGGCTACGCATGCTCAGCGTGATGGGAGCATCTCGAACCATGGCGGCAATCTGATGAGGGTGCAGGCCGAGCTATACAGCGTGCGAACCGTGGCCGCGCGCGACAAGCCTCGTACGAGATGATCTCTTGGCCATTCATACGAGTCGACCTGCACGACTTCTACGCTATCCAGTTGGCGTGTCGCGAGCCACGCGGCAAAAGGTCGCGTTGATGATCGGTAGACAACGCGGCCGTTCCCATCCGTTGCTACCGAGTGCAGCGTGATCCGAAAAGGGGCTTCGGCCTGGCAGGCTGTGCCAGAGGACGCTAGCCTGACTTGGAACGTATGGAGACCCATGAGGGATTCCAAGACTGGGGCCAAAAGAGCGAAGTCACGGCCTGCGACCGCAGCGCTGATGGTCGGGAGCCCTCGTGGAATTAGCCAGGAGAAGAGATGAAAAGAGCCGCGATGATCCTCAGTGTGTTGCTGTCCGGTTGCTATGCAGACGATGACCTGCCACGAACAGTGGCGCTCGAGTGTGGCGGCTATGGAGAGGTGGATGTCTCGATGGATGGCCGTATCCGCTACGAAGACGGCGTCAAGCCTGAATTGGTCGACAGGGACGTTGATTACTACGGTGTCATGAAGTCGGTGGAGAGCGAATATTCGGATGGTTCGGTCTTCACCAGCGCCGAGATGGGCGCAGGGTCGACTTCCTTCTCACTCGAGCGCGATGGAAACGGCAGGATAGCCAACTGCTATCTGATCGGGCACCAGAGCTGACACCCTCAGCGCTGAAGATGGGTGAAAATTCGTTTTCCATCCCGCCTCCCGCCTTGCGTCCTCCCTGCCACGAGGCGCAATATGGTCAGCTCTTTTTTCGCTGTTTCGCCGTGTACATAATTTTGCGTGCTAGCGCGTAACCCATGAATTCAAAATAGGATTTATTCGACTGGGACAGCCAGGAAATGCATGAGTCGTCTCGCACTCTTTGCCCGATACGATTCCTACCAAACCGCGCTCGATCGATTCAGCGAGCTGAATTCACTTCTCATGCAGGCCCTCGCCATGATCAAAAAAACCTTCTCCGAACACGTCAGGAAAAAAAAGAAGACCAAAGCGAAAGTCTCGATCCCTAATGAAACGGAGAAAGATGGCGAGCGCTCCTACAGCGCGCTGGATGAAACCAGCATGAAAAAATGAATTTGATCTAAATCAATGTATTGTATTCAGCTATAAACATTATCCCAACTGCATTGCGCCGCTTTGATAAAAAGCGCACCCTGACAGGGTGCAGAAGACGAAGAACCTAGCCAGCATGTATTAGGTTCTGCCTTGTATCGCACCAGCAGTGCTATGGCTGCCTCATTTTTCGAGGTTCATCATGAACCCATCTAGTTCGACTTATTTTCGCAACGAGCAGATCTCTTTATTCGCCGATGCGCAGAAACAAATCCAGCAGCCGTTACGCACGGTGCCGACCCCACGCGAACCTTCGTTCGATGGTGGGGAGAGAAGTGATGACTCAGCCCGATCCGGAGAATTCGCCAAGGATGGCGAGCAAAACACAGAGAACGACAGGGATCGCACATATTCTCCATCCCAGCGGCTGATGACCGGGATGTCCGTCGAGAAGTAGCGCGGAGGTCTCCAAGGATGGAGCATTCAACTCAGTATCATCCGTTCCAGCGCCCATTGATTTGGGCGTTTTTTTATCCGATCGATCTCGCTCGAGATGACCGCTACCGGACCTCACCCCTTGAGCAACCGGGCGCTGATGGCGACACCGAGCAGCGCCACGGCGACGGCGAGAAGGGCAGCGGCTAGGCTGGCGGCATGGGCCGCAAAGCCGATCAAGGCCGGACCGAGCAGGATACCGGCATAGCCGACGGTGGTGATCGCGGGAATCGCGACGCTCTCCGGCATCACCCGCTGCTTGCCCACCAGGCTGTACATCACCGGCACGATATTGGCGCAGCCGAACCCGACCAGCAGGTGAGCGAACAAGGCCAGCTCCCAGCCCGGTGCCAGGGTGATCAGCGCCAGCCCGGCAGAGGCGCAGAGCCCGCCGCAAGCGACCACCAGGCGACGACCGAGCCGCGCCACCACGACATCGCCGCCCAGCCGCGCGATGGTCATGGCCAGCGCGAATACCGCGTAGCCGAGGCCGGCGTGGGCGGGCGACATGCCTTTGTCCGCGCTCAAGAACACCGCGCTCCAGTCGAGCATCGCGCCCTCGGTGAGGAACACGATGAAGCAAAGCAGGCCGATGAACAGCACGATGCCGCGGGGAATCGCGAACGCCGGCCCTTCACTGGCGGCCCCATAGGGGAGCAGGTAGGGCGCCGCGCAATAGACCGCCAAAAGGCTGATCGCCCCGATCACCAGCGTCGTGCCCCAGGGCGACATGCCGAGGCTCAGCATCAGGCTCACACCGCCGGCACCGGCGATGCCGCCGAGGCTGAACAGACCGTGGAAACCGGACATCAACGTTTTTGCGCTCGCGCGCTCGACGATCACCGCCTGGACGTTGATCACGCAGTCGAGCGAGCCGACTCCAGCGCCAAAGGCGAACAGCGCAAGCATCAGCCAAGGCAGGCTCGAAAGCGCCGCAAGCCAGGGCAGGCTGGCGCAGACCACGAGCGTCGCACAGACCAGCATCCGGCGGCAGCCGAAGCGGGTCGCCAGTGCGCCGGCCAGCGGCATGGCGATGATCGAGCCCAACCCCAGGCAGAGCAGCAGCAGCCCCAGCGTGCCTTCATTCAGCCCAGCGCGCAGCTTGGCGAACGGCACCAGCGGTGCCCAAGCGGCGGT
This sequence comes from Halotalea alkalilenta, assembly GCF_001648175.1. NCBI lineage: Bacteria > Pseudomonadati > Pseudomonadota > Gammaproteobacteria > Oceanospirillales > Halomonadaceae > Halotalea > Halotalea alkalilenta. The sequence goes on along the minus strand of NZ_CP015243.1, from coordinate 1,669,421 downwards.
AGCCAGGCCAGTGATGAAAAACGCAACTCGAGTCGAGTACTGCTCTGCCCTGCCTGGCACGAGGCGTTCCAGCGCGTCGGTTGCCGCCATTCGATAGCTCCTTGGAAAGTCCTCGATGCTCGCATCGCATCCCGCACCGGTCGGCGTCCTACAGCGTAGCCGAGCCGCCTTCGCGCCGCCGGGCATACTCGGCAACCTCAAGCGGTACACTGACGAGCAATCCTGTGCCATCGAGATATCCGCCATGCCTTCCCCCTTCGCTGGAGAGGCGAACGCAGGCGCAGTAGCATGGGCCACCAGCACGCCACCCGCGAAGGAAGCAGCCGATGAACGACCCAGTGCCGCACGAATCCAGCGACTGTGTGATCAGCGGTGCGGGCCCGGCTGGGCTGATGCTCGGCCTGCTGCTGGCACGCGCCGGTGTGTCGGTCACGGTGGTCGAAAAGCACGCTGACTTCCTGCGCGACTTTCGCGGCGACACCGTGCACCCCTCGACGCTGGAGGTGCTCCACGAGCTCGGCCTGCTCGAGGGCCTGCTCGCCCTGCCCCATACCCGCGCCGAGCGGCTGCATGCAGAGATCGGCGGACGCCAGGTGAGCATCGCCGATTTCACCCGGCTGCCGACCGTCTGCCGCTTCATCGCGTTCATGCCACAGTGGGAGTTTCTCGACTTCATCCACCGGGAAGCGAGCCGCTATCCGAACTTCCGGCTGTTGATGGATACCGAGGTGGAAGAATTGATCGAGCGCGACGGCGAGGTTCTCGGGCTGATCGCGCGAACGCCAAAGGGGCAGCTCGAGATCGAGGCGCGGCTGGTGGTCGGCGCCGATGGGCGCCACTCCCGAGTGCGCCAGCTGGCGGCGCTCGAGGTGGAGAGCTTCGGCTCACCGAGCGATGTGCTGTGGATGAGGTTCAGCCACCAGCCGGAAGACCCGCCCCAGGTCATGGGCCATGCCGGCCCTCGCCAGGGCGCGGTGATGATCGACCGCGGCGAGTTCTGGCAGTGCGGCTACGTGGTGCGCAAGGGCAGCTTCGAATCGCTCAAGGCGGCGGGGCTCGAGGCCTTTCGCGCCCAGCTCGCCCAGGCGCTGCCGCTGCCCGCCTCGCGGATCGAAGAGCTGAGCGGCTGGGAAGACGTCCACCTGCTCAGCGTCAGGGTCGACCGGCTCAAGCGCTGGTGGCGGCCGGGCCTTTTATGCATCGGCGACGCCGCGCATGCGATGTCACCGATCGGCGGGGTCGGCGTGAATCTGGCGATCCAGGACGCGGTGGCTACGGCCAACCGCCTCGCCGAACCGCTGCGTGAGGGCCGCCTCGGCCCCCGCGACCTCGCCGCGGTCGAGCACCGCCGCCGCTTTCCCACCCGTGCGACCCAGAAGCTCCAACTGATGATGAAGCGTAAGCCCCGCGGCGACGAAGATTCCCGCCAGCGCAAGGGCCCGCCCGGCTTCATCCTCGCCATCGTCCGGCTGCCGCTGCTCGCCCATCTCGCCGGACGGCTGATCGGCCTGGGCTTTCGTCCCGAGCACCCGCGGCGAACATCAAGCTAGCGGGCTCCATCCTGCCATGGCCCGCTCAGCGGGCGCCCGCTCGCGCTACCAGCCATACCCCAACCAGCGTGACCACCATCCCCACCGCCATCGACCACGCCAGCGGTTCGCCGAACATCGCCCACGCCCAGAGCATCGTGATCGGCGGACTGAGATAGAGCACGCTTGCGGTACGAATCGGGTTGGAGCGGCTCAGGCAGAGCCAATAGAGGCCATAGCCCCCAAGCGTCGAGAGCACCGCGGTCCAGGCGAGGCTGATCATGAAGCCAGCCCGAAGCGGCGGCACCAGGGTGGTCTCGCTCGCAGCCCACAGTCCGAACACCGGGACGCAGACCAAGCACTGCAGGCAAAGATTGGCGCACAGGCCAAGCGGAGCTGCCGAAGCGCTGCGCTGCTGCCAGAGCGTGGCCAGGGCGAAGGAGAGCATTCCGGCGAAGGGTAGCGCATAGGCCCATAGCGGAGCCCCACCCAGCGCCAGCGCACCCTGAGTGACGATCATCATGCCACCCAGGCCGAGGGCGAGGCCCAGCCAACCGAGCAGCGGCTGGCCCCGCTGAAGCAGCAGCAGCGACAGCAGCGCGACACCAAGTGGCAGCAGATCGGCGATCAGCGCGGCCAGCCCTGCGGGCACGCCGTGCTCGATGCCCTTGGCGACGCCGGCGAGATAGCCGGCCATCGCCAACAGGCCGATTCCCACATGACGGGCCAGGGTCCTCGCCCCTGCCCGGCGCAGCTCTGCGATCGACCAGGGCAGCAGCAGCAGGCCGACCAGCAGACAGCGCCAGAACACCACCACCAGCACCGGTGCTTGATCGACCGAGTAGCGGATACCGACGAAGCCCGAGCTCCAAGCTATCGCCAATAGCGCTTCCAGCAGCACCAGCGGCAACGCTCGACGGGTGAGAAAGAGGGCAACGGGTCGCGCAGAAGAGCGACCGCTTGAGCATCCCATGGCAAGGCTCCATCGATCAGCGGAACTTGACGGTAGCCAAGCGCAGGCGCTCAATAAATCAATATTACCGGTACGAGTAGTTCAGGAAAACAAGACCATGCCCACCATCCTCGACATCGAACTGCTACGCAGCTTCCATACCGTGGTCAGACTCGGCCGCTTCCGCGCCGCCGCCGAGCAGCTGCACAAGAGCCCGGCGGCGATCAGCGCTCACATCCACCGGCTCGAGCGCCTGTGCGGCGGGCGTCTGCTTGCGCGCGACAACCAGTCCGTCTCGCTGACCCCGCTGGGAGAAACATTGCTGGCGCGCAGCGCCGCCTTACTCGAAGGTCACGACCGCTTGGTCGACGACCTGCTGGCCCCGCCGCTGGAGGGTCTGATCCGCCTCGGCGTGCCGGACGAATACGCCGTTCACCTGCTGCGCGAAGTGATCCCGCACTTCAACGCCACTCACCCTCGCGTCCGCCTGGAGATCATCACCGCCCCCAGCCTCACGCTGCGACGGCAGCTGCGCAGTGCCAGACTCGACATGGCGGTGAGCGTCGAAGCCGCGCGCGAGCAGACGACATCGCCCGCGCCTCGCTGCCTGACCCACACCACCCCAGTCTGGGCGACCGGCGCAGCGCTCGGCGACACCGTCCGCGCCCCCTTGCCATTGGCGCTGCATGCCGATCAATGCCCCTACCGGGAGGCGATGCTGACCACGCTGGAGCATGCGGGAATCGAATGGCGCGAAGTTCTGACCAGCCCTTCGAGCCAAGCGATAGAAGCCAGTGTCGAGGCCGGCCTCGCCATCACGCTGCTCGACCGCACTCGCCTGCCCCCTCGAATGGTCGAGCTCGACTGGCTGCCATCGATGCCCACGTTCAGGGTGATCCTCGAACGCGCGCCCGAGCAGGCAAACCCCGCGCTCGGCGCGCTCGAGGAGACGATCGCGCGCCACTTCAGGCTGTGAGGATTGCATTCGAATCCCTTTCGCTCCCTTCGACTCGAAAGCGCAAGGGACTCCCAACCGAGCGGCGCCCATACGCGCCAAGATCGAGTACCCGCTCGGCAATGAGGGGCGCCAGTCGAGGGATCGGGCGGCGGCGATGAGGCCGTGGTTCGACTCAGGCCTCCATGAGGTCCTGCAAGATTGTCCAAGTCAGCGAAGGCCCGGCTCACCACGAACGGACGGATACCCCCGTTCGTCCCGAGCGGCGCCCATACGCGCCAAGATCGAGTACCCGCTCGGCAATGAGGGGAGCCAGTCGAGAGATCGGGCGGCGGCGATGAGGCCGTGGTTCGACTCGGGCCTCCATGAGGTCCTGCAAGATTGTCCAAGTCAGCGAGGCCCGGCTCACCACGAACGGACGGATACCCCCGTTCGTCCCGAGCGGCGCCCATATGCGCCAAGATCGAGCACCCGCTCGGCAATGAGGGGCGCCAGTCGAGGGATCGGGCGGCGGCGATGAGGCCGTGGTTCGACTCGGGCCTCCATGAGGTCCTGCAAGATTGTCCAAGTCAGCGAGGCCCGGCTCACCACGAACGGACGGATACCCCCGTTCGTCCCGAGCGGCGCCCATATGCGCCAAGATCGAGCACCGGCTCGGCAATGAGGGGCGCCAGTCGAGGGATCGGGCGGCGGCGATGAGACCGTGGTTCGACTCGGGCCTCCATGGAGGCTTGCAAGATTGCCCAAGTCGGCGAAGGCCCGGCTCACCACGAACGGACGGATACCCCCGTTCGTCCCGAGCGGCGCCCATATGCGCCAAGGTCGAGTACCCGCTCGGCAATGAGGGGCGCCAGTCGAGGGATCGGGCGGCGGCGATGAGACCGTGGTTCGACTCGGGCCTCCATGGTGTCTTGCAAGATTGCCCAAGTCAGCGAAAGCCCGGCTCACCACGAACGTTCGTGTCCCTCGACTCGCTGCACTCGCTCTGGATGCTCGGATAGCCGGCGAGGGACGACAGCAGTCGAACCACGCCTTGACGCCAACCTCCGATCCCCAGCGCCGCTAGGCCCTGTCATCGTCCGTGAAGAGATCCGGCTGCGCCCTCTTCCCGCCCTGCTCGGCGATCTCGTCCATGCTGCGACCGCTGAGCACGCTGCGATCCTCAGGCGCGAGTACCGCCTGATCGTCGCCGTGCCGGCGAATCATCAGCCACTGCTTGCCGTCGGCATTGCGCTTGCCGCTCATCCGCTTGAGCGTCCAGGCGCCGTGAAGCTTCTCGCCACGCAGCGCGATGTCCAGCTGATCCGGCGTCGGTGGATGCGTCGCCCACCAGCGGCCACGGTCCCACAGCATCACCGTGCCAGCGCCATACCGGCCCGTGGGGATCACGCCTTCGAACCCGGCATAGTCGAGCGCGTGGTCGGCGACTTCGATCGCCAGGCGCTTCTCCCCCGGCGACAGGCTCGGTCCCTTGGGTAGCGCCCAGCTCTTGAGCACGCCGTCGAGCTCCAGGCGCAGATCGAAGTGATCATGGCTGGCGGCATGGTGATGAACGACGTAGCACGCAGCCCCTTCAGGCGTCTCGCCGCTGGAATCATGCTCATCGCATCGGCTCATTTCACCCCTCGCAGAGGAGTGCTGCGCCCCGGCCTCACACTGGGACATCCAACCGAGCCGCGGCGTTCGCCGCACCCATCGCACGGGCGAGCTCACCGGCGGTCATGCCGCGGGACTCACGCGCCGAAGGATCGGCGCCGCGGGCCAGCAGCAGTTCGACGAGGTCGAGATGGTCGAACATCGCCGCGAACATCAGCGCGGTCTTGCCATCCGGCGCAGCGGCGTCGACCCCGGCGCCGGCATCGAGCAGCAGCTCGGCCATCGCTCGATTGCCCTTGAACGCAGCCCCGGCGAGAGGATTCTGGCCATTGTCGTTGTGCCGGTCCGGATCGGCTCCCCGTTCGAGCAGCAGCTTCACCGCTTCGAGCTGACCGTGGTAGCTCGCCAGCATCAAGAGGCTGTCGCCCTTCTGGTTGCTCAGGTTGGGCGGCAGCCCCTGCGCGAACCAGGCTTTCAGCCGCTCGACGTCACCGCGCCGGGCGGCGTCGAACACTTGGCTCGCAAGCTCTATCGCCGCTTGATCGATATCCGCGCCGCCGTTGGGTGCTCCGTGGTTGCCTTCGGACATGGTGCTCTCATCTCCTGAGCCGTCGGTCGGTAACCAAAGCATAGCCGCCAGCGTCGCGGCGTGGCATTGCAAGCTCGCTATCCGCTTCATATGAAAGTCAAATGAGTGCAGGCGTGGCGAAGATCGTCTTATGGGCCCTGCGCGCGCGAGCAAGCGTGATGCGATAGGGCCTGCCACCGCCACGCAGGGTCGAGTAGAATCGCCCCTCGTTGACAATCTCTTGGGACGATGACATGGGAAGGGCTTTCCAGAACCGTAAGGAATCGATGGCCAAGACGGCCGCGGCGAAGACCAAGGTCTATAGCAAGTACGGTCGCGAGATCTACGTCTGCGCCAAGCAAGGGGGCGTCGATCCGGCCGGCAATCTGTCGCTGCGCAGCCTGATCGATCGAGCGAAGAAGGATCAGGTTCCGTCGCACGTGATCGAAAAGGCGATCGACAAAGCCAAGGGCGCCGGCGGCGAGGACTTCTCCCCAGCGCGCTACGAAGGCTTCGGCCCAGGCAACTGCATGGTGATCGTCGAGTGCCTGACCGACAATCCGAACCGCACCTTCGGCGACGTGCGCGGCTGCTTCACCAAGACCAAGAGCAAGCTTGGCACCCAGGGCACGGTCAGCCACATGTTCGACCACTGCGCGATCTTCGCCTTCAATGGCCATGAAGAGGAGGCAGTGCTCGAAGCCTTGATGATGGCCGATGTCGACGTCACCGACATCGAGGAGGAGGACGGCCGGATCACCGTATTCGCACCGACCACCGAGTTCTTCAAGGCGAAGCAGGCGTTGACCGACGCCTTCGGCGAGCTCGACTTCGAGGTCGAGGAGATCCAGTTCGTGCCGCAGACCACCACCAGGATCGAAGGCGACGACGTGGCGATGTTCGAAAAACTGCTCGACATGCTCAACGACCTCGACGACGTCCAGAACGTCTATCACAACGCAGAGATTTGATCCCGGTGGCTTCGCCCTACCACCGCCGGCACGACCGATGAGGGCGGCGACGGCCTGAAGATCACCCGCTGGCGAGCGCAACGCATAAGCCCCCGCATCACACGCGGGGGCATTTTCTTTTCAATCTCCTACCTCTCTTGCCGACCGGGCCGGAACACCAGCATCAACCCGCACAGGATCGCCGCTAGTCCCACCAGGCTCGAAGCCGAGAGCGGGTGGCCGAGCAGCCAGTAGTCGAGCGCCGCGGTCACCACCGGCACCAGGTAGAACAGGCTGGTGACGTCGACCAGATCGCCGCTGCGAATCATCCGGTAGAACAAGAGCTGCGCGGCTACCGAGATCGCAAGCCCCAACCACAGCAGCGGCACTACGAACCCGAGCGTCAATTCGAGCCGCGCGGGCTGCAGCGGCAGCGCGAGCAGGCAGAGCGCCAGCCCGACCAGGTACTGCAGCGGCAACACCTCGAGCGGTGATAGATCGATGCCCTTTTGCAGGATCGCCCCAAGGCTCATGCAACCCAGCGCACCGAAGGCGAACAGCGTGCCGGTCCACGGCAGTCTCGCCTCGCTCGTCCCTCCCAGCACCACCAGCGCAAGACCGCCAAACGCTACCAGCAGCCCACCCAGCCGCCGCGGGGAGAATCGACGCTCCATCGCCAGCAGGGTGAGGATCGGCTGCACCCCGAGCAGGGTGGCGAGCACACCAGGGGTGACCCCTTCGGCCATCGCCTGGAAGTAACAGATAGAGTAGCCGCCGACCAGCATCGCACCGACGATCGCAACGCGCAGTCGCAGGCCCTTGGGCGGCAGCCAGGCACGCCGTTTGAGGCACATCAGGCCAAGCGCGAAGAGTGCGAGAACGAAGCGCAGAATCAGTAGCACCAGCGCGGAGGCGTGCTCGAGCCCCCAGTGAGTGAAGATCGCCGCACTGCCCCACAGCAGCACGAACAACACCATGGCACCGCGAGCGGCCCACGCCGAGCGAGAGAAAGAAGAAGCAGTCATGATCGGTTCATCCGTCAATGATCGAACGAACTCCCGCAGCCCTCATGGGCGCGACGCGGTCCAAGCCTTGATGGCGAGACTGGCGAACAGCGGGAGCGTTTGAACGGGCGAGAGAATCAGCCCAGCACGATCGCGCACGGCGGCGCGACGGCAATCACGCCGGGAGGCGCGACGGATGAAACGGGGGGAGGATTCGCCGCGCAGCGCACCACACCGACGATGAACGACGATGTATTGGCAAGATCGAGCTGCGCGTGAGTGGTCATGGAAATGAATCCGGTCAGCTCGCCCGGTGCAGGCGAGTCAGGGCCAATCTAACAAACTCCTGGTCAGGCTGACTAGTCGGATGCGGCGGAATCTTTAGCTGGAACGAAAGCGCGGAATCCGCGTTCGAGCCCCCTGCCTTGGCGTCGCGACTGCTGATACAGTCGAAGCCCTCCCCCTTCGCGCCGAGATGCCGACATGCCGGATCCCACCATGCTGTTCACCTTCACTCTGATCGCGCTGGGAATGGTCCTGACGCCAGGACCGAACATGATCTACCTGATATCCCGATCGATCTGCCAAGGCCGCCGCGCGGGCCTGATATCACTCGGCGGCGTGGCATTGGGTTTCGCTTTCTACCTGCTCAGCGCGGTACTCGGGCTCACCGCACTGCTGTTCGCCGTCCCTTACGCCTATGACGTGCTGCGCATCGGCGGTGCGCTCTACTTGCTCTATCTCGCCTACCAGGCGCTCGGTCCGCGTGGACGTTCGCCGTTCGAGGTGGTCGAGCTTCCTCGCGAGCGTCCCGCCCGGCTTTTCATCATGGGGCTTTTGACCAACCTGCTGAATCCGAAGGTGGCGGTGCTGTATCTCGCCTTGCTGCCCCAGTTCATCACCCCGGCCCACGGCAGCGTGCTGGCGCAATCGCTCGCGCTCGGCGGCGTGCAGATCGCGGTCAGTCTCACGGTCAATGCGCTGATCGTACTGCTGGCGGGATCGATCGCGGGTTTTCTCGCCGCGCGCCCGGGCTGGCAAGCGTTCCAGCGCTACCTGATGGCAGGCGTACTGGGGGGCCTCGCGGTGCGCATGGCGCTCGAAGAACGGCGCTGAGAGGAGCACGCTGATGGAACGACTGGAGTGCGACCGGATGCTGGTCGCCGTGCTCGAGACCGGGAGCTTCTCCAAGGCAGCGGAACGACTCGGGATCAGCTCGGCCAAGGCGTCGAAGCTGATCTCGCGGCTTGAAAGCGAGCTCGGCGTGCAGCTGATCAAGCGTACCACCCGTGCGCTCTCCCCCACCGAGGTCGGCCAGGCCTACTTCGAGCGGATTCGCGCGCTGCTCGAGGAATTCGACGACCTCGACGCCTCGGTGAAAAACGCCGCGGCCACGCCCTCCGGCAGGCTGAGAATCTCCGCCCCGCTCTCGTTCGGGGTGGTTCAGCTCACCTCGGTGCTCAATGAGTTCGCCCTCACCTATCCCGAGATCCAGCTCGAGGTGAACTTCTCCGACCGCGTGGTCAGCCTGGTGGACGAAGGCTTCGACGCAACGCTGCGGATCGGTACCCCGGCGGACAGCAGCCTGATCGCACGCCGACTCTGCACCGCACGCGTGGTGGTGGTGGCTTCCCCGGACTATCTCAAGACCCACGGCACGCCTGTGATGCCTGCCGAGCTGACCGATCACGACTGCATCATCGACACCAACTTTCGCGATCCCTACGCCTGGCGCTTCCGTCTCGACGGCGCACCACTGACGGTGGCGGTCAAAGGCCGGCTGCGTTTCTCCAACGCCGAAGCGAGCCTGCGTGCGGCCGAATATGGCCTCGGTATCGCCAGGGTGCCGAGCTTCATCGCCGGGGCAGCGCTGCGTGATCATCGGGTGACGCCGCTGCTCGCCGAGCACGAAGGCCCACCGCATGGCATCTTCGCGCTCTATCCGCCGGGCCGCCACTTGGCCTCGAAGGTACGGGTGCTGATCGACTTCCTGGTCGAACGCTTTCCCGATCCCCCCGCGTGGGATCGCGGCTGGTAGCGAATAATTTCTATATCAGAAATTATAATCTTCCAATGCAACGGATAGCGTCACAAAAAGAAAAGGAACAATCTTGTCCTCGATGAGGCGGCGCATCGCCACCCCATACTTCATCGAGGACACTAAAATGATCGACTCACGCACTGCCCCCTATGCCGTGCTGCTGCTTCGCTTGGCGCTCGGCATCCTGTTCCTGGCCCACGCCGGACTCAAGCTGTTCGTCTTCACCCCGGCCGGCACCGCTGGCTACTTCGCCTCGCTGGGCCTGCCCGCGTCGCTCGCCTACGTCACCATCGTGTGGGAGATCGCAGGCGCCCTGGCACTGATCCTCGGCATCTGGCCGCGTCTCGCCGCGCTGGCGGTGATCCCGGTACTGCTCGGGTCGATCTTCACCGTCCACGGCGCGGCAGGCTTTTTCTTCACCAATACGGGCGGCGGCTGGGAATTCCCCGCACTGTGGATCATTGGTCTGCTCGCTGTGGCCCTGGCCGGCGATGGTGCCCACGCGCTGCGCCCCACTCCGTTCGGCAAAGCACGCTAATACCCCCGAACACTGACCCTGGAGAGAAACGATGAGCGATGTATCCCAAGCGCCTCTTGCAATCGAACGAGTCACGCTGGTGGTCAACGACCTCGACAAGGTCAGTGAGTATTACCAGCAGATGGTCGGACTCGAGCTTCTGAAGGGCGATGGCACCGAGCACTGGCTCGGTGCCGGAGACCGAACACTGCTGCACCTGCGCGAGGATCGTGCGGCGCGGCGCTGGTCACCACGCGAAGCGGGGCTGTTCCATACCGCCTTCCTGCTGCCGAACCGGGCCGACCTTGGTGCCTGGGCCCAGCGCGCGGTCGATCAGCGCATAGCGGTGAGCGGCGCGTCCGACCACTTGGTCAGCGAAGCGATCTACCTGCAGGACCCGGAAGGCAATGGCATCGAGATCTACACCGACCGGCCGCGCTCGAGCTGGCATTGGAAAGACGGCCTGGTGGAGATGACGACAGAAGCGCTCGATCTGGAAGGCCTGCTCGCCAGCGCCACCGGCGAATGGCGCGGCGCTCCGATCGGCACCATCGTCGGCCATGTCCATCTCCAGGTCGGCGAGATCGCCGCCGCCGAGGATTTCTACATCCAGCGGATGGGCTTCGACCTGACCTGCCGCTATCCGGGAGGCAGCTTCTTCTCGACCGGCGGCTACCATCACCATATCGCCACCAACGTCTGGAACAGCCGCGGCGCACCGAGCCGCACGCAGCCATCGACCGGCCTCAGTGAGATCGTGCTGGCCGCAACGCCTGCGGCGCTGGAGCGGCTCGCGCCCAAGCAGACCCTGCTCGACCCGTGGGGCAACGAGATCGCCCTGGTCACGAACAGCCGCTGAACCGCCCAGAGAGGCCAGGCTCAGCCCAGAGGAGAATGGACATGCTAGTGGATGGAAAGTGGACCCGGGACTGGCATCCGGTCCAAGCCACCGACGAGAAAGGTGGCTTCGTCCGCCAGGTCTCAGGCTTTCGCCATTGGATCACCCCGGACGGCGCGCCTGGCCCCACCGGAGAGGGCGGTTTCACCGCCGAGCCGGGGCGCTACCATCTCTATGCCGCGCTGATCTGCCCTTGGGCATCGCGGACCTTGATCGCGCGCAAGCTCAAGGGGCTCGAGGCGATCCTGCCGGTGACCATCGTCGAACCCGAACTGACCGACCAGGGCTGGCACTTCGCCTCCCCTGACCCGGTTAACGGCGCGAGCTACCTGCATACGCTCTACACTCGAGCCAACGCCCGCTACACCGGACGCGCGACGGTCCCGGTGCTGTGGGACAAGCAGCGCCAGACGATCGTCAACAACGAATCCAGCGACATCCTGCGGATGCTCAACGATGGCTTCGGCGCCCTCGCGGACGACAGTCTCGACCTCTATCCGCAAGCACTGCGCAAGCGTATCGATGAGTTCAACGACTGGCTCTATCCGCGGTTCAACAACGGTGTCTACCGTGCCGGCTTCGCCACCACCCAGGGCGCCTATGAAGAGGCCTGCGCCGGCGTGTTCGCTGCCCTCGACACCATCGAGTCCAAACTGGCGGATACGCCTGCGTTTTTGTTCGGCGAGCGGCTGACCGAGAGCGATGTGCGCCTCTTCGTCACCCTGGTGCGCTTCGACGCCGCCTATTACGGCCTGTTCAAGTGCAACCTCAGGCGGATTGCCGACTATCCCAGGCTCAGCGCCTATCTCGAGCGGGTCTATCGGGTGCCCGGCGTCAGCGAGACCGTCGACATCGACCATATCAAGCGCGGCTACTATTCGATCAAGGCGCTCAACCCCAACGGCATCGTGCCGCTTGGACCCGAACTCGACTTCATCGAACCCAACCGGGAGAGAACATGAGCCAACGACTGATCATCTGCCTGCACGGCGTCGGCAGCGACGGGCGCGATCTCGCCCCCTTCGGTGAGCTGCTCGCCCGGGCGCTGCCGGATACCGCCAGCGAAAGTCCGAACGCACCGCAGCCGTTCGGCCACGGCCCGGGATATCAATGGTTCAGCCTCGACGGCGTCACCGAGCGCGACCGTTCACTGCGGGTCGAACGAGCGCGCGACGACTTCGACCGGGTGGTGGGTGAGCTGATCGAGTCCCACGGTTTCGCCTCACGGCTCGACCAGGTCGCGCTGATCGGTTTCTCCCAAGGGTCGATCATGGCGCTGGATGCCATCGCCTCCGGGCGCTGGCCAGTCGGCGCGGTGGTCGCATTCGCCGGACGGCTGGCGACGCCCGAACCGCTCGCTCCGGCGCTTTCGACCTCGCTGCTGCTGGTCCACGGCGAGGCCGACCCGGTGATTCCCGCGATCGAGAGCCAGCGCGCCGCCGAGCGGCTTGGTGGGCTTGGCGTCGAGGTCGAGAGCCATCGGCTGCCCGGCGTCGCCCACACCATCACCCAGCAGGGTGTGCAGCTCGCGACCGACTTTCTCGCCACGCGTTTCGCGCAGCGTCTCGCCTGAAAGCGGCAAGCGGTGTAGCGTGGGGCTTAGAACCAGCTCTGGTCGTTTCGACATGGAACATCGCATGCCCCCCGCTCGCCCACGCCGGCTCGCCTCGCTCGGCTACAAGATCTTCGGCCTGTGCGCCCTTGGCCTTGCGATCATCGGCGCTTTCCTGCCAGTAATGCCTACCGTTCCCTTTCTGCTGGTCGCCGCCTGGGCGTTCGAGCGCGGTTCGCCCCGCCTCGATGCCTGGCTGCGCCAGCATCCGACCTTCGGCCCGCTGCTGCGCGACTGGCGAGAGCGTGGCGCCATCCCGCGCTATGCCAAGCTGATCGCCGTGGTATCGATGGCGGCGAGCCTGGTACTGATGTGGTTCGGCGGCGCTCCCCTGCTGGTAGTGCTCGCGGTCGGAGCGATTCTGCTCGCGGTCTCGAGCTACCTGCTCAGTCGCCCTTCGGCATAGGAGATCCGTGATTGCCAGCTTTCGCCAACATCCGGATGCGGGAAGCAATCGAGCAAGCGGACGATCGCGCGGCCACCCGGGCCCAGCTCGAACCAAGGGTTGCCGCAAAAATAAATAGCACGCGATCTAATAGCGCAGATTGCATTTCCGCTCAGCAACCCTCAACATTCTTACAACAACCACTCGCTCGAACCACACGCGCTGAGAATGTGATGGTATATGAGCGCCACTCATGCCCGATCCGGTATCGCTCAGGGGAGCTTCGATGAGCTCGACATTGAAGTTGGACCAGCAGTTCTGCTTCGCGCTGCATTCGACCATGCTGGCGATGAACAAAGCCTACCGGCGGCTGCTCGAGCCGCTTGGCCTGACCTACTCGCAGTACCTGGTCATGCTGGTGCTATGGCAACGCGATGGCCTGACGGTATCGGAGATCGGTGAGCAGCTGTTCCTCAATTCGGCGACCCTCACCCCGCTGCTCAAGCGCTTGGAATGCCAGGCGCTTCTGGCCCGGCGACGCTCGGGCGAGGACGAGCGCCAGGTGCTGATCTCGCTGACCGACAAGGGACGCGAACTGCAAGCGATGGCCAAGGACATCCCCGAGGAACTCGGCCAAACGCTCGAGTGCGGCGGTCTCCATCTGGATGAGTTGCGCAAGGAGCTGATCCAGCTGAGAAAACGCCTTTACGATCGAAGCTGACGCGTGCCCGGACGAGGCACGTGGTGAAGCCGAGCGCAAACGAAATCATCCACTCGACTTGAAACCTGGCACGTCAGCAACAAAGGTATGACTATATCCATCGACGTGTGAGGTCTCCAAGATGACTGCTGACGACATCCCGCAAATCACCCTCAACGATGGCACTACGCTGCCCGCCATCGGCTTCGGCACCTACAAGCTGAACGGTTCATCGGGCGTGGAAGGGATGACCAGGGCGATCCACAACGGCTACCGGCTGCTCGACTCCGCCTTCAACTATGAGAACGAAGGCGCGGTAGGCCGGGCGGTGGATCGCGCCGGCGTGCCGCGTGACGAGCTGCGGGTGGTTTCCAAGCTGCCGGGGCGCCACCACGCCTTCGACCAGGCGGTCACTACCGTCGAGGAGTCGCTCTACCGCGCCGGCCTCGACTACTTCGACCTCTACCTGATCCACTGGCCCAACCCGAGCCAGGGCCTCTACGTCGAGGCCTGGCAAGCCATGATCGAGGTGAAAAAGCTCGGCCTCGTACGCTCGATCGGGGTATGCAACTTCCTTCCCGAGCATTTGCAGCGGCTGATCGATGAAACCGGTGTCATTCCCAGCGTCAACCAGATCGAACTGCATCCCTATTTCCCGCAGGACGAGCAGCGCGCCTGGGACGCGGAGCATGGCATCGTCACCCAGTCGTGGAGCCCGCTCGGGCGCGCCAACCAACTGCTCCAGGAGCCAGTGATCGGGTCGATCGCCGAACGCCTCGGCAAGAGCATTCCCCAGGTGATCCTGCGCTGGCACTACCAGCTCGGAGCGCTCCCTCTGCCCAAGGCAGCCTCCACCGAGCGACAGCGCGAGAATCTTTCGCTGTTCGACTTCGAGCTATCCAGTGAGGACATGGCCCTGATCGCCACTCTGGCAAGCCCGGACGGACGCACCTTCGACCAGGACCCGGCAAGCTACGAGGAGTTCTGAGGCCGACCCGGACATCACGACGAGGGCGGCCCTCCAGTTCTACCTACCCCGAGCGTTTTTCGCCTCGAGCGGCCCCATCACGGCTGGCGATAGCGCCATCCACTCAGCGAGGTTCGTGCAATGAACGTATTCATCACTGGTGTAACCGGCTTCATCGGTGGATCGGTCGCCCATCGCTTGATCGACGCGGGGTACAGCGTCCGCGGACTGGTCCGCAGCGAAGAAAAAGCCGAGCGGCTGCGCGCTGCGGGCATCGAACCAGTGCTCGGCAGCCTGGACGATCATCAGCTTTTGGTACGCGAAGCCCATCGCGCCGACGGTGTGATCAACGCAGCCGACAGCGACCACCGCGCGGCAGTCGAGGCGCTGATCGAGGGGCTCAAAGGTTCAGGCAAGCCGCTGCTGCACACCAGCGGCTCCGGCGTGGTCGGCGATGATGTAGGCGGTAACCGGCTCTCCGAGCGCATCTTCGACGAAGATACCCCTCTCATCGTCGAGCCGCGAAAGCAGCCGCGCCATGCGATCGATCTGCTGGTCCTCGCGGCCAAGGATCGCGGTATCCGCTCGGTGGTACTGTGCGACGCCATGATCTACGGCACCGGACGCGGGATTAACCCGCACAGTGTGCAGATCCCGCCACTGGTAGACCAGGCCCGCGAAAGCGGCATAGTCCGGATAGTCGGCCAGGGCATCAACCGCTGGTCGAACGTGCATATCGACGACGTGGCCGAGCTTTATCTGCTGGCGCTGGAAAAAGCCCCGGCGGGCGCTTTCTACTTCGTCGAGAACGGCGAGGCCTCCTACGCCGAGATCGGTGCCGCCATCGCTCGTCGCCTGGGTACCGGTCCGGTGCAGTCATGGAGCGTGGAGCAAGCGACACCGCGCTGGGGCCGCGGCCGTGCGCAGTACTCCCTCGGCTCCAACAGCCGCGTCCGCGCCAAACGTGCTCGCCTGGAGCTGGGCTGGACGCCGGTGCACGCTTCGGTCACCGAGTGGATCGAGCACGAAATGCCGCTTTGAGCCGGCGGGTCATCCGCCGGAGAGCGGCGGCTGGCCATCCGCCACACAAGCGCCAGGCAAGACCATCGCCGGGAGGGCTCCATCCTCGGATCCACCAGTGGGATATGCCCCGAAAAGACTGACGTTATCCCTCTCCTGTGCATTTCAACATGAGGCTTGTCTATTTCATTCGCCTAAACTCACTCTGTAGGCTAGCCACCATTGATGACAATCCCTCTATTCCGTTAGGCGCCAACCCTTGCGTCGGGATCCGTTACCTGGTGGTGAAAGATCATGCCTAGAGAAATACCCTCCAAAATGGTCGCGCGCAAAGCGATACCACCACAAATTCCCGCGCACCGGATCGAAAGCGATGAAGAGGCGATAGAGACCGCGCGGCGGCTGGCCGATGTTTTCGCGCGCGAGGCGGCGCTGCGCGACCGCGAGCGCCGGCTGCCGTGGGAAGAGCTGGAGCTTTTCAGCCAAAGCGGCCTGGGTGGGATCCTGATTCCCAAGGCGTACGGCGGTGCCGGCGTACGCTTCGCCACCGTCGCCGAGGTGTTCCGATTGATCAGCCAAGCGGATCCAGCGATAGGCCAGATCCCGCAGAATCATTTCGGCACCCTCTACCGCCTGAGCCACTTGGCCAGCGAGCCTCAGCGCCGGCGCATCTACACCGCCGTGCTCGAGGGACAGCGCATCGGCAACGCAGGCCCCGAACGACACAGCCGCGACGTGCTCGACATACGTGCGCGGCTTGAGCGCGACGGCACACGCTGGGCACTGAGCGGCGATAAGTTCTACTCCACCGGTGCCATGTTCGCCCACTGGATCCCCACTCAAGCGCGTCTACCGGACGGTGAAGTGGTCTCTCTGATCGTGCGCCGCGAGGCGCCGGGGATCAGCATCGTCGACGACTGGTCGGGGATAGGCCAGCGCACCACCGCCAGTGGTTCGGTGCACTTTCGCCGCACTCCGGTCGAGGATGAGGACATCTTCCCCGCCTGGCCCAAGGACGGCAGCGCTACGCTGCGTGGCCCGTTCGCCCAGCTGCTCCAGGCGGCGATCGATGCCGGTATCGCCCGTGGCGCGCTGGAGGACACCAGTGCCTTCGTGCGCGAGCGCTCGCGCGCATGGGTGGACAGTGGCGTAACCAAGGCCAGCGAGGACCCGCTGACGATCCGCGAATTCGGTGACCTGCGCATCCGTGTGGACGCCGCCGACGCGGTGCTCCATCGCGCGGCACGCCTGCTCGATCGGCTTGCCGATGCGCCACTGGATGACGACGGCGTGGCGCAAGCCTCGGTGCTGGTGGCGAAGGCCAAGGTGCTGTCGACGCGCGCCAGCCTGCACTGCGCGGAAAAGCTGTTCGAACTCGCAGGCTCCCGCGCGACCCTGGCGGAATTCAACCTCGATCGGCACTGGCGCAACGCGCGCACCCATACCCTTCACGATCCGGTGCGGTGGAAATACCACATCATCGCCAACTATGAACTCAACGGCGTCCATCCCCCTCTCCATGCGTGGATCTGAGCAACGGACGTGCGATCGCTCTTCACGCCTGGCCTCGACCGGCACTGGCGCTGTCGGCGTCACCAGCGGCCCGCGCGCAGATACTCGAAGCGCAGGCCAAGATCGCCCAGCGGCGTCACGGCCTAGACGCCAACGGCTTCCAGAATCGTCCCTCGTGCGCCGCTTCGTCCGGAAAACCGACGCGGGCGCAGTCATCCCCGCCTTCTGACACCGTCCTCCAGGAGCACGTCGTGCCCGAGCTCGAAACGCCTCTTCCTTCGACACCACAGTGCATCGACAGCGACGCGGCAGCGCTGCGCGCCGCCGACCGGCTCGCCGATGACTTCCGCCGTGAAGCGGCGCTACGCGACCTCGAACGCCGCCTGCCTCATCCTGAACTCAAACGCTTCGTCGACTCGGGTCTGTGGAGCATCACCGTGCCGCGCCGGTTCGGCGGTGCCGAGGTCAGCGCCGCGACGCTGGCCGAGGTAACCGCCCGGATCAGCGCAGCGGACGGCTCGCTGGGGCAGATCCCGCAGAACCATTTCTATGCGCTTGAGATTCTCCGGCTCAACGGCAGCGAGGAACAGCAGCGCCGTTTCTTCGCCGAGGCACTCGCTGGCGAACGCTTCGGCAATGCCCTGGCCGAGTTGGGCACGCAGCATTCGAGTACTCGTACGGTGCGGCTTACTCCCTGCGAGGGAGGCTACTTGATCAGCGGTCGCAAGTTCTACGCGACCGGTTCGCTGTTCGCCCGCTGGATCCCGACCTCGGCGATCGGCCCGGACGAGAAGGTCCAACTGGCGATCGTCGATGCCAACGCGCCGGGGCTGGAGCGTATCGACGACTGGAGCGGCTTCGGCCAGCGCACCACCGGAAGCGGCTCGGTGGTGTTCGACCGGGTATTCGTGCCGAACACGGCGGTGGTGCCAATGCAGGCCGCCTTCGAGCGCCCGACCGCGCTGGGAGCGTTCGCGCAGCTGATTCACACCGCAGTGGACGTCGGCATCGCCCGCGGCGCACTGTCCGACACCCAGCAGTTCGTGCGCAGCCACGCACGCCCGTGGATCGACAGCGGTGCGCCGAGCGCGGCCAAAGACCCGCTGCTGCTGCGAGAACTGGGCGAGCTGTCGATCGACCTCGAAGCCGCCGAGGCGATGCTCGAACGCGCCGCTCGAATCGTCGACGTCGCTCGGCGCGAGCCGACCGAACGCTCAGTAGCGCAGGCCTCTATCGCAGTGGCCGAGGCCAAAGTGCTGGCCACCGACATCGCACTGGCTGCGGGCAGCAAACTGTTCGAACTATCCGGCTCCCGCGCCGCGCTGACCGAACTGGGCCTCGATCGGCACTGGCGCAACGCCCGTACCCATACCCTCCACGACCCGGTGCGCTGGAAATATCACGCGATCGGCGACTACGTACTCAACGACCGGCTTCCCCCGCGGCATGGAGCATTGTGATGGCCCGGCAATTGCTGCTCAACGCTTTCCACATGAACTGCGTCGGCCATATCTGCCACGGACTGTGGCGCCATCCCCGCGACCGCTCGCGGGAGTACTTGCGCCAAGACTGGTGGAACACGCTTGCCGGCACGCTCGAACGCGGTCTGTTCGATGGGCTGTTCCTCGCCGACATCGTCGGCACCTACGACGTCTACGCCGGTAATGCCGAGGCGGCGCTCGCCGGCGCTGTACAGGTACCGGTCAACGATCCGTTGCTGCTGGTCCCGGGCATGGCCCAGACGACCCGCCACCTCGGCTTCGGGGTGACGGTCAATCTGAGCTACGAAGCTCCTTATCTACTCGCCAGACGCTTTTCCACCCTCGACCACCTGACTGAAGGACGCATCGGCTGGAACGTGGTAACCGGCTATCTCGACAGCGCGGCGCGGGCGATGGGCTACGAACGCCAAATGGCCCACGACCAGCGCTACGACCGTGCCGACGAGTACATGGAGATCGTCCATCGACTGTGGGAGCAAAGCTGGGACAGCGACGCGGTGCGCTACGATCGGGAAAGCGGGATATTCACCGACCCAGCCAAGGTCCGGCCGATCGACTACCGCGGCCGCTACTATCGTGTCGAAGGCATTCACCTGAGCGAACCATCGCCACAGCGATCGCCGGTGATCTTCCAGGCCGGCAGCAGCCCTCGCGGTGCCCGTTTCGCCGCCCAGCACGCTGAATGCATCTTCGTGATGGGACTGTCGAAGGAGGCGGTCAAGCAGACGGTCGAGCGGATCACCCGCGAACTCGCCGCCCAAGGCAGGCGCCGCGAGGATGTGAGGATCCTGGCCGGCCTCACCGTGGTGGTCGGTGCGACCAGCCGTGAGGCCGAGGAGAAGTACGCGGAGTACTGCCGCTACGCTTCGCCAGAGGGCGGGCTTACCCACTTCGCTAGCTCCACGGGGGTGGACTTCTCGCGCTTCGACCTGGACGAGCCGATCACCGAGCGCAAGAGCGAAGCCAATCAGTCGGCGCTGGCGGCCTTCACTCGCAAGCACCAGGGCGAGCCTTGGACGGTGCGACGGCTGCTTGAGCAGATGAAGCTCGGCAACCGAAACGGCGCCTTCGTCGGTACGCCAAGCGAGGTCGCAGACGAGATGCAGTCATGGATGGTCGAGGCCGATGTCGATGGCTTCAACCTGGTACATACCGTGGTGCCCGAATGCTTCGAGGAATTCGTCGACCTGGTGTTGCCGGAGCTGCAAAGCCGCGGTATCTACAAAACCGCTTACGCCGAAGGCACCTTTCGCGAAAAACTTCTCTCCCAGCGTCGCTATTTCCGCGCGCGATGACACCACAGCCGGCCTCGAACAGGTCGATTTGACGAGGGTCAAACGATGATCAGAATCGCGATCGCCATAGTGCTGGCCACTGTCGGCAACGCCGCCCAGGCCAACGAATCGCTCAGGGTCGGCCAGACCAGCGGACCGCACGAGACGATCATGGAGCAGGTCCGCGAAGTGGCCAGGGACGAGGGACTCGATATAGAGCTGGTCAGCTTCTCCGATTTCATCATGCCCAATGCCGCGCTGGACGACGGCAGCATCGATGCCAACAGCTACCAGACCCAGGCCTTTCTCGACGCGCAAAAGCAGGCTCGCGGCTACCCGCTGATCGCGGTAGCCAAGACCGTACTGTTCCCGATGGGGATCTACTCCCACCGGGTCGAAACCCTGGACGCACTGCCCCAGGGAGCCAGCATCGGCCTGCCCAACGATCCAGCCAACGTCGACCGCTCCCTGCGCCTGCTCGAACACGCCGGCCTGATCACCCTGAACCCAACCGGGGGGCCAATCACCGAACAGGATGTGGCCCAAAATCCCCGCGCGCTGCGCTTCGTGGCGCTGGACGCCGCCCAGCTGACCCGCTCGCTCGACGACCTGGACGCCGCCGCGATCAATACCTCCTATGCCCTCAAGGCCGGCATCGACCCAGCCAGTGACGCGCTCGCCAGGGAGGGCCTCGACAGCCCACACGCCAACCTGCTGGTGGTCAGGGAAGCCGACCGCGACGAGCCTTGGGTCGCGCAGCTGATCCGCGCCTACCACTCCGATCGAATCCGTGCATTCATCGAAGAGGAATTCAAGGGCGCCGCCGTGCCCGCTTTCTAGCCGGACAAGGGCTACGGGCTGACGGTGGCTTCAGGGATGCTTGAACCGACGGCGGGCGGTGCTCAGTGGTGATTGATCGCGCGCGGGAGCGCGTTTCTAATACCCTGCATTCCCAGCCTTTCCCTAGCCTCGAGGTACTCCCCATGTCCCGCACCACCGTCTGCGCCCTCCAGCTCGGCGCCTCCCCCGCCGGCAAGCAGGATACCCTGCAGCGGATCCTCGCCTTCGAAGCGCAGATCATCGCCGCCGGCGCCAGCCTGGTGGTGATGCCGGAAGCCCTGCTCGGCGGCTATCCGAAGGGCGAGATCTTCGGCACCCGGCTCGGCTACCGGCTGCCGGAGGGACGCGAGGCATTCGCCGCCTACCACGCCAACGCGATCGACGTACCCGGCGCCGAGACCGAAATACTCGCCGCACTCTCTCATCGCACCGGGGCGAGCCTGGTGGTCGGCGCGATCGAGCGCGACGGCGCCACGCTCTACTGCACCGCGCTGTTCTTCGACCCCGAGCAGGGGCTGGTCGCCAAGCATCGCAAGCTGATGCCGACCGGCACCGAACGCTTGATCTGGGGTCAGGGAGACGGCTCGACGCTGGCGACGGTCGAATCCCGCGCCGGCCGGCTGGGCGCGGCGATCTGCTGGGAGAACCACATGCCGCTGCTGCGCATGGCGATGTACGCCAAGGGCGTGCAGATCTGGTGCGCACCGACGGTGGACGAACGCGAGATATGGCAGTGCTCGATGCGCCATATCGCCCACGAAGGGCGCTGCTTCGTGGTCAGCGCCTGCCAGGTCCAGCCCTCGCCGAACGAGCTGCAAACCACGGTCGAGGGCTGGGACCCTGAGCGGGCGCTGATCCGCGGCGGCTCGTTGATCGTCGGGCCGCTCGGCGACGTGCTCGCGGGCCCGCTGTTCGACCAGCCGGGCCTGATCACCGCACAGATCGATACCGACGAGCTGGTTCGCGCCCGTTATGATCTCGATGTCGTCGGCCACTACGCGCGCCCCGATGTATTCAGGCTCAGCGTCGACGAGCGCGACAAGCGTTCGGTCGTCTTCAATGACCGGGGCGACGATTGACCACCCGCTCGAATGCCCGCTCGAATGAATATCAGGCGCGGTCGACCCGCACCGTCGACCACATCGATACCTGACGGGGCCGCTCCAGCAGCTCGGGCAGCGCCTCGTGCCACTCACTGCGATAAGGCCGGTTGAGCTGAACGTCGAGCACGTCCTGGTGATCGGCCCAGGTCTCGTGAAGCAAAAAGTGGTAGGGATCCTCGGGGTCACGATGGAGGGTGGCGTTGCGAAAGTTCGCCTCCTCACGCATCGCATCGAGCACGCCATTGAGCAGGGTGAGGAAACGCTCGCGCTGCATCGGCTTGACGGTGAACTCGATCAGGTAGGTGACGCTCATCAGGGATCTCCTTCTTCAGGGGCGGTGCCATTCGAGAACCAGCTCGCCGACCGCGATGGCGTGAGTGTCCATATCGATCACGATAGAGACTTCCCAGCGAAGATCCATTACCTCTTGGGTCATCTCCTCCCCCAAGGCCCAGCCGCCGATTCGATGGCTGCGGCACGCCGGAGCACCCGGCGCCGGCATGGTCACGCAGGGAGCATGCGCCCACCGGCAACGCGGGCCCCTCGCCAATCCGGCTGCGGCAAGCCTTGGGGAATGTGCGCCATCCACCTTAGCGCCTGGCCGCCAAAGGATCAGACGCCAATCAGCTTCGGCAAGACCTCCACCAGGCGGTTGCGGGCCTTGGCCGGCTCATCGATCAACTCGAAAACCCGCTCGATCATCGCCGGAACGTCTTGGCGCGCCATCATCAGGCGCGGGTGAAAAGCCGCCGCGAGAGGGTCCCAGTCGAAACATCCGAGGACGATGGCATCGAGGTCGTAACCTCGCAGGCGAAGCCATCGGACGATCCCCTCCAGCGAAATCGTCGAATTGATGAAGAGTGCACCAGGCGGACCACCGAGGCGCTCCACGTAGTCCTGGAACGCCACCTGCGCCCGGTCCGCTTCGTAGCCGCAAACCAACACGTCCGTCTCGCTGGTATCGAGGCCGCGCGAACGCCTGGCCTGCCGAAAACCCATCACTCGCTCCCGAGTATTGTGGTCTTCGCTACGCCCGCCGATGAAAAGGACAGGTTGCTCTGGCTGTCCTGCGGCTGCCAAGCGATCGAGAATCGCCAGCGTCAGCCGAAGCGCCCCTTCACGGTTGGCGGAAATGACCGAGGGTGCCCGTGTTCCCGGCAGGTCGAGGTTCAGACAGGGAACGCCGGCCGCGGCGCACATCTCAGCGATCGCGTCGGGTGCGGTCGCCCCGGTGCAGACCAGATGCTCCACGCGATAGGCGAGCATCATTCGCGCCGCTTCGCGCTCTTGTTCCGGATCGCGGTTGGTGCACGAGACGATGGTGAACAGGCCGCGACGCCTCGCCTCGGCTTCGAAATCCTGGGCAATCGAACTGAAATAGCGGTTGTCGTACATCGGCACGATCATGCCGACGATACCCGAGCGTTCACGCCGCAGCGCCCTCGCCTGCATGTTGATCGAGTACCCCTCGGCATGCGCAAGCGCAAGGATGCGATCGGCGAGTTTGTGACTGATACGGCGCTGCTGCCAAGTGCCGTTCAGCACAGCGCTGACGGTACTCGGGGAAGACTGCGCGAGTTGGGCCAGATCGTAGATCGTCAGCCGTTTCGAATTGTCGTCGGACACGAACACCTCCTCAGAGTACGAGGCAAAAGTAGCATTGCATCGCAGGGAGAAGAAAAACAAAAATGCACAACCGATTGTGCAACACCGCCAACGCCGTGGTCGGCTACACCACCACCGCCAATCACCGGTACTCAGGGGGACATGATGAAACGCTCGATCTTGATAGTCGCCGCGCTCGCCGCAACGTTCGGCGCCACCGCTCACGCCCAGGACAAACCGACCGTCGCCGTGGTCGCAAAGGTCGGCGGTATCCCATGGTTCAATGCCATGGAACAGGGCATCAGAGAACAGGGCGAGGCGCTCGGCATCAATGCCTACATGATCGGCCCGACCAGTGCCGACCCAGCTTTGCAGGTGCGCGCGATCGAGGATTTGATCGCTCGCGGAGTCGATGTGATCGGTGTCGTACCCAACGACCGCCAGGTGCTCGAACCGGTACTCAAGAAAGCCCGCGACCAAGGGATCATCGTGCTGACTCACGAGAGTCCGGAATCGGAAAACGTCGACTACGACTTCGAGATGATTTCAGCCCAGCAGCTAGGCGAGGAACACGCCAAACTGCTCGCTGACACCACCGGTTGCGAAGGCTCGTACGCGGTCTATGTCGGCGGCCTCAGCGTACCTGCGCACAATGCCTGGGCCGATGCAGCCGTGAACTGGCTTTCCGAGCACTGCCCGGAGATGAGGCAAGCCTCCAGCCGCTTCGGTGTGGCCGAAAGCGTCGACGACAGCCGTAACACCACGCTCGATTTGATCCGCGCGCACTCCGACCTGGCCGGCATCATGTCCTTCGGCAGCCAGGGCACCATCGGTGCCGCTCGCGCGGTACGGGAGCGCGGCATGGCCGGCGAGATCAAAGTGATGGGCCTCTTCTCCCCAGGCCAGGGGCGCCGGCTCGTCCATGAAGGCGTGATCACCGGCGGTTTTCAATGGAATCCGCTGGAAGCGGGCAAGGCATTCGTCGCCCTCGGCAACCGGCTCTACGAAGGCGGGGAAATCGCCGACGGCGACGATCTGCCGGTACTGGGCACCATCGAACTCGACGGCCACACCATCTTCGCCTCGAAGCCGCTGGCGCTGAACGAGGAGACGATCGACGAGCTGGCCGAACTCGGCCTCTGATTCGACCACGCGCTCCTTCACCGCACGTGACTTTTCTTC
This sequence comes from Halotalea alkalilenta, assembly GCF_001648175.1. Taxonomy (NCBI): domain Bacteria; kingdom Pseudomonadati; phylum Pseudomonadota; class Gammaproteobacteria; order Oceanospirillales; family Halomonadaceae; genus Halotalea; species Halotalea alkalilenta. Next base: position 1,644,709 of record NZ_CP015243.1, on the reverse strand, counting down.
GTCTTGCCTTCTTTTTGGGAGAGAACGATGGGCGACCTCGCATTACGGGCGGACCACGTCAATAAAATCTTCGGCCATAGTCGCGTGCTGGACGATGTCTCGTTCGAACTGCGTCGCGGCGAGGTGCTTTGCCTCGCCGGCGAGAACGGCTGCGGCAAGAGTACCCTGATCAAGATCCTCAACGGCGTCTATACACCCGAGGCGGGGGCGGTATTCTCTTTCGGCGACGGTACCGACGCAGGCGACGACACGACCATCAGCCACATTACCCCCCGGGAGGCCCGGGCCCGGGGCATTCACGTGATCTGGCAGGATCTGGCGCTTTTCGCCCACCTGAGCGTGGCCGAGAACATCGTCTTCGACGACTATGTGGCGAATCCGATGCGCCCGCTTTCCTATCGCGCCGCCCGCCAGCAGGCGCGCGAGGTCATCGAACGCCTTGGGGTCGAACTCGACCCCGACACGCGGGTCGAGGAGCTCTCCATCGCCCGGCGCCAGCTGGTGGCGATCGCCCGCGTAATACGCGCCGGCGCGCGAATCATTTTCATGGACGAGCCCACTGCCTCGCTGACCCGCAATGAGGTCCGCACCTTGCTCGACCTCACCCGGGCGCTCTCCGCCCAGGGTATCTCCATCGTCTTCGTAAGCCACCGCCTGGCCGAGGTTCTGGCGGTCTGTCAGCGGGTCACCGTACTGCGTAACGGTAAGCTGGTAGGCACCTACCCCACCGAAGGAATGACCCAGGCGCGGCTCTCGCAGCTGATGACGGGGCAGGAGCTGAATCTCGTCCCGCGACAGACCGCTCCCTCTGGCGAGCCGGTGCTGGAGCTCCGGGGCCTGAGCCGCCGCGGCGAGTTCGAAGACGTCTCGCTGACCCTCAACCGCGGTGAAATCCTTGGCCTCACCGGGCTGCTCGGCGCAGGGCGCACGGAACTCGCACATGTCATCTTCGGGATGACCCAGCCCACCGCAGGCGAGATGCGCATGCACGGCAAGCGGCTGACGCTACGCTCCAATCGGGATGCGATCCGCCACGGTATCGCCTATGTCTCCGAAGACCGCCTCAATCTGGGACTGGTGCAAAGCCAGTCGATCAACATGAACACCGCCGTTACCGTGCTCGGCGAACTGGAAAAGCCCAGAGGCTTTCTTTCCCCTTCGCGGGTTCGAGCGCTCACCGCCGAATGGATTCGCCGCCTGGGGACGAAAGTCAGCGACGCGGAGCTTGCGGTGTCGTCGCTCTCCGGTGGCAATCAGCAGCGGGTGGTAATCGCCAAGTGGCTGGCGACCAACCCCAAAGTATTGATCCTCGATTGCCCGACCGTGGGCGTGGACATCGGCGCCAAGGCCGGCATTTTCGAGATCATCCGGCAGCTGGCCGACGATGGCATGGCGATCATCCTGATTTCCGATGAGGCCGGTGAGATCTGGATGAACGCCGACCGGGTCATCGTGCTGCACGAGGGCCGGGTGAGCCAGGAGCTCATACCGGCGGACACCACTGAGGAGTCGCTCGAGGAGATCATCAATGCGTAAGTTTCACCTCGGTACCGAAGGCGTGCTGGCACTCCTCATCCTGGGGCTTGGTGTCGTGCTGAGCTTGACCACGGAAAACTTTCTGACGGTTCAAAACCTGTTCGACCTGCTCAACAACCAATCGGTGAATATGATCTTCGCCGCCGGACTGGTGGTGGTGCTGATAGCCGGTGGCATCGATATCTCCTTCGCCGTCGCGGCCTCGGTAGTGCAGTACGCGGCGATGACGCTGCTCATATCACTCGGCGGCGGCAACTGGTTGTTCGGCATCGCGCTGTCGATGGCCATAGGCACCCTGCTCGGGCTGTTCAACGCTTTGCTGATCTACCGTTTTCGCATCGTTTCGATCATCGTCACCATCGCCACCTTCAATCTCTACTTCGGCCTGCTGATGGTCTTCACCGGCGGCGTATCGATCTATGACGTTCCCGACTGGCTCTATTACGCGGTACCGCTGATCGACCTGCCCGCCACTCGCGGTAGCGCCACGCTCTATCTACCGGTCGCCGTGATGGTGGTGATCAGCCTGACCACCGGCTTCATTCTCACCCGCACCGGTTTCGGTCGCGCCATCTATGGCTTCGGCTCCAGTCCCGAGGCGGCCAGGCGCTCCGGCGTCCGAGTCGGCCTGATCCACGCCTTTGCCTACGGCTGGCTGGGCATGTGCGCCGGGGTCGCCGGACTGATGCAGGCGCATATCGTGCAGGAAGTCGTGCCCAACGCGCTGATCGGCCAAGAGCTGCCGATTCTCGCCGCGGTGGTGCTGGGGGGCGCGACGCTGGGCGGCGGCCGCGGTTCTGTCACTGGCGCACTGCTAGGGGTGCTGTTGCTCGCCGTGGTACAGAACGGGCTCAACCTGCTCGGCGTGACACCCTACGCCTTCCGCATGATCGTCGGCTTCATCATTCTCGCCGCGATCACCTGTAGCAATCTCGACAAACTGCTGCCCCAGCGCGCAATGGCCAGGGAGGCCCGCTCATGACCATCGCATCATCCGCCCGCCGGAGCCTACGCCTGAGTACCGACACGCTCGAGATCGGCGTCATGGCGCTGCTGCTGGCCGCGAGTTTCGGCTTCTTCACCGTGATGGCGCCGGGCTTTCTGAGCGGTGCCAACATCCGATCGATGGCCGTGCAGCTTCCCGAGCTGGGTCTGTTGTCACTGGCGATGCTGCTGCCGATCATCTCAGGCGGACTCAATCTGGCGGTCACCTTCACCGCCAATATCGCCGGGCTGACGACGGCCTGGCTGGTTCAGAATGCGCTCGGTGATGCCGGGGCGCTAGGCCTCGTCGTGAGCGTCGGCGCCGGACTCGCCGTAGGCGCCGCGGCGGGTTTTCTGATCGGTGTCATCGTCGCCCGGGTCGGCGCGCACCCGATCCTCGTCTCCCTCGGCGTGATGATCTTCCTCCAAGGGCTGGGAGAATTCCTCACCCGAGGCGGCGGCATTTCCGGCATGCCGGCAAGCTTTCAATGGATTGGCGGCGGCAGCGTGATGGGCATCCCGGTTCCCATTCTGGTCTTTCTACTCGCCGCGGCCGCGCTGGCCTATTTCATGCAGTTCACCCGCACTGGTTTTTCGATCCACATGGTCGGCTCCAATCTGCGCGCCACCGAGTATTCGGGCGTCAACGTACGCCGCGTGCTGATCACGCTCTACACGATCTCGGGGCTGCTGGCGGCGATCGCCGGCATGGTGATGCTGGCGCGTTTCAACTCAGTGCGGGTGGGCCACGGGGAGAGCTATCTACTGATAACGGTGCTCGCCTGCTTCCTTGCCGGCGCCAACCCGTTCGGTGGCTTCGGGCGCGTATTGCCTCTGGTGCTTGGCTTGATGAGTCTCCAGGTGATCGCTTCTGGCATGAACCTGATGGGTGCCAGCCAGCATCTCGCCATCGCCGTCTGGGGTGCGTTTCTGATCGTCGTCATGACGCTGCGCATGCCCTTCCTCAAACGATCGTGAGCAGCTCGAACATGACCCGACCAACTTGCTTTCTCAGCGTCGACATCGGCACCGGCAGCGCCCGCGTGGGCGTCTTCGACGACCATGGCGTACTTCTCGGCGAAGCCAAGGCGCCGATCGCCCAGCACCGTCCCTTCGACCATCATGTCGAACAGAGCACCACCGACATCTGGCGGGCAATCTGCGACTCGACCCGCCGCGCCGTGGCACAAGCGGGCGTCGAGCCCGCCGCCGTGGCCAGTATGTCGGTGAGTGCGACCTGCTCGCTGGTGCTGTTGGATCATGCGCGGGCGCCGCTGACGCTTTCCGCGGGCGATGAGATGTGGAACATCATCGTATGGATGGACCATCGCGCGACGAAGGAGGCGGCCGAGTGCACCGCTACCGGCGGTGCACCGCTCGACAACCTCGGCGGCGTGATGTCGCCAGAGATGCAAATACCCAAGCTGATGTGGCTCAAACGCCAGCGGCCGGAGCTCTACGCACGGATCGGCTATGCCGCCGACCTAGGTGACTGGCTCGGCTACCACTGCACCGGGATCGACCGGCGTTCGGTGTGCATGCTGGCGTGCAAATGGACCTTCGACCCGCGTCCGGGCCACGGCTGGGACCAAGACTTCCTCGCGCGTGTCGACATGGCCGACGTGATCGAGCGCGCCGGGCTCGGCGAAGATGCCGCAGCCGTGGGCGAACCGCTGGGCCATCTGAGCGAGCGGGCCGCTGCGGATCTCGGCCTCTCGACCGGGTGCCTGTTCGCGGTGGGTATGATCGACGCCTACGCCGGTGCGATGGGCACCCTGGGGCGCAGCCTCGATCGCGATGCGGCGCACCGCTTGGCGATCATCGCTGGCACCTCGACCTGTCATATCGGCGCCCATCCCGAGCGTTGCGAAATACCGGGCGTATGGGGCCCCTATCCCGGCGCGCTGTGCGAAGGCTTCGTCGCCAACGAAGGCGGTCAGAGCCTCTCTGGCGCGCTGCTCGATCATATCGTTGCGCTGTTCAGCGCCGGCAGTGAGTTCGGCGACGACCCGCACGGCGCGCTCTCGGAGCTACTGCTGGAACGTCTGGAAAGCGGCGACCCCGCCCCCGACATTCACCTGCGCCCGGACTTCATCGGTAACCGCTCGCCACTGGCCGACCCGCAGATACGCGGTGCCATCGTCGGCCTCACCCTGGAGTCACCGCGGGAGAGTTTCATCAAGGTGTATTGGGCTGCGGCAACCGCACTGGTTTACGGCACCCGCGCGATCATCGAACGTATGAACCACTATGGCTATGCCATCGACACCCTTCACTTGAGTGGCGGACACAACCGCTCGCCGCTGCTACGCAAGCTCTATGCCGATGGCACCGGATGCCGAGTAGTGCTCTCCGAAGCACCAGAACCCGTGTTGCTGGGAGCGGCCGTGGCCGCCATGGCACCGACGCGCGGCGGCGACCTGCTCGCCGTCGCCCGCGATCTTGCCCCTGGTGAGCACGTACTCGAACCCGATCCGGCAACGCGCGCGCTTCACGAAGCGCGCTACCGCGCCTTCTGCGAACTATTCGACGGCCGGCTGGAGAGCGGGCATCGCCAATAGGTAGGCCGCCATTGGATAAGTGGCCATGCGCAGTTGTGACCTACTCTTCCGATTTGCCCATACCCCAGAATATCGTGACCGGGGCATGAGGCACGTCGCTCAGTCGGTCACTGTAGGCGGCGGGGATCTGGAACTGGCCGAGCGGGGCGACCACGCCCTGGTCGATCGCAAGCCGCTGGATCTCGGCGGTGATCTGCTTGCGCTCGGCCGCGTCGGTGGAGCGGGCGTAGTCCAAACGCAGCGCTTCTATCTCCGGCACGTCGGGCCAGCCGGCCCAGGCTTCGCGGCCGTTGGCGGCGATGGTGGTATTGCCGAACGGATCGCCGCTGGTAGCGAGAATGCTAAAGGTGGAAAATAGGTTCCAGCCGCCCTGCGCCGGCGGATTCTGGTTGCTCTGCTGCATCACTACGCTCTGCCAGTCCATCGGACGCATATCGACGTTGAAACCCGCGGCGCGAAGGGCGGAGGCGATCACTACCGGCTGGGGCGCGAGCATGGCGAGATCGGTCGGCTGCAGCAGCACCACCGGGGTGCCATCGTAATGGGCCTCCTCCAGCAGCGCGCGCGCCCGGTCGAGGTTGGCCGGGATCACCATCTCGGCGCCATAGTCGTTCTCGTTGGGATTGCCGCAGCCGAACACCGCGGCGCAGGTGCGGTAGTAGTCGGGATTGCCGACCAGCGAATCGAGCACGTCCTGCTGGCTCACCGCATACATCGCCGCCTGGCGCAGTCGCGCATCGTCAAACGGCGGGTAGAGATGGTTGAAGCGGAAGTAGCTCCAGGCCCCGAGCTGATCGAGCACCTCGACCTCGGTCCCCTCCTGCCGTTCGAGCAGCGGCAGCAGATCGAACGGCACCTGCTGGATGAAGTCGACATCACCGCTCTGCAAGGCGTTGATCGCAGTCATCTGGTCGGGCATCGCCAGCCACTCGACGCGATCCACCTTCACCACCTTGCCACCGGCGGTCCAGCTCGATGGCTCATCACGCGGCACGTAGTCGGGATTCTTCTCGTAGACCGCCTTGGCCCCGGGCTGGAACTCAGCGGTGACGAACTTGAACGGACCGGAGCCGATATACTCGGTGATCTGCGTCGAGGCCGGAGTATCGGCGATGCGCTCGGGCATCATGAAGGCCGGTCGCGAGCTCAGTTTGGCCAAGCCCTCGAGCAGCAGGGTGGTGGGCTCCTCGAGCCGGACCTCGAAGCGCCGATCGTCCAGGGCTTCGATCCCCGCCACCATGGTCATCAGCACCTGGCCGGTGGCGTCCACCGAGGCCCAGCGCTTGATCGAGGCGATGCAGTCGTTGGCGGTGACCGGCTGGCCATCGTGCCACTGCAAGCCATCGCGCAGGGTGAAGGTGTAGACCAGCGCGTCGTCGCTGACCTGCCAGTCGGCCATCTGCGGCCGGACCTGGAAGTGCTCGTCCATCCCCAGCAGGGTGTCGTAGATCATGTAGCCGTGGTCACGGCTCATGAAAGCGGTGGTGGTGATCGGGTCCATCACCCTGAGCCCCGACTGCATCACCGCGGTCACCGTCTGCGCCTGGGCAGCGTGGCCGGCGAACATCGCACCGCCCAGCGCCGCGGCCAGTATCCAACCCTTCACTGCGGGTGAGGTCCACTTCGTCGATCGCATGATTGTTATCCTTATTGAAAACGCATGACGACTGCTGATCCTGACGCCGTGCTCCGGCGCCTTTGCTTGAATGAAACGAATGACCTTGAAACCTCTGCCGCGGCGAGCCTCTGCTCACGCCGGCCGATCGCCTGCCCCGCGCCCGTCGCGCAGCGTCTCGAGCTCACGCAGCGACGACTCCAGCAGCGGCGGCGGCAAGGCGGCGATTAGCCGCTCCAACGCGGCGTCATAGCGGGCCCAGCCCTCCTCGCCGCGCAGCGGTACGCCGAGGAAATGGCTCTCGGTCTTGGCCCGCAGCATCAGATAGAGCACGCCCGCCAGCATGATGCCCACCATCGCCGGTACGTCGCCCTCGTCGGTCAACCCATCCATCCGGTCGATGAATGAGCGCGCCGCGCGCTCACGCCGGTCGGCCAGCGGCGCGGAGACCTCGTTGCGCTCGACCAGCTCCCAGCGCCGTACCTCGCGCAGGGTGTCGCTCTTCGACAGCGCCTCCACCTGACCGCGCAGCATGGCGAGGATCAGCGCTGCCGGCGTTCGCGCGCTGGACTCATCGCTGCCGAGCAGGTCGCCACGGCTGGTCCAGAAATCCTGCTCGCGCATCCAGGCCAGGAGCAGCCCCGGCATACCGTCGAAGTAGCGATAGATCAGCTCCTTGCTCACCCCAGCGCGCTTGGCTACCGCATTGATACCGACGCCGTTCATACCGCTGTCGCGGATCTGCGCCTCGAGCGCCTCGAGGATCTGGCGCTCGGTACGTTCACGAGACGACATCGGCAACACTCGTCAAGAAGGTGGATGGCACACTGCCCGGCAGCGGCGTAGCGATACCCTCGGCGAGTTCGGCGACCAGTTCGGTCTCGACCCAGCCGATCGGCCGCCCTTGGCACAACACTTGGCTGCCGAGGTAGATAGCGGTGCCCCGGCGCTGCGCCCGCGAAAGCTCCGGGTTGGCACTCTCGATCAGCTCGACCCGCCCCTGCGAATCGATGTGCACCGCATCGCGCGGGGCCGGCCGAACCGGTACCGCAGCGTTCAGTCGCAGCGCACGCAGCCGCCCTTCCCTGCCGTGGAGCGCAGCCCAGGCGAGCTCGCCCAGCGCCTCGGCCAGCGGCCGCGAGGAGAAGATCGAGTTATGCGCCAGCGCCAGCCGGCTCGCCCCATCATCGCGCTGGAAGCTTCCCCGATCGTCGCGCCGCAGCACCCTCGCGCTATCGCCCCATCCCAACTGGCCATCAGCACCGATCGCGATCAGCCCCGCGTCCAGCTCAGGGCTCGCTGCGAGCACTTGGTCCACCGCCGATGGCGGCGGCTCCCCCGAGGCGATACGCTCGAGTACCGCCTGATTCAATGCCACGCCGTCGCCGCCAAGACTGTTCGGCATCCGATGGCCCGTGACCAGGCCCACCCCCGCCGCACCGACGAGGAACTGGGTCAACGGCTCCGGCCGGTCCGGACCGCTGGATATCACCGCCGCTACCTTCGCCGTCATCCAGGCATCCGGCAGCGCCAGCGCCCCGATGCCACCGCGCTGAGTGACGCGATAATCCAGCCTCCCCGCCTCATCCAACACCGCGAACACGGCGAATCCGCCTATCGCACCGCGCCCGAAAAGCTCCGCCCCAAGCACCGCGGCCCGTACCGCGGCACCCGCGCAGGCACCGCTGGCGGCGACTCCGATCGTCATAGCGAGATCCCCGCAAAGTAGCGGCAAGGTTGACCAAGAAAAGGCATCGAAAGATGCCATGTGACCAGATGGTCACATGGCGATTACGCTCCAGGACGGCGGGGTTGTCAATGGCAGCGGGCAGACCGAGCCCTAGGGTTGAGAAAAGCGAACACCCTCTCTCAGCGGCCATCGATTAAACAACATGAACTTTAGGGTCTTTTCTTTCGTATGGCCGATCCCCTCCATCGGGATAATTGGAAAATGGACGGAATAATAAAAAACGCTTTTCAAGCTTCGAAGAGAGGCAGGGAACAGCGTCCAACCCGTCATGCCCCAACATTAGGCGATTGCCGCCACCAGGCCGCTCCCGCGGCCAGCCCCGCCGTCAGGCACCGACGGTGCAAGGTCCGATGGCCGCTACTAGCCGCCGTCCGGCCAATCAGTATCTTCAAGAGAAACCGATGAAATTCGAAGGACTCACCGTACGCAGCAAACTCATGGCGGCGTTCGGCCTACTCGTCTTGATCGTCTTCCTGGTCGCGATGGTCTCGATCGCCGCGCTCAGTGCGAGCAATAGTCGCTTCGCCCAGTACGTCGACGGAATAGACGCCAGGGCCAGCCTCGCGGAGCAGGTGCGCGCGGCCGTCGACCGGCGGGCGATCGCCGCACGCAACCTGGTTCTGGTCACCACCGACGAGGACCTGGAAGAAGAAAGAATCGCCGTGGAGCGGGCGCACGCCGATGTCCAGGCGCTGCTGGCCGAGCTCAAGCAGATGACCGAGCACGCCGTGGATTCGAGCCCCGAGGCGAGAGAGCTGGTGGCGCAGATGGATCAGGTGGAAACCCGCTACGGTCCCGTGGCGATGAACATCGTCGAGGCCGCGCTCGCCCGCCGCTATGCGGAGGCCATCGAGATGATGAACGAGCAGTGCCGCCCGCTCCTCGCCGCGCTGATCTCAGCGACCGATGCCTATGCGCAGTACACCAGTGACCGGGCGCAGGCGCTGGTCGCCGAGGCGGGCGAACGCTATACGAATCAGCGAAACCTGGTCGTCTTCATCTGCTTCGCGGCGCTGGCGATCGCCCTGGCCATAGCGCTTGTCCTCACCCGCAGCCTGACGCGCGCGCTCGGCGCCGAGCCCGGGGCACTGAGCCAGGTCGCCCAGCGAATCGCCCAAGGCGATCTCAGCCCGCTGCCGAACGCGGGCATCGTCGCCAAGGGCAGCGTGCTGTTCTACATGGCCGACATGCAGGACAACCTGATCCGGCTGATCGGTCATATCAGAAGCTCCGCCGACAGCATCGCCGCCAGTTCCAGCCAGATCGCCCAAGGCAACATGGATCTTTCGACACGCACGGAACAGCAGGCCAGCGCCCTGGAGCAAACGGCCTCGGCGATGGAACAGCTGGCCTCCACCGTCAGCAACACGGCGGAGAACTCCCGCCATGCCGACGACCTGGTCACCGAAGGCGGCGCCATCGTGCGCCAGAACGAAGAGATGATGCAGGCGGTCAGCCAGCAGATGCAGCACATCAGCGATGCATCGAAGAGGATGTCGGACATCACCGGGGTGATCGAGTCGATCGCCTTCCAGACCAACATACTGGCCTTGAATGCCGCTGTCGAAGCGGCCCGCGCGGGAGAACAGGGCCGCGGCTTCGCGGTGGTCGCCGAGGAGGTCCGCACCCTGGCCCAGAAGAGCGCCACCGCCGCCAGAGAGATCAGGGAACTGATCCTCGAATCGGTGAGCCAGATCGAGGAGGGCCACGCGCTCGCGGGACGAGCGGAGAGCCTGATGCAGAAGATGGTGCACAACACCGGCGGCGTCGCCGAGGTGATCAATCAAATCGCACAGGCCAGCCGTGAACAGAGCGATGGCATCGGCCAGATCAATCAGGCCATCGGACAGATCGACGCGGCCACCCAGCAAAATGCCGCGCTGGTCGAGGAGTCCGCCTCGGCGGCCGTCGCCCTGCAGGAGCAAGCCACCGAACAGGCCCGCATGGTCGCTTTCTTCAAGCTCGACCACTCGGCGAGCACCGAACCACCGGCCCTGCCCCTTCTCGCTGACGCGACCGCACTGCCAGCCCTTGGCCCGTCGGGTGCCCGATAGGGAAGCGTCCACGCGACAGCCGACAACATCCTCGGCATCGATGGTGCGGCGTGCACGGCGCCGCCACCCTCGATGACTGCTCTTCGAGTTGTGCCCCCGCGATGGGGGCACTATCTTAATTGCCGATGAACGGACGACGCATCGCTCGATGCGCTGGCTGCCGTTTTGAGGAGACCCGATGCAATACACCAAACTCGGCCGCACCGGCCTGGACGTCTCGCGCCTGTGCCTCGGCTGCATGTCGTTCGGCGAGCCCGATGCCGGCGGTCATCCCTGGACGCTGGGCGAGGACGCCAGCCGCCCGATCTTCCGCCGCGCGGTAGAAGCAGGGATCAACTTCTTCGACACCGCCAACGTCTATTCGGCCGGCAGCTCTGAAATCATCGTCGGCAAGCTGCTGAAGGAATTCACCCGCCGCGATGAAGCGGTGGTGGCGACCAAGGTACGTAATTCGGTCTCCGGCGACGGCCCCAACCGCGAGGGCCTGTCACGCAAAGCGATCATGACCGAGATCGATGCCAGCCTGACCCGGCTGGGCCTCGACCATGTCGACCTCTACCAGATCCACCGCTGGGACTATGCCACGCCGATCGAGGAGACGATGGAGGCGCTGCATGAGGTGGTGAAGGCCGGCAAGGCGCGCTACATCGGTGCCTCCTCGATGTTCGCATGGCAGTTCGCCAAGGCGCAGGAGGTGGCGCGCGCCAACGGCTGGACGCCGTTCGCGACGATGCAGAACTATCTCAACCTGCTCTATCGCGAAGAGGAGCGGGAGATGATCCCGCTGTGCGCCGACCAGGGCGTCGGGCTGATACCCTGGAGCCCGCTGGCGCGCGGCAGGCTGGCACGACCCAGGGGCGGAGAAACGGCGCGCAGCGGAAGCGACGTATTCGGCGCCTCGCTCTATGCCGCGACCGAAGCGGCCGACGGCCGGGTGATCGACGCAGTCGAAACCATCGCCGCGGCGCGCGGGGTCGGCATGGCGCAGGTGGCCCTCGCCTGGGTGCTGGCCCAACCGGGCGTCTCGGCCCCGATCGCCGGCGCGACCAAGGCCGGGCAGCTGGACGACGCGGTAGCGGCGGTCGAGTTCGCGCTGACGCGGGACGAGATCGAGCAGTTGGAGGCACACTACGAGCCCCACGCCGTGACCGGGCACGATTAGGAGAATGCGATGCCGCGGCACCACGCACCCGCGAGTGCCTGGCGGGGCCTTGCGCGCATCCGCTGGAGCGCGCAAGGCCCGACACACAACCGCGCTATCCCCCGCGAAGGCATCCGCCCTGCCGGACAGGTGCGACGCCTTCGCTGCGCAACGACCTGCAAGGACATGAGCATATGAAAGCGATCACACTGAAGGCGCCCGGCGGATTGGATCGACTGGTGCCGACGGATCTCGCCGATCCCGGTGAGCCCGGCCCCGGCGAGATCCGGGTCACGCTGCACGGCAGCTCGCTCAACTTCCACGACTACCTGGTCTGCACCGGACAGATGCCGGCCGCGGATGGGCGCATACCGATGGCCGACGGCGCCGGCACGGTCGAGGCGGTCGGGCCAGGGGTGAGCGAGTTCGCGCCCGGCGACCAGGTCGTCTCCTGCTTCTTCCCCGACTGGCAGGACGGCAGCGCCACGATCGGCAATTTCTCCCGCGTGCCGGGCGACGGCATCGACGGCTTCGCGCAGGGCACGGTGGTACTGCCGGCCAACTCCTTCACCCATGCGCCAAAGGGCTACGACCCGGTGGAGGCGGCAACGATCACCACCGCCGGGCTCACCGCCTGGCGCGCGCTGGTCACCGAGGGCGGGTTGAAAGCGGGTGACAGTGTGCTGGTGCTGGGCACCGGCGGGGTTTCGATCTGGGCGCTGCAGATCGCCCGCGCCATGGGCGCGACCGTGATCGCCACCTCCTCCTCGGATGCGAAGCTTGAGCGCCTGCGAGAGCTCGGCGCGGCCTGCACCCTCAACTACCGCACCAACCCGGACTGGGGCCGCAGCGTGCGGGACTGGACCGGCGGACGCGGCGTCGACCATGTGATCGAAGTCGGCGGCCCCGGCACCCTGGCGCAGTCGCTCGATGCGGTCCGGGTCGGCGGCCACATATCGCTGATCGGCGTGTTGACCGGCCTCGGCGGCGAGGTGCCGACCGGCGTGCTGATGGCCAAGCAGGCCAAGCTCCAGGGCATCATCGTCGGCAGCCGCCGCGAACAGCAGGATTTCGTCCGCGCGCTCGACACCACCGGCATTCGCCCGCTGATCGACCGCCGTTTCGAGCTGGAAGCCTTGGCCGACGCCTTCCGCCATGAAGAAAGCGGCCGCCACTTCGGCAAGATCGGCGTGCAGTGGTAACCGCCCCTCCCCGCATCCCGCCGGCAGCAGTTCGATTACGCGGTTTTCGGTTCGGCGATGATGAAGGTCAACCCACGGGCGCGCGCACCGCGCCCTGGATCAGCGAGGCGAACGCCTCGGCGGCCTCGGCCTCGCTGCAGCTGCCTCGCACCATCGCCGCCGACAGCGCCTCACCCGCGCCGACCAAGCCGACGCAGCGCCGCTCCAACTCGGCCGGCGACAGCGTGCTGTGCGGCTTCAACACCGCGGCGAACAGCACGACGTAGCCGTCGAGCAACTCCTGGTACACCGCGCCTTTTTCCTCGCTGCCCGTCAGCGCCGCGCCCAGCGCATGCCTTTCTCCACTGGTATCGACAGAGCAATGGATATAGGTCGCCGCGAGCACCTCGACGGTTTCTTCAAGGCTGCGCTCGCCGGTGGTCAAGGCGCTGCGCAGTGCGTTGACCTGCTCTATGTCCACCGACTTGTAGAGCTCGATCAGCAGCCCCGACCGGGTACCGAAGTGATCGTAAGCGACCGGCTTGGAGACGCCGGCACGCGCGGCCAGATGCCCGAGCGTCAGCCGATCCACCCCCTCCTCACGGACGATCAGCAGCGCCGTATCGAGCAGCTGACGCCGCCGCTGCGTCCTGGAAAGCCTACGCGAAACCACCCCACCCTCCGTCGCATCTCTCATCACACTTTTCACTTCATCGATTCCTGTTGCACAACCTACCATTGGTAAACTAAAACTACCAACAGTAGGTTTTTGGCCCGACATAAGGAGACTCAGCCATGTCACCTGATCCCATTCTGCTCATCGGCGGCTCCGGCGTCATCGGTCGCTGGACGGCACGCTTCCTGCGTGCCGCTCACCCCAACGTAGCGCTACTGATCGGCGGCCGCGATATTGCCAAGGCCGAGGAAGTCGCAGCCGAGGTCGGCGGTGCCGAGGCCGTGGTGCTCGACCCCACCGCCTATCTCGCCCGCCTTAATCAGGCTGGCGGGACGATCATGAAGCTTGAGTAGCGACACGCAGCAGGCGCAGGATGCGCACGGCATCAAAGGCCATCCTGTATCTCGAATCAGGTACGTGCGGGGCCTAGGGCCGGGCCCCCTTAGAGCGAAATGGCAGGCTCGCCAGACGGCGCTCTGTCCAGCCCGTTAGCAAGTGCTCCTTTCCAACCAGCCTTTAAGCGAGGAATGCATGTCCACCGAGAAAAACAAGCAAGTGGTGCGTCGCTTCAATCTCGAAGTCATTCAAGAGGGAAATGCCGAAGCGTTCGCCTCGCTGATGGCCGCGGATTTCATCAACCACGCAGCGCCGCCGCAAATGCCGAAGGGGCCGGAAGGCATGTGGAACACCTTCCAGAACGTCCTGCGGCCCGCCCTCTCGAACCTGAGGGTGACGATCCACGACCAGATCGCCGAGGGGGACAAGGTGACGACACGCAAGACGATCAGCGGCATTCACTCGGGCACGCTATTGGGGATTCCAGCGACGGGTAGAAACGTCGCCATCGACGTCATCGACATCGTTCGCGTACAGGATGGGAAATACGCCGAGCACTGGGGAATCAACACATTGTCGGAGGTGCTTTCCAGCCTGGTGAAGCCGTGATTTTCAGGCTCGTCGCCCGGGTATGAGCACCAAACCGACCCGCTTTCCTGGGGGAAACCGGCTGCTTTGGCGTAATTCCAAGATACCATTCACGCAAATACCCCTCTCGACAGGCTGGCTGAAATGATCACGACAGGTAAGTCTGGCTAGTCTTTACGGCCTAACACGTGCCGCGTGCGCCGTCATGCCAGCCTCTCGAGCGCCAGCGCGACGAAGCTACGCAGCTTGGCCGTCATGCGTCGGTCGGCCAAGTGAACGAGCGACAGAGGCCACGCCTGGGTTGCGGTATCGGACAGCAACTGGACCAGCCGTCCCGTCGTGATGTCATCGGCGATTTCAAAGTCCGCCAACAGCGCCACGCCCAAGCCGCCCCGAGCCGCCGACAGCAACGCCGTGCCGCTGTCGGCGACGAAGCGACCTGACACTTGAATAGGCGGTGTGTTGGCGAACTGCCATCGATTGCGCGGCGCGCCATCCCGGAACAGAAGACAAGCGTGTCGTGCCAAATCGGCCGGTGTGGCCGGAACCCCATGCTGCGCCAGATACTCGGGTGACGCGCATGCGAGCCGGAAGCGGGGACGCAACGACCGGGCGACCAATCCGCTATCTGGCAGGTCGCCGAACCGGAATGCGACATCGATGCCTTCTTCGACCAGATCGACCACCCGATCGGTCAGTCGTAGATCGACTTCCACACTGGGGTAGCGGCGGAGGTAGTCGTGGACGAGCGGCGTCACGACATGCGTGCCGAACGACACGGTAGCGCTGATCCGCAGGCGCCCGGTGGGCTGGCTGTTCCGCTCCCTGGCCTCGTCTTCCGCGGCTTCGACACGGGCGAGCACGTCCAGGCAGTCGGCGAGAAAGGCCTGCCCCACCTCCGTCAGGCTCTGTCGGCGGGTGGTGCGGTGTATCAGCTTGGCGCCAAGACGCTTCTCCAAGTGCTGCACGTGTTTGGCAACCATAGTGGCGGACAAGTCGCAGACCTTCGCCGCAGCGCTGAAGCTGCCCACTTCCGCTACGCGTGCAAACACCGCCATGCTCTCTAACCTGTCCATTCCACACTCCTGATTGGAAATATCAGCACCACAGTGCCTCTAATCAAACCGAGGACACGTAAATATATTGTGCTGACCGCTGAGTTTCACGGCGCATCCGCGCCGATGGCCAGCAGGTACGACGAACTGCATGGGGAGAAAGGACATGGGCCGGCTTGAGCACAAAGTGGCGTTGATAACGGGCGGCGCGCGTGGACAGGGTGCGGCAGAGGCGCGGCTGTTCGTTCAGGAGGGGGCCCGCGTGTTCCTAGGCCAGGCACTGGCCGCAGAGATCGGCGCAACGGGGCAAGCCAGCTTCCTGTACCTGGACGTCACCGATGCCCAGGCGTGGCAAAGGGTCGTTGACGAGATCGAGGCCCAAGCAGGCCGGCTCGACATTCTCATCAACAACGCAGGCACCAACGTTCGCCACGCGCTTACCGATACGACGCGGGAAGAATGGGATCGCATGCTGAACGTCAACCTGACGGGGCAGCTTCTCGGCATCCAGGCATGCGCACCGCTGATGAAGCGCACCGGCGGCGGCAGTATCGTCAACCTGGGCTCCACCGCGGGCATCATGGGTCATCCGGTTGCCGGCTACTCTACGTCCAAATGGGGCGTGCGCGGCCTGACCAAGGCAGCGGCCATCGAGTTCGCGCCAGCCAACATCCGCGTCAACGCGCTCCATCCCGGCGTCGTAGCGACACCGATGATGGATCCCGACAGTGCGCTGTTTCGCCAATTGGTTGACTTGACGCCATTGGGCCGCGCGGCGCGGCCCCAGGAAATGGCCGAAGTGGCCCTGTTCCTCGCCAGCGACGCCGCCAGCTTCCTCACCGGCATCGACCTCGCCGCGGATGGCGGCTTCAGCGAGCTTGGGGCTTACGGCGCGGTATGGAAGAACCTCCACGCCGGATCCTGAAATGCCAGCGGGCACTCCCGCGCATTCGTTCAAAACCTATCGAAATGTCGAGGATCATAAAATGGCTACCTATCATCTGCGCCGCTACTTTCTGGCTTCTGACGATGCCACCATCGCTTACCTTGATATCTGGCATGCCCATGTCGCCAGTCTGGCGGCCCTGAATATAGCCACTGAAGGCTTCTTTACAGTAGCGGAACGTCCGCGCGAAATCGTGGCGCTGCTTCGCTTCGCAGAGGGTGCCAATCCCGAGCAGGCGATCTGCGACTACATGGCGAGCCCGGGTTTCACGCAAGACATGGTCGGCTTCGACATGACGCAGATCAAGCACGTCGAAGTCCAGACCCTTTCACCAAGTGTCGGTTCACCACTCACCTGAGCGGCTGCCTTGCGTCTACTGCTCGCCAGCGACCGCCCAAAGCTTTTGGTGCAATCCTTCTCGGATAAGGGCAAGGCCTCAACACGGTCGAAGCCCTCCGGTTCCTCGTTCTCCTCCAGGATCTGTACGGCGCCAACGCAATCGCGTCCGATGGCTGTCAGCAGATCGAACGGGTCGATCGAATCCGTCCTGAATCGCTCGGCCACGCGGCGGCGGATGGCATCGCTGTCCGGAAGCAGGTTGTCGAATTAGTTGGCGACCTTCTCGCCCTTGAGCGGCAGGTTCAGCCAATTGAACGGCAGCGACAACGACAGCGGTTGGCCGATGTCGACACCCACCCAATCCACGGCGTACTGCAGTTCCATCTCTCTGCGAGCGGGAATCGTCCATCGTCCAGCGCGAACACCGTTGGTACAGATGGACAGACCGCGGCTGTGCGATCGACGCCCCATTCACCAATCCGTTTGCGCGGCAGACGACCCCACAGGGCTGCCACAGGTTCCAATGGTCAACTCCAGACCCAGCGAGCGCAGCGCACCAGGCTAAGAGTTACTCCACGCTCAGCTCGTGGGCATTGAGTTAAATGAGAGACCCGCGACTGGCTCAGGCCAATAAGAGCAGCCAGCGCCGATTGGGTCAGCCCCTGCGACTTGCGTGCAACCTTAAGCACCGTGCCAAGTTGGACGGCAGTGACCAGCGATGTGATAACGAAGGCCTATTGGATACCTGGAATTCAGCTAAACGCGCAACAGCTGGATATCAGATATTCGCCAAGTATCTGGCATACAGCTTCGAGGTATCCGCTCGAAGCCTCGATGGCCTGCTATATCAGTGGCTCATCTGCTTTGATCATTCCCTTTAAGATGAGCTTCATTGATACTCACCTCATAATAGCCAGGCCAGCGAGACGGTAACTTGGCAGCACGAGCCGACGGTCCGGCGGATAGAACAGATGGCAACAGCAGAGAACGGCGACTCTATCTTCATCTCGTACGCCTAGGGCTCAGAAGTTCAGAAAAAAGAGTGGGTTCGCCAAGGTATTATTTCTAGCCTAGATTGGAATCACGATATTTTCTGGGATCGTGACAACGTGCCATTGGGCGAACTAGTCGAAAGCGCCATTGATAAAGCTTTGGAAAAACGCCCACTTCTTGTCCTGTGCTTTGGCGATCAAGACTATCTGGAGGCGGCTCAGCGAGTTGGATCGGGCTTGAACGGAGAGCTACGTCTGTTGACACAGATCGCCGACGAGTCGGAAGCCAGTATTGTTCCACTGATTCTGGAGCTAGGCTGTGCAGAACGTATCTCTGTCCCCTTAATAGGTCGTCTCTATTTAGATCTGCAGCCATTGCATAGCCGGAACCTCGACCTAGGGAGGATCATTTTGGGCGTAGCTGAGTGATCGAGCCAGGCGCAGTTACAGAGTGAAATTAACAATGGATTGGCAGTCTACCAATTGAGACAGAGAGCCCTAAGCTTTCTGAAGCGACGTCCATTGACGATCTGGGATAGTGGCCGGAATCATGAGGTGACGGTGCGGCCTGATGCTGCAATGCCCTACCTAATGAAACCATCTCAATGGATGTGGGAAAGCAGTAACTGGAATTACTTGCTTGAAGACGACCAACCAACATTCTTTCCTACCAAGGGGCGCTGGCATTGGGAGTACGACCAAATCCTCGTCGGAAATGCGCTCTCTGGCCGCCGCAGTGGTATCGACATTCTTTCCACAACTAACTGGCGAAAGGGAACAGGGGGTGCTGAACAAAGTAAGCGCTCTGCTGGCCTCTAGATTCTTTAGGATGGCTAAAATCGACGAACCGTTCACTTTCGAAGCGGATGACCTGGTGAATAACCGTCAACGTTTAGGGAAGTCACAATAGCGAACAGTGAATAGCCTACTTCCGATCCTTGGAATGAGCGCGCGCATGCAGATGACTTAAGGCGAGAAGTCCGGACTGCGCGGTCTTGGTACCGGCACGCATTTCCATCGGCTCAGTCGCTTGCTAAACGGCGTCGATCAGGATTACTACGCACCCGACGGACAAATCGTGCGACCTCCGACTTCCAGTTCCTTCGGTACTCTGCCTCAATAGGTCGATAGCAATCAGTCTACAAGAGTCTTGAGATGTCACGACAGAAGGAGGTAAAGAAGTCTAGACGGCAATGAATGGGTGGCCGTAAGTGAGCGCCTAGCCGGATTAGGATACGACCTAGCAGGCCCTTGAAAGGGCTAGAACCTCGCCAGATACCTGCCGGAATTTGGCGAGGGAAATGCTAGCAGGTCAAAAAATCTTGAATTTGACTTGATCAATCTTAGTATTTGTTGAGGATTTCCCGAACAGCTTCTGGGTCATTGGTTTGGGTCAAAGCCAATGCTGTCAGAAGACGTGCTTTAACTGGTGGTTGATCGTCCACAGCAATAAAGCCATTCTTGGTATCCCCATCGTAGGAAGCACCGCGATAGAGCGACCCAGTACCGGTACGAGAGCTGCGAACCAAGATGGTTTCACTGGATAGCTTCTGAAGGTCAGGTAGCAGAGCATCAGAGACGTTTCCATTACCTGTTCCGGCGATTACGATAGCCTTGGCGCCGGCCTTCACAAAAGCGTCGAAGGCCGTCATGTCGCTGTTCGTGTATTGGTACGTGATATCTACGCGCGGCAGCTTATCAATGCTTTTGATATCAAACTGAGAATTCACCGTGTTAGGTCTGGCAATATTACGGTAGAAAAAGGGTTTGCCTTCTACTACGTAGCCGAGAGGACCATACGGGGATTTGAAAGTATCAGTTTTGAATGAGTTTGTTTTGCTGACATCGCGGGCACTATGGATTTCATCGTTGAGCGATACCAAAACACCCTTATCTTTCGCATCGGGGGATGCGGCAATGACGACGGCATCGAGCAGGTTGAGAGGCCCATCGGCGCTAATAGCGGTGGATGGGCGCATTGATGCCGCGAAGACGATTGGCTTGTTAGTATGAACGGTCAGATTCAAGAAATACGCTGTTTCTTCCAATGTGTCTGTGCCGTGGGTAACCACAATACCATCGACGCTAGGGTCTTCCGACAACGCTTCGACTCGTTTGGCTAGCTTGATCATGTACTCTTCGTTCATGCTCTTGCTGCCAATTTGAAACAGCTGCTCGGATGTGACGTTGGCAAATCTTGCAGCCTCCGGCACTTGTTCGAGAATCTTATCGACCGCCACCGAAGCAGTTTTGTAGGTCGACGTGTCGGTGGCCAACGTGCCTGACCCAGCGATTGTGCCGCCTGTTCCTACAACCACTACGTGCGGCTTCTCAGCTGTATCAGCATTGGCGCTGAAAGGCACCAGAGAAAGTATCAATGCCAAGGTCATTCCGACTGCGGCTTGCTTTACTGCGCCTTGGCAACGAGCGTAATTAGATAGAACTTTCTGATTCATTATTATCTTATCCTAAAGGCAGCCAGAGACCCGCCAAGAGCGGACCACGGCTAAGAAGTGTGTTTGGATCGTTACAAAGCTGGCAGGCAAAATTGATCCTACAGGCCATGATTGATAAGATCTATTCGTATTTTTTGATCGAACTATTTTGCACAGGTGATCAATATGATCGATTTCCGCCTCTTGGAATGCTTCGTAGCAGTGGCTGAGCACCTTCATTTCCGAAAAGCAGCCGTAAGCCTATTCATCAGCCAGCCTGCGCTCACTCAGCAGATAAAGCGGCTGGAGTCTGTTTTGAAGGTGCAATTGTTCGTGCGGAGCACCCGAGCAGTTTTTCTTACCCCAGCGGGTGAGTTACTTTTGCGAATGACTAAACAGCTACAGACAGATACCGACCATATGGTGCGATGCGTCAGGCAGGTTGCGAATGGTGAGGGGGGCTTTCTAAAAGTCGGATTTACGCCAACCGCTGCCTGCTCCTCCCTAGCGGGCGCTATCCACCATTTCCGTAGCTCAAGGCCAGACATCGATCTGGAACTGTTCGAGCTCAATTCCGTAGAGATGGTGGCATCACTTCGTGAGCGGAAGCTAGACATTGCGATTATGCGGCCAGTCAGCACAGATCCTGATGTGCAACAAGAAACGCTGTATACCGAGCCACTACTTTTTTGTCGGAGAGCAAATAGTGATAAGACGAGCGCACACTCAGTAAGCCTAAACGATACTATCCAAAGCCCACTGATCGAATATGACAATAAAATTTCCCCTTATTTTAACGACCTGCTCTCTCGCCTTTTCTATGAACGTGGATTAGTGCCAAAATACTCTTACCGAAGTATCATTCCTACAATCCTTTCCTACGTCGAAATGGGGGTGGGAAACGCAATTATTCCAGCGTCTTTGAAGCATTCGCGGTCAGGTGCACTTGCCTTCACGCCAATTTCTGACCTTCAGGCGTTAGCGCTTACCTGTGTTGCATTTTTGAAGGCCAATGAAAATTTTTTGATTAAAGATTTAATCACGAGTATTAAAACGTTTGATTTTCAATCTACTTGGCAAATCTGAATTCAGAGGCCTTCACCCGTCTGAATGCGCGGGCTGATCATGTCCCATCGAGTGTTGTCACTGCCATGGTTTTGGCAATTGAATTTACGGGGCTCATTGATCACAGCCGATAATGGTCATTCCTCCGGGCCCATCAGCCATCTTTGGGCACAGGGAATCGTCAGCGCCGCAGCACTGGTCAGCGATGCAGAGTTTAGAAAGAGTCTTCGGAAAGCCGTCAGGCAGCGGCGAGCAAGCTCTCTATCGCTACTGCCCACAATTAATGGAAAAGTGGCCCGTACTGAGTACACCGTTGTGTACGGAATAATGCGTAAGCCCTACAAAGATAGAAGCTTGGATCTCCCATTCTTCAGCAAGGTCAGCCTGCAGGCAGCTGCAGATCGACTGGATCAGCTCGATATCCCAATTGAGCTGGAGATCATTGCTAAACCCGCTGGTGAGCTTGGCGCGGAAGAAGTTAATGACGAGTAAGGTGAGCGTCCGCTTCTGGCCGAGAGCGCCTCTCATCCAACCAAGGCTTCCAGCTCCTTGGACACTGAACGCGAAAGCCGCCGCCCTCCTTCGCCACATCGGTCAGCCCAACCAGATCCGGCGCGACCTCGATCAGCCGGGCTGAGGGCACGGTGCGGCGCACGCAGGCCAATGCGCTGCGAACCGCTTCATCCGCATCCGACGCCTCGCAGGTTAACTCCTGCGCCAGACGGCCCGGCTGTCCGATACCGACCAGAGCATCGTCGAAGCCGGCCTCACCCAAGCGCTCGACCAATGCAACGGGATTGCAGTCATGGTCGGCAAGCTGGTATTTCAGGATGAAGGTGTATTTCATCATTCTGCTCGATCCTGATTCGGGAGCGCACAGATAAGCGCGTGCTCTCCGTTTCGTTCAAACGCCGATGCTGGAATGAAAATCCATAGTTGCCAGATGACAACAACCAATGCAGGCTCGCTCTACATCAGCGCCCCACAGGTTTACCGAGGCGATATCGGTCGATCACTGCCATATCTGCTCGTTCCTCTCCCAAAGCCTGAAAGACAGCATCGACGATCTCGGCCCATACCCCGGGCCGTGCAAGAATGGGCACTTCTTTGGCTAGCACGTTGCTCAGCTCGCCACGGTTCTGCTCGATCGAACGCAGAACCCGGTCAGCTTGGTGATCAGGCATCTCGACCACTTCCTTCAATGCCGCCCGCGCCCGCGCATGACTGCGCAGATAGCGCGACTCCTCGCGCATCTGCTCGGTCAGAGTCCGGCTGACGATGTTGGCCAGGAAGACTACGTGTGGCCCGAGTTCCGGATAACGCCACAGTGGTCTGGCTTGGTCGCCACCTTGAAAGACGAAATTCGACGACACGCCGTCCGGATAGGCGGTTTGCGTGGACCCGAAAGCGAGGTGGTCGCGCACGGCCTGCATCAGAGGCTTGGACACCTGGTCCAGCACCCGATCGTAACCACGCCGCTCGCCCGCGTCATCAGTGATGACCGCCGAGATCGGCAGGATCACGGGGTCCGGAATCACGCCGTCGCGCCGCAGGATGTCGTTGACTAGGAATCGATGCACGCGGCCATTGCCATCGGCCAGCGGATGGATATAGACGAAGCCGAACGCCGCAACGGCGCTGCGCATCACCGGCGACTGCCCCTCGGTCCTGTCGAGAAACACTCGCAGCCCCTCGAGCATCGCGTCGACTTCGTCGGCCGCAGGCGCCACGTAGTGCACGACCTCCTGGTAGCGAACCATTTCGCCAACGAACACAGGCGACTGCCGAATCCCGAAGTGCGCGATCGTGGTCCGATCGCCCAATATTTCCTGTTGCAGGGCTGCCAATGCGGCATCGCTCAGCGGTACTTCGCCTTGTCCTGTGCGTCGTGCCATGACATCGGCGAAACGCTGTACCCGCCCCACACGGTCGGCCTCGCCTTCGATGGCGAAGCTGGCCTTGCTCTCGCGCAAGGTCATCCAGACCGCCGCACGCTGCAGCAGGTCCTCGCCGAACTCGTCCGTGAGTTCGCCGAACAGGCGCGACACTGCCAGTGCAGCTGCCGTCTCTACTGCGTCGGTCTTGACCACGATGGGGCAGAATTCGCGTGTGCCTGCCAGGTTGTCGTTCACCCGCCAGCGCGGAACCTTGGTCACCCAGTCGCTGGATGCCGCGACCAATTTCGCCTCGTCGATGGCATCGACGTAGTTGCCGCCCAGCCGCTCGGGCACCTCCAGAACATGCCCCGTCAGCCACTCATACAGAAACGCGGCACGGCGCGCGTACTGACCGGTGGGTTCGCCCGCAACCCAGGCCTGGACGAAGTCCGGCCCCGTCCGCTCGAAAAGACGGGCCAGAAACTCCAGGTGGGGCACCTCATGCCGCAGGTGGAACTGCAGATGCGCAGCGGGCTCGGCAGCCGGTCGCATGGGTTCCGTATAGGTCTCCAAACGGAAACCCTCGTTAACCTGGGTTGCGCGTCGCCCCCCCATCCGGCTCATCACAGGCAACCGCCCCAATGGCAGCACCCCATAGGCCTGAGCTAGCCAGGCGGCACCGATAGGATCTGCAGGCAAGTCATTCATGATGGGCTCCCGAGTAAAGAGGGATGTCGATGCTCAAAAATAGTTTTGCAGGCAGCATCCTGGCGAACAACGATTATGAATGAACAAAATTAGTTATATTGACTCAATTTTGCACAAAAACGATTATGCCACGATGGACTGATGTCCGCGCCATTGGGGAAGTACACACCACCCTCCTCCCCTGCTCAGGCACGCGCTTCGGCACATGCGAGCGCCGATCGATCCACGCCTCCACCATGTCCACCCATTGTTGACCTCATCCCAGGTGGCCTGGATCAGTTGGCTCTTGCGCACCAGCGTCAGCAGAATCAGGCGCAAGGCCAGCCGGATGGTCGGATAGGACGCGATGGACTCCAACTGATGGAAGGCCACCCGGACCTCGGCTGTCGACAACGCCCGGTCCTTAGGAATGAAGGGCGCGATCGGGCCGCCTTTACGCCATCGGCCGAGTTGGCAACTTCTTCGCCATGCGCGATGGCGTAATGCCGTCGGACAAAGCGATGCGCAACTGACCACGAAAGCCGTTGGCAGCAGCCTTGACGCTGTCACGTACCTGCTGCAAGGCGGCGAAGATGCGCAGAACGTACTCCAGGAAAAGTGCGCCTGCGCGAGTCAGCCGTGTGCTGCGCGTAGTACGGGCGAACAGCATCACGCCCAGTTCTTCTTCCAGTTCCTTAATGGCACGCGAAAGCGGCGACTGTTCAATGTGAAGCCGCTCCGCGGCCCGAGCAAAGTGGAGTTCTTCAGCAACTGCCAGAAAACATCGTAAATGTCGCAATTCCATCGCATTGCCTGCTTAACTCTCGAATTGAGCCAGCACGGACGAGAAGGCTCGACCGAAAACTGCTGCTGCGATGACGCGATCAGCTCAGCCTCCTCGTCGCTATCGGCAGCATAGACATTCAACCCCGCTGCGGCATAGGGGTCGGCGAGCAGCGCAGAGGGACGAAATTCGCGGCGATAAGTCGACAGCGCCTGATCCAGTACATCCGGTGCGAAATGGGAGGCGAACGCGAAGCGCAGCCCGAGAGCCGCTGCCAGCATTGCGCCGTTAAGGCTGGAACCCAGTATCCAAATCTGTGGTTTCGCGCCCGCCCCGGGCATCGCTACAACCCCGGTTTGTCCGTCATCGGCGAAGTAACTCCGAAGCTCGGCCACGTCCGACGGGAACGTGTTCGGGTCGCTCTCCAGCGTACGGCGTAGCGCGCGGATAACGCGTCCGTCACCGCCTGGTGCACGGCCAAGACCGAGATCGATTCGACCCGGATAGAGTGCGTCCAGCGTTCCGAATTACTCAGCCACAACGAGCGGTGCGTGATTGGGAAGCATGATTCCGCCTGCACCCACGCGGATTGTTCTCGTCGCGGCGGCGATATGGCTGATCAAGACCGCAGTGGCGGATGAAGCGACTCCGGCCAGGCCGTGGTGCTCGGCGATCCAGTAGCGCGTAAATCCGAGTGCCTCGGCATGCGCTGCCAAGTCCGCCGTTTTCTCAAGGGGGTCGGCGACAGTGTTACCCTCAGAGCATAGTGTTCGGCTGCATACGCCATGAAGCTGCCCCAGCCGCAACCAATGTCGAGCACTCGCATGCCGGGTTCCAATTCGAGTTTGCGGCAGACAATATCCAGCTTGGCTTCCTGGGCTTGGTCCAGGTTATCGGCGTTCTTCCAATAACCACACGTATAGGTCATACGCTTGTCGAGCATGGCCGCAAAGAAGTGATTGCCTAGGTCATAGTGGACCTTTCCAACCTCGAAAGCACGCTTGGCTGTCTGCCGATTGAACATCCGCGTGCGCAGGTGATGGAAGAGAAGCTTGCGGGGCTTGATGTGATCGGGCAGACGTGCGCGAAGCAAATGATGAAAAAATTCATCGAGTCGCTCGGCGTCCCAGTCATCGCTCATGTAGCTCTCGCCCAGCCCCAGATTGCCACGCGCGAGTGCCCGCTCGATTACCCCATGGGCATTGAAGCGGATATCCCAGGGACGGTCGCCGTTGATGCGGATGTCAGCTTTTTCGAGTAGATCGGCAACAAAACGCTGGGACAAAGACGTCGCATCAAAAAAAGCCGAATGCTCCAAATTCGTGCTGTTTTTCATGGATTTATCCAATGTTATTTGGCCAGTCATCAATATTTCCGCTGCTTGAGTGCATGGACTTTTGATTGCGAGAATATCCTCCCTCGTGCGCGAGGAGCACCTCATCAATGACCCGCCGATTTCCAGATGTGCATAGCCGGCCTAGCGAACAACCAAGACGGCTACGGGGCTGTGGGCGAGGACTTCCGAGGTCTGGCTTCCCAGCAGCAGACGATCAAGGCCACGGCGACCATGTGATGACATAGCGATCAGGTCACAACCGCGCTCCTGTGCAGTCGCCACAATAGTCTCGGCTGGTAGCGCATCTGGAATATGCAATGTCTGCGCTTGGATCCCGAGTCGGTCGGCTGCCTCCTTTGCGTCGACAATAACCTTCTCGGCTGCCTTCTTTCGGCCGGCCTCATATTCGGCCATTTCATCGGGTGCGGGGACCCACCCAGCGCCTCCGGCCGGCCCTGCATAGGTATGGAGTTTCTCAGTGACGGTAATTATCGTTACCTTGGCGCCGAGCCCCTGCGCCAGTAATAGACCCTGTTCGATACCCTTCTGGGCCACTTCTGAACCGTCGGTCGAAAGAAGAATATGCTTGTACATGAGAATTTCCTTAGATATAGGCGTTCTTCGCCTCATAGGTCGAAGCGTCTCTTAGTGGCCTATGAATTGGCCCGCATCGACCGATGAGTTATCACCGCGCGAGAGCACTGCAATGATCAAGCTGATAATCGCGATCGCAGCGCCGGTAGAGGCAACGGCTGGATAGCCCAGGTTGGCACCGATGACCCATCCGCCCACCACTGCGCCGATCGCGTTGCCGAGATTAAATGCGCCAATATTGACGGCGGAAGCCAGGCTCGGGGCTCCGCTCGCCGCCGACATGATGCGCACTTGAATGGGCGGAATAAGAGCAAAACTCGCCGCGCCCCAAGCAAAGATGATGACCGCACTCACATAGATGTTCGACATGAACACAGCAAAGGCACCCAGCATGAGCACGTTGATGAGCAGTGATCCGGTGATTGTTCTATCCACCGACAAATCTGCGAATTTTCCTCCGAGCCAGCTGCCAACGGTCATTCCAATCCCGGCGATCAACAACATGACCATGACCACGTTGACCGAGGCGGCTGCTTCGGCCTGGAAGATAGGAGCGATATAAGTGAGCACGGTGAATACGGCGCTATTGCTCATAACGGTCAATAACAGTGGCGTTAGGACATTTTTCTGCATCAAGACTCGAAGTTCTGACCGAACATTGGTCGTCTTGCTGCCCGGAATATCAGGCAGCGCCACGCGAACCCCGATTAGCTGCACCACGCCGATAGCTGCAATTGCCCAGAAGACCGCGCGCCACCCCAGATGTTCGCCTGCCCAGGTAGCCGCTGGCACGCCAATGATATTGGCAAGCGTCAGCCCCATAAACATCGTTGCGACGGCCGCCGCGCGACGCCCTGGAGGAGCCAGGCCAGCGGCGACTATAGAGCCGACGCCAAAAAAAGCACCATGATTAATAGATGTAAAAACCCGCGACAGAATCAGCATCTCGTAGCTAGTTGATACTGCAGACCAAGTACTGCCGAGGATGAATATTGCGGACATCGCCATCAGCAACGCTCTGCGCGAAACTCGACTTGTGCTTAGCGTTACGAGCGGTGCCGCAACCATGACGCCAAATGCGTAGGCACTGACAACCATGCCCGCAGCCGGGATCGATACATTCAAATCACTGGCGATAACGGGCAGCAATCCCATAGGCCCAAATTCGGTTACGCCTATCGCGAAAGCGCCGATTGCCAGCGCCAAAAGACCCCAGTTGGGTTTCACTACACACCTCATATCATGTAAAGAAAAGCGTTGTCTGACGGAGCAGTGCCCAGTCAGGAAAAGCCACATTTACGTTAAAATCACGAATTACGTGAATCATATAGACCCTGAATGTGCCTGATAACCCCTTGCCAAGGTCAAGCACCTTTGCGTGGAGAGCAAATATCGCTTGTTACCACTCAGAACCCAACGCTTCGCCGATCCACCAATGGGGCCGAAAATGCGGTCGACGCTTTTTGACGGTCGGCCTCTGCCCGGCCCAACGCGGCTATCGGAGGGATCAGAAGATCACCCCTTACCTACGATGGGATCCTGTCGAGGTTGCCTGTAGGTATTCGGGGTTATCGCAGGGCTCCATAGCTCCCATCGAACGAGAACGCTGGCAACTCGGTTGATTGATCGCCTGGCGCAGGACCCGACTTGCCGGCCGCGAGGCATGGCTATCGGGACCCATAGTGGAGATCCGCTACCGGGACAAGGACGGTCTCAAACGGCAAGCGCACGCGCTGATCTGCCAGATTGTGCTATTGGCGAACGTGGCCTTAGCGCCCCAAAGGGACCCATCCATGTGCGGCGCGCGATTTTCAATTCATGTGAGGAAGGATGCCTGACCCAAACATGTAGGGCGCTGCTAGGCCCTAGCGCTTTGCATTCAACGCATTAATTGGGCGTCTTGATGGGTTAAGCCCCAAAGCCTGCTTTGGCTGCAGCAGCGGCACGAACGGGCTATCATCGGCACAAAATTTTTGCGCTGATTGTGGGTAATGGATTGCGCCCAACCTGATGATCAATTACCGAGCTCGATCATGAATCGTGCAGAACACTGAAGGACAATTGCATTGAACGCAGAAAATAATATTGATACAGACCGTGCTCGCGAGTTGGTCGTTTTCGCGGCCGTCGTGGACCATGGCAGTTTTTCCAACGCGGGACGCGTGCTTAATCTCAGTCCGTCTGCTATCAGTAGAACGATCGATCGCACAGAGACCAGACTAGGGGTGCGTCTACTCCTGAGAAGCACTCGATCTCTGACGCTCACCGCTGAAGGGCAAGCTTACCTGCAGGCCG
The DNA here is from genome assembly GCF_001648175.1 of Halotalea alkalilenta. Classification (NCBI taxonomy): domain Bacteria; kingdom Pseudomonadati; phylum Pseudomonadota; class Gammaproteobacteria; order Oceanospirillales; family Halomonadaceae; genus Halotalea; species Halotalea alkalilenta. The sequence goes on along the minus strand of NZ_CP015243.1, from coordinate 1,615,882 downwards.
CCCGAAGAATCCTGAAGGATTTGGATGATTCTGAGCAACAGATCGCGGATCAAGGCGCCCCACGAGGGCGATTGCGGGTCAGCGCTTCGCTTTCCCATGGACGACTGCATGTCGTCCCATTGCTACCGGAATTCGCTGCGCTCTATCCACATATTTTGGTCGACATTTCTTTGAGTGAAACGATCGCTGACATTGCAGGGGGTGAAGCGGATGTCGCTGTGCGGTTCGGTAAATTGCCTGACAGCAGTTTGACCGCTCGTAAACTGGGCGAGGTCAGGCGCGTGGTCGCTGCTTCACCTGATTACCTTGCGCGATTCGGCACGCCGACCAGGCCGGAAGATCTACTTTCCCATAATTGCTTGAGTTTCAATTTTCGTAGGGCCGAGACTTCATGGCCATTTCTTATCAATGGGAGCATCGAATGGCTTCCCATAAAGGGCACTATCGAAGCAAGCAGCGGAGAAACGCTTGGGCAACTTGCCACACTTGGAATGGGCATCGTGCGGCTAGGTGAATTTCTCGTAGGCCCTAAAATAAAAGCCGGCAGGCTGGTTCCGATCTTGCAGGAATTCAATCCCGGTGATGCCGAAGAGGTTCATGCTGTTTTCGTCGGTAGATCAAACATTCCTGCCCGTGTCCGCGCCTTTGTCGACTTTCTTACAGAACGGCTTTGCGATCACACGTAGTACCGACTGCATCGGCTTATCCGTAAGGTGGTGCGAACGTTGATTTGTTTTTCTTGGGCCTCCGCGATGGTGGTACAGACTGCGTAGTGGTTGAGGCGCGCGAAACCGACGGAATCCGCTTGTACCGAAGCAAGTCATGCCGGGCCTGCACCGCCAACATCAACGGGTCGCTCCAAATCGTTTCAGCCACGATGCCGTCTCCAACCTCATCGGACTGGGCGAAGGCAACGTCGCACAGGTCGTCGTGCAGCCCCTTAATCTGCAGCGATAGCGGCATCTCGAACAAGCGAATTTCGACTTCCGGCTCCTCCTGCCGGCACAGCGCCAGCAGGGTGGGAAGACGCGACGGCGTAATGCCGTCGGACAATGCGACGCACAACTGGCCATGGAAGCCGTTGGCCGCCGCCTTCACGTTGTCCTTAGCCTGCTGCAAGGCGGCGAACACGTGCGGCACGTGTTCCTGAAAAAGCGCGCCCGCGCGCGTCAACCGGGTGCTGCGCGTGGTGCGGGCGAACAGCACCACGCCCAGTTCTTCCCCCAACTCCTTGATGGCGCGAGACAGCGGCGATTGCTCGATATGCAGCCGCACGGGCGAAGTGCAGTTCTTCGGCGACGGCCAGGAAGCTGCGTAAGTGACGTAATTCCATCCTCGTCTTCCATCAAAAGTCTTTCCAGGAAGAACGCCATGCTTTGGCGCAGACCTTGCCAGCGATCATTTAGAAGTTAAGTTAGCAGTACTTCTATTTGCAGCTTACATATGGAGGGAAATCTATGTACCCAGCGTCACCACCACTGTAATAAGTGGCGCGATCGGCCACCACAACTGGCCAATCATTACGCATGCGATCAACGAGATCGGGGTTGCCAATAAAAGGCCGCCCAAAGGCTATTAGGTCGGCCCGACCGGAAGCCAAAGCCGCCTGCGCACGTTCTCGGGTGTACTGCCCACAAAGAATAAGTGACCCTTGAAACAGTTCGCGGATATGCTCCTGAATATTTTCTCCTTCGCCGCCTTCATTGATATGCAAGTATAGAATTTCGCGCGTCGCCAACGCTCTAGTTAGCGCCAAGAATGTCTCCCGCTCATCATCGAATGGCGGCATATCGTTATTGCGTCCATAAGGGGAGATTCGGACGCCGACCCGATCACTGCCAATGGCCTCGATTATAGCATCTACGGCTTCCAACACGAAACGCAGACGATTGGCTATGCTCTTTCCTCCATACTCATCCTTACGTGTATTCAGGCCGCCATTGATGAACTGGTCGAAGAGGTAGCCGTTCGCAGCATGTATTTCCACTCCATCGAAGCCAGCGGAAATAGCGTTCTTCGCTGCACTCACGAAGTCACCGGTTATGTCGTGTATTTCTCTGGTCGCGAGCGCGCGCGCTCGGCTCGGGACAAGTTGCGCGGGAATGCCCTTCTCGTCATATGCAAAGACCTTCCAGTTCAAGATCTGTGATTCCACGGAGGTGACCGGTGCCTGGTTATTCTCCTGTAGCGTCTCATGAGACATCCGCCCCACGTGCCACAGCTGCACGAATATCTTTCCTCCCGCTTCATGGACAGCGTGGGTCACCTTCTTCCAGCCATCAATCTGATCTTTTGAGTAAATACCCGGAGTCCAAAGAAACCCCCGTCCCTGAGGGGACACCACCGTCCCCTCGGTAATGATGAGTCCAGCGGACGCACGTTGTGCGTAGTAGGTCACTGTGCTGTCATCCGGCGCATTGCTCACAGCCCGGGAACGGGTCATCGGCGCCATCACGATGCGGTTGGATAGATGTGTGTGCCCCAGTGAATAGGGGAGGAACAGTTCGGAGACTGGTGATGGGTCGGACGGGTTCATCGCAAAATTCTCGATATTTAAGTCTAGGGTCTGTTGCGATGATGGGGCGAGATGTCTTATAAATCAAATAAATGACATCTATTTCCGGAATTCACTCAATGGATATATCAAGCCTCGACTTCAACCTGTTGAAAGCCCTCGACGCACTCCTCACCGAAGGTAGCGTTTCGGGAGCTGCTCAGCGCCTGGGACTGAGTCAGCCGGCGACCAGCGCAGCTTTGGCCCGGCTACGACGCGTGCTTGATGACCCACTGCTGGTGCGGCGTGGCAACGCCATGCTGCGTACGGTGCGTGCCGACGAACTCAGACCTTGCGTTTCGGCTCTGGTCGACGAAATCGGCCGCGTTTTCATGCAGTCAAATCTGTTCGATCCCGCAACGAGTACGCGTCATTTCCGCATCTTGGCCAATGACTACGCTGCTTTGGTGGTGCTTACCAGACTGGCAACCGAGTTACGGCGGAGCGCGCCGGGGATCGTCCTAGAAATACTGCCTTTTGATCAACGCATGGAAGAACGTTTCGCTGCGCGTGAAGCGGACTTGGCAATCAGCGACAGCTACAGCCTGCGTGGCTACCGCCATAGCCAGATCCTGTTTTCCGAAAATTACCTATCGTTGGTACGCGCTGACCATCCGCGTTTAGGGATGGGCGAAATAACGTTGGAAGCATTCCTGGGTGAAGAGCATGCACTTGTATCCAACAGAGGGCATGTGCCAGGAGCTGTAGATACGGCGTTGGCGGCACTGGGCCGCAGCCGTCGAGTTGTGCTGACTTTGCCCCATTTCATCGCCGTGCCGGCGGTAGTTGCCCGCACTGATTTGGTCATGACAGTGCCAACATGCATCGCCGAGGGGTATGCCGAATACCCCAGGCTTCGATTGTTTGAACCGCCGGTCATGGTTTTACCGTTTGACGTGATAATCGCTTGGCCTGCTCGCAGTGGGGCCGATCCAGCGATGCAATGGATGACGCAGCGCCTTGTAGATATAGCGAATGCGGTTCAGCAAGAACATTCAGTCGGGTCATTGTCTTAAGTCCAGTTAGAGTGTGGTCTTCGACCTCAATGGTGCTGCCGGCGTCGGGTGCGCATAACTTCTATCTATCGCTCAAAGCTGGATTTGCGCTCGCTTACAATCCGAGGACGGGCCCCGCTGTCGTCCGATCGCCCATGACACGCTCACGCCGCTCACCACTGCCGTGATTTGCTGACCCAGCCGCTGCTCGATCACCGGCCGCCACGGCACCAGGCTGAATCCCATGCCGTCATCGAGCATCGCGTAGCGGCCGCTGGCAAGTATGACCGAGCGCCGATAGGTGCCGGCCACACGCTGCCCGTCGGCCACTGGCCGATGCTCCAGGCCGGTTTCAGCGGCAATGTCCTTCGCGGCCTGCGCCAGCTCCCGGTTGCGCAGCGTCCCCAACAGGTTGCGCATCAGGATCACGCGCTGCCCGCGCCGCTCGGCCAGCCCCTGCTCGGCGAGGAAGTCGGCGCGCTGTTGCAGGGCCTGCTTGGTTTCGTCGCCAAAGCCCAGGTCGTCCAGCCTACGGCCGCCGCCGATCAACTGCTGATCCAGCCAGATCACGCCGATCACCCGCGCCTGCCGCTCGATCGGCAGGTGCGATTTCAGCTCCACGGCCACGCCGCCAAGGCGCTGCGCGTCGTACTGGCGGCCACGTTCGGCCAGGTCGTCCGGCACCTTCCATAGTCCCTCGGCCACGCGCTCCACAATGCCGGCTCGGCGCAGGGCTTCCAGCCGGCGGACATGGGCTGCGACAACCTCCTGCGGATCGCGTCCGGCCTTGGCCCGGCCCTGCTCGATCGCAAGGTGATGATCGGTGCGGTACAGGCCATCGCTCGCCAGCGCGGCGATGTTCTTGTCGGCCGCCCGCATCTCGGCGGAACCACGCACCTCCACCACAGACCCGATGGGATATTCGCCGCTCGTCGCGGGCGTTTAACGCGACGTAGTGAGCCTTGCCGTCCACGCCATCGATGACCAGATAGCCGCGGTCATGCAGCTCGTCGGCCAGGCCCAGCCGCTGCAAGCGTTGCAGGCGGCCGATCAGCTGCAGGCGCTGGCGTTGCAGCCGGGGTTCGTTGAAGCGTTCGATCTGCACCCGACCATGCTCGCCGACCTCGCGTTCATGCAGCAGCCCGCGATGAATCACGGCTTCGCCGCTGCGGTCGAGGGTGACGATGGCACCGGCCACGGCGCGGCCAGCGCATCCAGCTTGCCGCGCACCAGCGATTCCAGCAGCGCAGCGTCGGTCAGGTAGGTTCCGGCATCGCCTTCCGCGAACAGGTCGCGGCGGATGCCGCCGCCCGCCGCCGTGTAGGCGTCCAGCCCGGCAAAGCGCACCAGCGGATGCGAAGCGTCGATTTCGCGTTCGGTCAGGCGTTCGCGCAGCGCGGACGCGCCACGCTGCCATTGCGGCGCACCGTAGAACGCGCTTTCCTGCGCGGCGTGGTCGTCGGTGATGGTCAGGGCCATCAACTGTTCCAGCGTGACGGCTCCGCCCCGGTAGTCGGCCAGCAGGCGCGGCAAGACGTTGGCGAGTTTGAGACGGCGCTGCACCACCAGCGGGGTCACGCCGAAGTCGGCGGCAATGTCTTCGATGGGGCGGCCTTCCTTGACCAGTGCGGCGAACGCCTCGAACTGGTCGGCCGGGTGCATCTGCTCGCGCAGCAGGTTTTCCGCGAGGCTGACGGTACGGGCCGAAGCGTCGGGCACCAGCAGGCACGCCACTTCGTAGTCGGCAGGGATGCGCTTCTTCTTCGCCAGCAGCTTCAAGGCGGTCAGGCGGCGGTCGCCGGCCACCACTTCGTAATGCTCGCCATCAGCGGCAAGGATGACGACGAGGTTTTGCAGCGGGCCGACGCGGGCAATGCTCGCGGCCAGTTCGGGGATGGACATGCGCGAGGTCGTCCGCGCGTTGCGCTTGGAGCGGCGCGGCAGCAACTGCGAGAGCGGAACCAAAATCAGGTTCTTGCTCGGGTCGGCCACTTCCAGCGGCGCGGCGGGTTCGATGGCGAGGGCTTCGGTTTTGAGTACGGCGTTCATGGTGATGACTCCTTGCGGTTAAGGATGCAGCAGCGAGAGAAGCGGCAAGGGCTGCTGCCTGCCCCTGCCGCGTGGGGATTCAGGCTTTCAACTGGCGCATGCCATCGGCCAGCAGCCAAAGCGCACGGTTGAGGCGGATGTTTTGGTCAATGCCCTGCACCGGGCGGGTTTGCTGGCGGCGTCCGTTGGCGCTGCGCCCGCGCAGGCCGCCTTGGGTCAGGTTCTCTTGCGTGCGGTTGAACACGCTCCACAAGTCCGGGCGGCGGTCATCAAAGCGGCGCGGCATCAGGATTTGCGATTCCGTGATGGGCGCGGGCTTGTCGGGGTCGTCGTACTTGAGGGCCAGCGCGGCGCGGGCGAACACTTCGGATTCGCCATCGTTCAAGGTGATGGCGCGCATGGAATCGCGGGATTCCTGCACGCGGTCGAAGCCGCTCAAGACTTCGTAAGCGCCTTCGATGACCAGTCCAGCCACATCGCCTTTGTGGGGTACGCGCACATCGGCCACGGTGTCGCCGAATACCAATCCGTTCTGGCAGACAAAGCGCAGCAGGCCAGCCAACAATTGATAGCTGCTGGTGCCGTCGTGCGAGTTCAGCAGGACGATTTCATTGGCTTCTGCATCGTTGATCTGGTTGGCATGGCGCAGCCGGATCATGTGCTTGGTGAAGTCGCGGCGGTCTTCGTTGCGCACGCGGGTCTGCGCCACCATGAAGGGCTGGAACCCTTCCTTGCGAAGCTCCGTCAGTACGGCGGCGGTGGGGATATAGGCGTACCGCTCGGAACGGCTTTCGTGCGGGGCGTCTGCGAAGATTGACGGCGCGACCCTACGGATTTGATCGTCGGACAGCGGGTAGTCGCTGCGCAGCGACGGGGAACGGGAAGCGAATCGGGATGCGAGTTGCATGGCATTTCTCCTGACGAAAAGGGTTTGCTGTTCAAACCGCACACCGGATTCCTAGATTCGGAGCCCAGCCTTTCGGCTGTTCGGTGCGGTCGGCACGAGGAACCCGGTTGGCCCTGTTGCCACCGTCTTTCCTGAGTTCATCGCCCGCGGCCAAAGGAGCGCGCGGACGGGGGCCGTCAAGGAGACAAGCGCAGGGTTGGTGCGGCCCGCAGGTGCAGCCGAGGACACGGCCCTGCGCGCCTTGACGGCACACGGGAGCGGGCTACGGTCGCGGGTAAGGTGACGAAGTCAGGGGAGACGGCTGGACAAGGCAACGGCCATCCCTGTGTGCCGACCGCACGCAAGCGAAGCGCGCAGGCCCGAAGCTGGAAGCCGGGCCGAAGGCGTCAGCCGAGCGGAGCGAGGAAACGATGGAAGCCCGTCAGGGGCGAAACCCCGCAGGGGGTTCGATGCGTAGTACGACAGCGCGACCGGCCATGTGCCTTGGCCGGGGACGCACGCGTCGGAAAGACATGCATAGCCCTTGCCCGACTGGTGCCGGAATACCCGCATGAAATTGCTGCTAATCTCTACGTAACAAAGCGTGAACACCCAATGTGTTAGCGAGCACTGGCATGGAGAAGGCGTAATGGATCCTACTTTTTATCGCTGGCTGGCTATTAGCGGCCATATGCGCGCGAACCCAAAGTCATGACTGGGCTGGTCAAGCACAGTGCACCGGGACCGTATCTCGGATTTGCACTGCAGCCTGTCCGGCTGTGTTACTTCCTCCTTAGCAGCCCATTGGATTCAAGCGTGTCGCTTGAGTTGCTGGATGACGTTGCCGTTCACCATGCCGATGGGACGTTGCTCTTGGAGCAGTGCAAAAGCGCTTTGTCCCATAACGCTCTTTCTGATTGGTCTGAGGATTTCTGGAAGGCGCTGGCGAATTGGATCGAATTGATCGAATCAGGAAAAGTGGATGCTGCCAAGACCTCGTTCCAGCTCTATGTGACACCCCCACGAACGGGGAAAGTCAGCTCGACCATGCACGCCACCAGCGAGCCATTGGCCACGCATGCGCTGGTCAAGGATGTCGAGAAAAAGCTGAAAGCACGCGCGCAGCCACCCAAGTGCGCTGCGCATATCGAGAAGTTCCTGGGCGCATCTGAAGCCTGCCGCGATGCGCTGGTTGCGAGGTTCTCGGCCATCAGCGCTGACGTGGATCCGATTGAGCCTCTTCGTACGCTTCTAGCTCCTGCAGTTCCGGCGACGTCAATCGACATCATCTGCCAGTCGGCGATCGGGATTGCTAAGGAGTGGGCCGATCAACGCCTCCGCCAAGGTGGTGCAGCGCAAATCAGCGTTGCGGATTTCCGAAGAAATTTTCACGCCTTCATTCAGAGAAACAATCTTCCGGGATATCTCCCCACATTCACCGCAGCGCTGACTGCGAGCGATGCGCAGACAGTATTGAAGAACCGGCCCATCTTCATCAGGCAGTTGCAGTTGGTGGAGGCAACAGAAGAACAGCAGCTTCGCGCCGCCAGCGACTTCATGCGGACCTCGGGCGACAAAGCGACATGGGCAGAGCAAGGGCTTGTCTACGACGGCAGTTTCGATGATTGGGAGGAGTCACTGGTGCGGCGACATGCCGCCATCCAGGGCGAAGTCAATGACGTGTTCGCAGACAAGACGAAGATCATTCAGGGCCGCACTGTCTACAACCGCTGCTCGATACTCGATTTGCCACTTGATAGCCGTGCATTGCCGGGACACTTTACTCACGGGAGTTTCAACGATCTGGCCGAGCGGCGACTGCTTGGTTGGCATTCCGAGCACAAGGATCTCTTGGATAAGGATGATCAGGAATGAGCGGAACTGAGCGACAGGTCCAACTGAGCGAAGCGGCGCTTGTTCAGAACGAGGCGCTGGGCGCCTACGTATTGTGGAAGTTTGGATTGGGATTTCAGGAACGTGACAGCCGAGCGGCCACGTTGCCACTGGCGTTCATGGTTCTTCCGCTGGTCCTGCATGCTCCGACCTTGGGTATGGTGCTGAGCACCTATAAGAGCTCAGGCCTGCATCTTTTCGCGGCAAAGTTGGGTGAACAGCGAGAGGAACTTTTCGCCGTTCATGAGCGCGCGCTAGCGTTGCGCCAACTCAGTCTCGAATCGCTCATGCGTGCCGAACAGTCGGGACTGCTTCGCATAGACCCGACAACGGCGACAATGTGGGCGATAGGACCCCATGACGACATGACAGCACCGTCGTTGCCCGAGCGAATTCGGCGTATTGGTCCGGCATCCGAGAAAATTGGATACTGGTTCGCTGACTTATCCGATCAGCAGATAGCCCACACTCTCAAAGTGGAGTTCTGATGTATTTTCAACTGCGACAGGTCATCTTGTGGCCGCGAGGTGGTGGCGAGCCGCGAGTCGTCCATTTTGAGCCGGGAATGGTCAACGTCATCAGCGGCGCGTCGAAAACCGGAAAGTCTTCGGTCATCCCAATCGTCGACTATTGCCTGGGATCGGATAAATGCGCGATCCCGGTCGGCGTTATTCGCGAGACCTGCTCGTGGTTCGGTGTGCTCGTCGATACGGTTGAAGGCCAGAAACTATTAGCTCGTCGGGAGCCTGGCGAGTTGAAAAGTTCCGGTGAGATGTTTGTTCTTGAAGCACCAGAGATCGACCCGCCACGGGAAGTACTTGCCAAGAATCAGAACGTCGAGAACGTCAAGGCACTCTTGAATCGGCTGGCCGGTTTATCGAATCTCCAGTTCGAGCCAGGCACCGAAGACCGGTTCAAATTTCGCCCCAGCTTCCGCGACCTGATGGCTTTCTTGTTTCAGCCACAGAACATCGTCGCCAACCCGGACGTGATGTTCTTCAAGGCAGACACTACCGAGCATCGCGAGAAGCTCAAGACCATCTTTCCCTACGTCCTTGGAGCCGTTAGTCCAGAGGTGTTGCAGGCCCGGCATGAACTCGATCGCGTGCAGCGTATGCTCAGACGAAAAGAAAGTGAGCTGAGGGCACGGCAGGAATCGGGATCGGCGTGGCAACGCGAGGGTTTTGCGTGGGTGCGCCTTGCCATTGAATACGGATTGCTCCCGGCAGACACGGTTGTCCCCGACGATTGGCCTTCCACTGTTGATCTGTTGCGCGCTGCCTTGCAAAGCGATGCCAGAGCGGCAATCCCAACGCTGGCATCTATGGATGTCATCATGACCCGACTCGCAGAGCTTCGTGCAGCAGAGTCCAACTTGGCGGCAACCCTCAATCAGTCAAGGCGGCGGTTGCATGAGTTGCGAAGATTGGATGAAAGTACCGATGCCTACGGCAACGGCCTTCGCATTCAGCGGGATCGTCTGAGTCTCTCTTCATGGATTCGCGGTCTGTCATCGACACAGCCGATGGCCACCTTGGAGCCGAGTGAGGCCGCGCGGGCCAGGATTGACCAACTATGCGAGGTTCTGGAGGGGATCGAACTGCGACTGCGCTCCCAACCCACCGCCGCAGAGTCACTGGGTCGGGAAACGCTTCGGCAGCGCGAGATTGTGGAAGGCGTCTTGGGTGAACTTGCGGCGGTGCGCCAGGAGATTCGTTCTCTGGAAGGAAAGTCAGATGAGGCGCGCAGGATTACGACCCGCGGCGAGGAAATCTCGCGCTTCCTCGGCCGCCTGCAGGAAGCGTTGCGGCTTTATGAAGCTGCAGACAAGTCATCGACGCTTAGCGAAGAGATTGCGGCGTTGAAGGCGCAGGTCGACACCCTTGCGAAGTTGGTATCCGAACACGAGATCGGGCGGAAACTTGAGAATGCCATCAATACCGTACAAGAGATTTCAGGTCGTCTGATTCCACAGCTTGATGGCGAATGGCCTGACGCACCGATTCGCTTGGTGATTCAAGATCTGACGGTCAAGGTCATCAGGGGGACGCGAGATGATTATCTCTGGGAAATTGGCAGTGGAGCGAACTGGCTCGCGTACCATGTTGCACTGACTCTTGCGTTGCAGGGATTCTTCCTCAGGTTGCCGCATCATCCAGTGCCGGGACTACTCATCTACGACCAGCCAAGTCAGGTTTATTTTCCCGCGCGTCGGACAGAGAGCTCTAACGCGGTCGAAGCTGAACCCGAATGGAAGAATGAAGATGTCGCGGCGGTGAGGAAGGTGTTCACGCTCCTTGATCATGTCATCAGTCGTACTGATGGCCGCATGCAGATTGTTGTGCTTGATCATGCGGACGAAGAGGTATGGGGTAAACTTGCAAACGTCCACCTGGTTGAGGTGTGGCGTGGTAAAGGCCTGGTGCCATCGGCATGGTATTCGCAACCGGGGGACGGTCTGCAGTAACGGAGCTGCGCGCTTGGTTGCATGTCTCGTTGAACGTTGCAATCGAATCTGTCGGTGATGGATTAGAGCCACTCCTTGGACTACCATCGTTACGTCCATAAGTCGTCGTCATCCCCAGCGACATGCAGCACACAAGCGCCGACCGCCGCGCCTACAGGAGGATGATGGCGTCTGTGCTGTTCGGATCTCGTCTTGGGAAAGCCCCCCCCGAGGTCAGATCAGCCCGCGCTCGGCAAAGGATGCCGTGCTCGCTCCCACGACGATGACGTGATCCAGGGTGCGCACGTCCACCAGCGCCAGCGCATCCTTCAGCCGCTGGGTCAGCGCCCGATCGGCCGCACTGGGCTCGGGATTTCCGCTGGGATGGTTGTGCGACAAGATGACCGCCGCCGCATTGAACCGGAGCGCTTCCTTGACTACCTCGCGCGGATAGACCGATGCGCTGTAGATGGTGCCGCGAAACATCTCCGTGTACTCGATCATCCGATGCCGGGTGTCCAGGAACATCACCGCGAACACCTCGAACTCCAGCCCTCCCAGCTTGGCCTGCAGGTACGCCTTGACCGTAACAGGCGAGGAGAAAGAAGCGCCCCGCTGCATCTTCTGATCGACGACCTGGCGCGCAGCCTCCAGAATCTGATGGGCCGTGGCCGGCGCATAGTGCCCGTGGTTGTCACGCACCAGTACAGCAGCATCGAACAAGGAAAAGGACAGTTGCGACATGATCGTGCTCCGGTTGCTCGGGCGGAATTGCCCGGAACCGGCGCCTCACGGCGCAGCGCAAGCAGTCAGGGATCACAGACGGCCGACAGGCCGCAAGCGTGCGAGCACGCGTAGTCATTGACGGCGAGAACGCCGTGATACGGTGAAGGGAACAGCAAGCCGGCCTCTCCATCTCCAACGAAGAAGTGGAAGGCAAGCGCAGCGCGCAGGCCCGAAGGCATCAGGGATCAAAGCCGAATGGCCGCGACTCGCAGAGGCGGGGGGGCGCGGGGGCGCGGGGGCACAGCCCGCGAGCCCGACGGCGGAACGCCGGGATGTTCCTTTCCTACGCCCGGCCTTGCTGCAGCAAGTTGTCGTGATCGCTGGCAATAGCCACCATGACGTTCATTGCGAACTCCATGGAATCTGGACGATGGCTGCCGACTCAGAACCGCTCAGGACCTCTGCACAACCCACTGCTTCCCTTCCCCGCCCCGGCACCGAGCAGTACGCCGAGCTTCCGCAGTTCCCGAAGGGCTCGCCGCTCCCCTTTCGCCGCACGATCCGCCGACGTGAGCTGCACCAGATCGTGCCCTTGGCGGAGACCACCATCTACGAAATGGAGCAGCGCGGCGAGTTTCCCCGGCGCTTCCGGCTGACGCCGCGCTGCGTGGTCTGGGATCTGGAAGAAGTCGAAGCCTGGATAGAAGGCCGCAAGCCAGCCTCGCGATCATCAGAGACCGACATATCGCCCGGCCCGGACGTGAGGCTGCGTCGGCATCGCCCTGTTCGATGAAATCGCCGTCTAGCGTCCACGGCGACTACCCGACATCCACCCTGACCAGTTCCCGGGCAGCACCTGTGCCATCTGAGCCGCAGCAAACGTGACCGCCACATCTCGGTCTCGTGCCTCCCGGCTGAAGGCCAGCGCGACGTGCCCAGGCCGACCCCAGCCCACCGTGGCGTCGGCACAGTCGCTGCCGGCCAGCCGGCGCAGGACCTCATCCTGCGAATCCAGCCCAGGATTCAGCGCATAGACCAGTGTGAAATCGTGAACCATCGCGATCACCCCATCGCCTTTGTATTACCCGCTGCGTCAGCGCGCCTTGATGCGCGCCAGCACGTCCGCCAACTGCCCACGATCCGCAGCGCGTTTGGCCGCCGTGCGCTGCGCTAGGTTGTGCAGCTTGCGCCGCACACCGGGCAGATCAGCCGCATGGGCAAGGCCGATTAATCCGAAATCCGGCTGCTCATCCTCGACCGATTGCAGAAAGGCGCGTGACGGCTCGTCCAGCCAATGCGCCACTCGTGCCAACAGACGCTCGCGGCTCTTCAACAAGGCCGTCGCTTCAATGGGCTCAGCCGTCATGCCCGTGAAGTGAGCTTCGAAGGTGGCCTCGAAATCCGCAGGTACACGCGGCGCCAGCATTTCCCATGCTGGCTTAGGACTGCATGTCAGGTACACGAGAAAGGTCCGCCAAAGGTGCGCATCCGCCCGCTCATCCTCCAGCAGCAGACCCACGTCGAACAGATCGCGCGGATGCTGCCGCGACATTGCCGCCGCCAGCTTGCCGGCATACAGATCGGCGAAGTCCAGCACCTGCACTTCGGCGAAGCCGAACGCCTCCTCCCCCCGTGGCCGCACGACCATGGTCCGCACTGGATGGACCGTCCCGCGCATCACCGGCGTCGTCTCGATCTGCACACGCGCGCGGCGGCGACTGACCACCAGCCGGGTGACCGCCCCGCCTTCGCCCGCTGAAGCTTGCACCTGCAATTGCAAAGGCCGGGCGCGCATCGCGTCGGCCAGTCGTCCGAGTGCTTCGGCGATCAGCTTCGCATCCTCGGCATAGTCGTGCACCGGCAGCCAGGCCAGGTCGATGTCCACCGACAGGCGCGGCAGGTCCTGCTCGAACAGGTTGATGGCGGTGCCGCCCTTGAGCGCGAAGCGCAGCTCCTGGGCCAGCACCGGCAGGATCTCCACCAGCAGCCGCACCCGGTCGGTATAGCGCCGATCCCATCGATCAAGCCAAGTGCTCATCGAGGTCTCCCGGCAAGGTGATCTGGTAGGTCGGATGCAGGCGCCCACCGGGGACCAGCGCCCGCTTGCCCCGGCCCAGATCAACGCCATCCAACGGCACATGCGCCAGCCATGCATGCCGATGGCGATCGGCCAGGGCCAGGAACAGCCGCTTGGCCTTGATGCTGCGGCAGTGACGCAGCAGCAGGCCGATCCGCTGCGGGCGCAGCGTGGTCATGGCCTGCATCAGCGCATCGGCCTCGTAGACCCCCGCCGCATCCGATACGCCATCGCACAGCTCCAGCATGGCCCGCTCAGGCGTCGAGCACACCAGGGCATCGACGCCAGGCGCAGCGGAGTGAAGGGCCAAACCCACCCCGGACAGCGCCTTTTCGGAGACTTCCGCCGTGACGGGCACGGCCAGTAGGTCGAACGGCCCCTTGCCTTGGTACTCGAAGCGCTGCTCCATCGACAATTTGCCGACCCAGCCCGGCGGCGGCACCGGTCCGTAAAGCGTGATCGTTCCGGCATCGCCCAGACGCAAGTAGTGCTCGTGCCCTTGCAAGGCCAGTGCGAATCGCCCACCGACATGCAGTGGCATGCCCTCCCCAACCTGCAGGCTGCGGACCACCCCATCCCATTGCAGCCGCCCGCCCGCGCGCATATACACGCCACGCGCCGGCGACACCAGCCAGCCGCTGCCGACATAGCGCGCGACCAGGCTGTTGGAGTAATCATGCGCGCGCAGCCAGCGGCTGGACACCAGGCGGGTATCGCCCAGTTCTGCCAACAAACGGTTCAACTTTCCTGAATTTTGAGCATTCATAGTGTTCAAAATATCAGTTTTATAAACCTCCGCCAAGGGCCATGAGTTTGAAAATACATAAAAAAAGATCATCCAGAGTGATCTTTTATTGAAAAATGCAAACCCGAGGCTACCCGTCCGAAGCCATTCCCGGCACTTCAGGCGTAAGGCTGGAAGTCGTTGTTGTCGCGGCTGATCAATTGCATCAGCTTGGGGTGTATGAAGAGCTTTTCCTTGCCAACCTGCATTTCGCGCAGCACACCCAGGCTGGCCAAGTCGTGCAGGTAGCGCGAGGCGGCCTGGCGTTGGGCAATCCCTTTTTCCACCAGGTTGCCGATGCGGCAATAGGGCTGTTCAAAGATGACATCCACCAATTCGCGGGTGTAGATCTTGGGCAGGCGTGTGCGCACGTACTCGGTGGTGTGTTCGGCCAGCCCGCGAATGGCCGCGATCTTCCCTGTGGTCCATTTGGACGTATCGGCGACGGCCTGCAGCATGAACAGCAGCCAGGGTTCCCAGGCGCCATCTCGCGTCACACTGAGCAGCAGGCGGTAGTAGTCGGCCTTGTGGCCAATCACATGGCGACTGAGATACAGGATCGGCAGATTCAGCAGCTCTTCCTGGATAAGGTAGAGGATATTGAGCACGCGGCCGGTACGGCCGTTGCCGTCGGTGAATGGGTGAATGGCCTCGAACTGGTAGTGGCCCACGGCCATGCGGATCAGCGGGTCCAGGTCAACCTGGTTGTGTAGGAAGCGCTCCCAGTTGGCCAGCATGTCACGCAAGCGGGCCTCGCCTTCGGGCGGGGTGTAGACCACCTCCCCCGTGCGGTCGTTGGCGAGTTGCGTGCCCGGGGTGCGGCGAATGTCCATGTCCACCCCCTTGAGGGTGCGGCAGACATCCACGGCGGTGGCGGTACACAACGGTCGCGCCTTGAGCGATTGAAAGCCTTGGTGCAGCGCGGTGCGGTAACGCAGCGCCTCCTTGGTGGCAGGATCGGCGTTGTCGTGGCCTTGCGCGTACTGGAACAGTTGGTCGGTGGTGGTGACGATGTTCTCGATTTCCGAGCTGTCCTTGGCCTCCAGCAACGGAATGGTATTGATCAGCATCGCCTGATTGGGAATCAACTCTGCCGCCTGCTTGAGTTCGGCCAACGCGGCACGCGCCTCGATACAGGCCTTGAGCACGGGCCGGGTCTCCAGTTCCTGCGCCGGGGGTAGCCCTGGCAGCTGGTTGTGAGGCTGCTCTGGATGCCAGGCAAGTGCATTATCATTCATGATGTAAAAATACCATTTTGACGACACGTTCTCAGCTTATGTCGCTGCTGGCGACACGTCAACGAATCATGTTCTTATTTCATTGGAATAGCGACACGTAGGGTGCTCATGTCGTTCTTGACGACATGAGCACCTCAACATGTCCCCAAATCACAGCTTAAAAACATCAGAGCGCAGGACTCAGAACCGGCACGGTCACGTTCTCTGGCACCAGCTTCGGCATATGCGTGCGCCCATCGATCCATGCCTCCACCATATCGGCCCACTCCTGGAGCATGTGACGCCGCGGCCCGGCGTACTCGGCCTTGTTATAGACCGAGCGCGAAGACCTGCTGCCCTCTTCGTGCGCCAAGCACTTCTCGATCCAGTCCCCGTTGAAGCCCACCTCGTTGAGCAGCGTGGACGCGGTGCGCCGCAGGTCGTGCACCGTGAATGGCTCCAGCGGCAACCCGGCTTCCTTCGCGCGAGAGGCAATAAGCTGGGTCACACGGTTGAGCGTTGCATGTGACATGCACCTGTCGGCGTCGTAGCGCGACGGCAGCACGAACCGTGAGCCTGCCGCGCAGGTGTGCAGGGCCACGAAGATGTCCATCGCCTGCCGCGACAGGTAGACCACATGCGGCTTGCGCCCCTTCATCCGCGCCTTAGGGATCGTCCAGGTGGCGTTCTCGAAATCCACCTCGTTCCAGGTGGCCTCGACCAGTTCGCTTTTGCGCACCATCGTGAGCAGGATCAAGCGCAAGGCCAACCGGATGGTCGGATAAGACGCAATGGTCTCCAGCTGGTGGAAGGCCAGCCGGATCTCCGCCGGCGAGAGCGCCCGATCCTTGGGAACGAAGGTCGCGATCGAGGCCGCCTTCACATCGTCGGCCGGGTTGGCGAGCCGTTCGCCATGCAGGATGGCGAAGGCATAGACCTGCTTGACGATGTCGCGGATGTGGATGGCCGTGGCCGGTGCGCCGCGCGCCTTTACCTTGTTGCACAACGCCCGCAGGTCGTCGGGGGTGACTTCCTTCAGCTTTCGATTCTGGAAGACCGGCAGGATGTCGCGGTCGATGATGTGCTTGCGCATCGACCGGGTGCTGTCGGCCATGCGGGCATCGGCCAGCCAGCGTTCCGTCATCTGGCCGAAGGTCTTGGCGGCCGTCAGCCGCCGCTTGGCCCGCTGCTTCTCCAGCGCCGGGGAAATGCCCTGATCGACCGAGCGCTTGGCGTCGAGCAGTCGCTCTCGCGCCATGGCCAGCGACATGCCCGCTGGCCCATACCGTCCGAGCGTCAGCGTCTCGCGGCGCCCGTTGAGACGGTAGTCGTAGCGGAAGGTAATGGTACCAACGGGCGATACCGCCACGTACATGCCATCGCGGTCAAAAACCTTGTAGAGCTTGGACTTAGGCTTGAGATTGCGCAGTGCAGTGTCGGTGAGCATCGAGGGTGTTCCTCCTGTTCGTGACGGCTTTTACCGTCAGGGACCTGGAGACCCGTTGATGCTCGGAAAGCCGCATAAAACAAGCTTTCCTCAGGAGTTTTTTACCGTCAAAGACCGGTTCGGTCTCAATAGTAAACAGGAAGGTCTGGATCCGACCTCCGAGGGCTTACCGTCAGTTCTGTCGCCGACCCGTTCTGCTGGCCGGCGATAGCCACCGATAGAAAACGCAACTTATTTTTTTAAGATCAAAAAGTTACGTCACTTTCATCGATACCTGGCGATAGCCCTCGGAAGACGCTCCGTCACCATGGAACATCTCGGCGTAGTGGATCAAGCGATGCTGCGCGTCCAGGAACAGCACGGCGAAGACTTCATGCTCGAAGCCTCCCAGCTTGGCGCGCAGGTACTCCTTGACGACCGTCGGTGATGTGAAGGAGGCACCCCGCTGGGTCTTCTGGTCGATGACTTGACGCGCCGCCTCCAGGATCTGATCGGCTGTTGCCGGCTGATAGCCGCCATGTGCGTCACGCACCAGCAGCGAGGAAATGAGAGAGAGGGAAAGCTGCGACATGATCGTGCTCCGGTTGCTTGGGCGGAATTGCCCGAAACCGGCGCCAGCACGGTGTAGCGCAAGCTGTCAGGGGTCAAAGACGGCCGCAGCCGCAAGCGTGCAAGGCGCGCGCAGCCCTTGACGGCGAGAACGCCGTGGTACGGTGAAGGGAACAGCAAGACCGCCCCACCCCACCTGTCACCTCCTTAGATTAGCAAGCAGGGCGCACAGGCTCTCAAGGGCCGGAGACGTCAGGGATCGAAGCCGGATGGCCGCGATTCGACACGAGGCGCAGCCCGCGAGCCCGACGGCGGTACGCCGGAGCGCTTGATTTGGGTGGATAAATGAGACGAACCGCCTATTAACCTGGTACTATTACCCACTGATTCGATGGAAGACAAAACAACGATATATGATTACTTTTGTGGACTTATTCTGTGGGGGCGGGCTCGGTGCACGGGGAGCCGTGACTGCTGGCGCCCGCCCCATTCTGGCAGTGGACGCCTGGGATATCGCCACAACCACCTACAAGAGCAACTTCCCCTCTGCTGAAGTTCTGTGCTCACCCATAGAACAGATTGATCCCAGAGGCTTCGCCGGTAAACATCGCCCTGATGTGCTGTTGACCTCCCCGGAATGCACTTCCCATTCAATTGCACGGGGAGCCAAACCTGGCTGTGAACAGAGTAAAGAAACAGCTATTGGCATCATCCCCTGGATTGAGGCGATGGAACCGCGCTGGCTGATCGTGGAAAACGTCAACCGCATGAAGAAGTGGGGCCGCCACAATGAGCTGGTCAGTACCATCGAGTCGTACGGCTATACAGTAAACGATCTCTTCCTGAACGCAGCGGACTTTGGTGTACCACAGTCCCGCAAACGGATGTTCCTGATATGTGACCGCCAGGGTTCAGTTATTTCACGGGAGCATTTAATCTCACTGCATAAAAGAGAGGTCAAGCCGGCCCACTCCGTCATCGACTGGTCAGGAAAGTACAAGAGCCGTCCCCTATATGCTGAAAACAGAGCCCAGGCCACCATTGAGCGGGCCGAAAGAGCTATCAAGAAACTTGGCCGGAAAAAAGACTTCATTATTGTTTATTATGGTTCTGATTATGGGGGCGGCTGGCAGTCACTCGATATCCCTCTACGTACCGTAACCACGCTGGATCGATTCGGCCTTGTAACCTGGAAGGATAATACCCCCTATCTGCGAATGCTGCAGCCACCTGAATTGCTGAAAGCCATGGGTGTGGGCTCCAAACACGAACTCCCACACGGCAATCGCCGGGACAAGATCAAGCTATGTGGAAACGGCGTCTGCTCACCAGTCATGGAAATGATCTTCAAGAAAATCATTCTGATCGAAAGCAAAGAAATGGGGCTGGCTTCCTGAATGAATCTGGCCGAGATGGACCTTATTGTAGACCACATATATGGTGACTCGCGAAAAGGAAATGCGTCAGATGATCCCCTGCCACGACTACTCGGCGTGGACAATGGAGCAGGCTTCAGGCATTTGGGGAAACGACCTGGCATAGATACATTGAAACTGTTGGCGCTGAAATCCAACTTCAATGACCCCGACTGGCCAGACCACCTGGATATTGAAAATGGTCTTTTCACGTATTATGGGGATAACAAGACTGTCCGCAGTATTCACGACACCCCAAGGCAGGGAAATCAGATTCTCTGCAATCTCTTCGAGGCCCGCCACTCTTCGATCTCTTTCGACCACTTCCCTGTTATCCTGCTTTTTGGAGGAACCGGACAATATCGTGATCTGCGTTTTCTTGGACTGGCCGTCCCGGGTGCGCAAACCCTGGGCCCGGACGACGACTTGGTTGCCATCTGGCGGACGAAAAGCCCCAACAACGTCAGATTCCAGAACTACAAATCGATCTTCACCATACTCAACGTTCCAGTAGTCATCACCCGGCAATGGCTAAATGATGTAAAAAATGGAAATGCAGTATCATCTCTCT
Source organism: Halotalea alkalilenta (assembly GCF_001648175.1). NCBI lineage: Bacteria > Pseudomonadati > Pseudomonadota > Gammaproteobacteria > Oceanospirillales > Halomonadaceae > Halotalea > Halotalea alkalilenta. Next base: position 1,596,273 of record NZ_CP015243.1, on the reverse strand, counting down.
ATGCGCCCAAACCCTGGCTTGAATGGCTCTCAGGACGAAAATACTCACCACTGTATGCGCCACACAGTATCGACATACGCAGCAAAGAACAGCAACTTCCCCATTCCACTGAAGACCATAAAATCCTGTCCCTGGTACACAACCAATACCGTAATGATCCGTTTGCATTCGAAACAGCAGCAGTGGAGATTGCCCGACTATTCATGCCAGATATTGGCCAGTGTGATATCACCCGGCCATGGCGTGACGGTGGGCGGGATGCTGTCGATGCGTACCGGATAGGGACAGGTCGAAGCGCCATTGAGGTGGAATTTGCATTGGAAGCCAAATGCTACGATCCTAAGGGAAAAGGTGTTGGAGTCAAAGAGCTCTCCAGACTTTTATCAAGACTGCGACACAGGCAGTTTGGGATACTTGTAACAACCTCCTACTCTTTCCTCTCAAGCTTACACTGAGCTGAAGGAAGACAAGCATCCGGTGGTGATCATCTCCGGTGAAGATATTGTCAGCACCCTGAAAAACCGTGTTGGTTCCCTGAGCCTGATTACCAAATGGCTCAACAGTCTTTAAGGTAAAGCACATTTCTTTGCTCCTCCAGAACCTCGACCACTCGGGCGACGCTGTCCTCCAGAGACGCTTTGATTTCATGCTCCCAAATGCGAATAACCTGCCAACCCTCTGACTTGAGTGCTTCATTATTACTATGATCCCGAGCAACATTGCCATTTATTTTATTCATCCAAAACTCTGTTCGAGTCTTTGGCTGCACAAAATGATCGGAGCATTTGTGCCAAAAACAACCATCTATAAAAATCACTGTTCTGAATGATTTGAAAACCAAATCTGGCCTTCCCGGCAGTCGGTTTCTGATCCTGTATCTGTAACCAAGACTCCACAGGGCTTTCCGGAGAGCCACTTCTGATTTGGTATTCTTACCTTTGATCTGTGACATGCAATAAGAACGTTGTTCGGGAGTCAGCACATCAGACATAAATGCCCGCCTCTATAGAAAACTTATTACCCCCGGCCTTGACGCATATTGTGAACAGTTAAAGATTATAGCTGAAAGAATCTGGTCTCTCACCCGGAACAGGCTGCCCCCGAACCACTGATTGTCATCAGGCTGGGCACCTAACTGATATTTGAAACTGAATTTCACGATATAGGTCTTACCCTTGACTTCAATTCGCGGAAGCCTGTACACCCCATCATGCGCCCTGTCTTTTTTGGTACCCTGACTGGTTGTAAAAGAGGTTAACTCTTCAAACTCCGCCGGAATCAAGGCACCCAGAATATATCTGGGGAACTTGGTTTTCCTTTGAGCATAATCGCATGCTGCGGAGATCTCAAGAAACCCGAGGATGGTTTCATTTCTTGCCTTCTCTGTCAGGGCGCGTCCCTCCGCCTTTCCCTTCCGGCGGAGAAACTCCTCATGAATCAGGCATTCAATTGAACGACCGATCCTCTTCTCAAACTTTTCAGTGTTCTTCTCTGTTTCCAGATATTTTCCATTAATGGATACGAAGACTCCTCTGCAGTCTTTCGGAAAATCCTCCAGTACTTCTTCAACATGATAAAAAGTGTTTAGCTTTGACTTTACTGCATCATCAATATTTTGCTTTGTCCCTATTTCAGGAACGGCATCAGTCCACTTATTATCAAGAGCAGCGCCGGACATGGACCTGACTTGGTCCTCAAGGACAGGAATGAGCCCACATTCCATCGCCAGTGCAGGAGTGTCAGCGGCATTCTTCAAGCCGATTGCCTCATTACCAATTGCAGCCAAGATTTTTCTCAGCTCACCAGCCCTGTCTTCAATGGACTTGCTTTGATTGTTGTCCTGCGCCAGCGAGTACAACATGGCGACAGCACTTCTGCCAGCCTCGGATGTCCGCATCTCCCAGTTCAGGAGAGTATCGAACAACGAGTTTTCTGAAATAAGATTTTTTAACTTCTCTTTTAGCTTTTCGGCCTCTGAAAGAAATTCAGTTTTTGAGATCACTGACACCTGTAGAGGAAGAGTTATATCATTCCAGTGGCGTTCCTCCAGTACTTGGATAACATCAGCAACATCCTTTTCCAGTTTTGACCAGATGCATAACAGGTAAGGGCCTTTTACAGACAGCTTCTGGAACATTTTGGCTAACGGACCTGCCAGATTAACGGCTTTTGCGTTCTGAATTTCTGTTAGATTCAGGTCTGTCACTATGATCCTTGGGGATATCCAATCCGAAATATCCACGTGGTCTATGCCGCTCTCGTTATCTGGATCGTTGTTGATATACTGGATAGGCAGGCAAGGTATTCCTGCTTCAAAGAAGGCTCTTTTTATGCTGTCCAGCTCATCCTGGTTGTCGTCTATAACAACAATGCCTGGCAATCCAGAAATCATTCCGTGGCCCCTTTGAATACCATAACAACTGCAGCACCGGAGTATGCCTCCGGCAAATCGAGTTCTTCGCAGGTGGTAACAATCAACTGGCCACCTATGGTTTCCATCACCTTGTCAGCATAGTACAGACCGAGTCCCATCCCGGCCGAGCGGGTCGTCTTGAACGGAAGGACTGCCTGGTCAGGTGAAATATCAAACCCCGGACCATTGTCCGCAACAACCAATGCCGGGCCCTCCTTGAACCAGTCTGTCAGTGTAAGCAGGCGTATTGCCGGACTGTATCCGTTCCCCTCCTTCTCTGCTTTCAGCTTGGTCCAATGGATCGCGTTATCAACAAGGTTGGTCAGGGCCGCCTGCAAAAGTCCAAAGGGACCTTTAACCTTGAAGTCAGGTGACTCGTCGATAAGCAGGGGGCAGGATACGATGATTTCATGATGCTGAAAACGATGCTCCGACAAACTAAGCACTCTCTTTGCCAGGGCTTTTATACTGAAGGTTTTTTGTTCGTTCCTGCGGAGAAGGGGCGTGAAGCCTTCAAGCAATTTTGACAAATGGTCCGACCTGTTGAGCAACAATTCCTGGGGGTCATTTCTTTTGATTGCGGCATTCAATTCATCCACTCCCCTTTCAACCTCATGGAAAATCACTGCCAGGTTTATGCCGGCGATTCCCGAGGAGAGCGTAACGTCCCTCATCTGTTTGTAGTCAGACTCAATCTGATTGATCTTCCCGCCAATTTCCTTCTCAAGGCCGTGTTTCTTGAGACTACCCCGGATGGACTCAATATTTTCCGTGAACCTTGCGTCTGGATCTTTTTTGGCCGCCTTCGTTTCACCATCAATATATTCTCTTATTGACTCTCTATGGTCGAAATGAAGCTGATAAAACTTGTCCAAGGCACTGAGAATAATCCACCGGAATCTTTTGTAGGTTGAATTTTCATCAAACCCCTCTCTATTGGTCTTTTCCTTCAGATCAGAACTACGTTCCAAGTCCATATCAAGACTGGCTATAACCATATTGTTGGCTATTTTTCTTCCAGGGGCATTAATCCGTGTCGTATTCAGATCAAGCCAGTCATCGCCAATCTCGCCATAGTTGAAAACACGAATCCCATCCCGGTAAACCCGCACACCTGTCTGTTCGTCGAGGTACCTTTTCACATCTTGGTATGCGCCCTGGGCATTAAGGATTTTCCTATCCCTGAGGTAGAAATAGAATGTTCCGGATATCGGGCCTATCCCTTCCATATCGGGCTTTACGAGTAGAAGATTGTCCTTCACTTTATCCTCTCGCGCTGCCTTCTCGGATTTATCCGGGGGAATCAGCTCAAGTCTCTCATCCTCGGCACTCTCCGAGTCGGGTGAAAGTTCTTTGAAAAGTGAAGGAGGGTTGAATGCATAGGAAAAGGAAAACTGGGCGTTTTCATCAATAAGAAAGTCATAGCGCCAGATTGCCTTGCTCAATACATCCTCAGCACCCAAGACATCCTCTATATCCTTTTCTCTGCCGGGGACGGACAGGTTTACGGAAAAGTCTGACACTCCACTGAACGGCGATACCAGACTGGTCAGCAGGCGTTTTAACCGGCGTATATCCCCTCTTGTCCAGACTTTGTTATTGAGGTTATTTATTTCAATCCTCGTTCCTGTTTCCCCATCCTGAAAAACTTCCGGTTCCTTCAATTCTTCAATGTCCACCCGGGTTTCTTCAATATAATTCGACTCACTAATGAGAGAAGGCCAGTCGATTTGTATTTTACATTCAGGGTGGCCATCCGCCCTTGTGTTTACTGTCAGTTCAGTGCCCAACTTGTGAACGGCCAGCCGCCCGACCCCCTTTTCACCCAACGGCATGCGGCGATACTTTAGGCTTCTCTTCCTGTTTTCCTTTCTCTTACTGTCTGTTCCGATCTCCATCCACTTTTCGATAATGGTGTTCCGGTTCATTCCGCATCCGTCAAAATCCCTCACGATTATTTTCGGATTGCTGGACTCCACATCAAGAGTCACATCAACACGTGTTGCATCCGCATCGTATGCATTTTTCACCAATTCAAATATGGCCAGCCGGTCGTCACCGATAAGCTCATCCCCCAACAGTTTGAGGAGATGTGCTTTCGCTTTAAAGGAGACTGAGTTAGACATAGCTGATCCAAATCATTTTGTTATCCCTCACTGTTTGAAGAACAATTCAGGTTCTATTCAGAGCCCGGTTTTCTGTAAATTCCCATGTTTACTGGCTGTCATTTCATTCCGGTTGCCGTTTCTTGTTCTCGATAACTGACAGCTCTCTTGTCACCTGCTCCAGAAACAGGTCTAAATCGCCGACATCTCTCTGCGCATAAGAAAGCGTTAGCAGGGTCAGCGGAGTGCACCTGCATCACTTGACACAACTCGTTGAGCTTGGGCAAGGTCGGGTTTTTCACGCCCCGCTCTAGGGAACTCAGATAGGTACGACTTGACACCTCAGAGAACGCTTCCTGGCTGAGGCCGCGCACCTTCCTTATGGCCTTTATGGCTCTGCCCAACGAATTTTCCTCTGCCATACGGCTCTTGCATCCTATAAGGCTACAATCTATAGTGTACACTCTGGCATAGATGTCGTGGAATTTCTAGGCCTACAGAAACCCTTCTTTCTGTATCCACTTCACGTGCTGAACAGACCAGTATGTCTAAACATCCGCCCCTGCCCACAATAAACAACGGCAATGGGAATCTATTTTTACCGGAATAGCTGACAACCTTATCTTCATTCTATGTATACTGAAGAACTGTTTAACACACAAAAACAGTGGGCTGAAAAGGGATTGTTCCTAATGCGGGACCTGCTCCCAATGATGGCGCCAGTCGGTACCTATGAGGGCTGGGAGTGGGAAGAGCGCGACACCATAGGGAAACTACTTTCCGCTTCTGCCCGCTCTACAGAAAGTGCGCTGCTGTTGATGGCCTATGGCCAACTCTGGGACGCCGAGGTCCTGATCCGCTCTGTCTTCGAAAGCACACTAAAGTTCACCTACCTAGTCCAGTCTCACGATACTTTTAAGGATCGACATCGCGAGTTTGCTGATGAGCAGCCCGAAATCATTGCCCTTCAGGATGACAGGAAAGCCCGTCAACTTCTGGGTGCCATCAAGAACCCTAAAGCAGACTCCTGGCGCCCAATACGTGATATGGTTCTGCCAGATGAAAAAAGGGAGGAATTGGCATCCAGGTACCCGAAGACATACCGGCGGCAGATGGATATGAAATGGGGTTATGGCGGCATGCTGAACTCATTAAGCAACAGTGCCGATACACTCTTCGCAAACTTCACAGGACTCAGTTACGGATATTCCGTTGCAAGTCACATTCATCATGCCGATTTCGTCGGGATATCTGTTCCTCTTGACAGGGACAGGCGTTCGCCGGAGCGACGTGATGCAATCCATTTGGCTCACTTGGCCCGATTGATCTCGGATTGCTTTGCCTGTTTCCAGATACGGTTATTCTCAGGCTACCGGTTTGTGGACGGTGACGCATCAACAGTAGAGTACGCTATATCCCGCATCAACAATTTGTTTACCGAATTTGAGTCAGCCCAGGAGGACTGGATTGATATGGAATACGGCGACAGAAAATAACTTGTTGTAACAGGTTTACAGGACAGCAACTTTTCTCACGCTTCATATGGGTAAGAACCGGAAAAACTCTCTCTTGACCCATATTCCCGATGTATCTTGAGAATGGAGTTTACTCCACGAAGGGGATCAATTTCGTCAACTATCGTATTCGCCCACTTAAGCCACGCGGCCAACTCCTTTGTCTGCGATTCACCTGATTCAATGGCCTGCAATATATCACGGACAGCCCTTGCCTTTTGATATTGTTCGGATAGGAACAACAAGTGCTCCCTCCGGGCTTTCTCAATTTTCAGTCGTTGCGCCTCTTCCTCCCTTTTTACCTGCTCAATTTCCCATTGCCGTTCCACTCTGCTTGTTTGATCGCATCCAGTTTTCTGGATTCAAAATCGTGACTGAAGGCCTGGACCATTGAAGCAAGATGGATTTCAATCGGCGAGTCGCTCCTGTCATACCAGGTCTTCTTGTAATTTATTGACCGGGCGTTGGTAATCCTGAACTCAAGTCTGCCGGTGGAAACATACTCATGGGAGTGCCAGAAAAACCTGTCATCCAGTCGCATTCTTGAAGAGGGGAGTGCTGTATTTTGGTCACCGGCTCCTTAATTTCAAACTCCAGAGTCTGTTCCCCATCACTAAAGCCGGTCATCTCCCTGGAGGATTTGACCAGTTTCCAACCGAAGGTGCCAAGCAGTTCCCCAAGCCCCTGCAGGAATATGCAGGCCCTATCGAATGTTTTTGGGGTGACCTTCATGCCCGGGTTTACAACATCCCTGCCAAAAACAAGGCGGGTATATTTATCGACCGAGGGCTTCTTGGCTTGTTTTCTCGCACCGGAAATTAAAGAATGGTAGCGCGGCACTGACTCCTGAATCCTGAAAGTCATCGCAGTAGCCAACTGCTCTTCGGTAAGCATACGGTCGGATTTCTCCGGCGTTTTACCAACTTCCCGCTGCAGCTCTGGTTTGTAGATGATCTCCTCCAGGTAGGAATCCTGGTATGCCGGCAGCGGAACCTTGTGCGACTTGCGCTCTCCATCATTCATCAGCCAATAGCCCTGGGAAGGCCTGGGCACATTAAGCCTGATGCATTTCTTGGCCAACCCTTTGTCGCTCATGTCGAAGTACTGGCAAGGTCACGCATGGGCATTGACCATACCAGTTCGTAAAATTTCTCCCTCATTATCTCCCTATTCTCGTTCATATCCTGGTCTCCTGGAAACATGGCTTGCCGATGCATCAGGATGCACCTTATTCCTACGCCCTTACCCGATGTAGCAGGTTGTTCCAATACACTCCAATAGTCACCATCCTCCTTGGATACCACAATTCAGTTTTCAAAATGGCGTACTGGAATGAAAGACAAGCAACAGCACCTGCCACAGCTAGGTACGGCGGCTTATGAAGAATTACCGCAGCTCGTAACGAAACCCCCACTCCCCTTTCGCAGAACAATCCGCCGACAGGAGCTGCACCAGATCGTGCCCTTGGCCGAAACAACAATCTACCATATGGAACGCCGGGGTGAATTCCCGCGTCGCTTCAATCTCACCCCGATGTGTGGTGTGGGATCTAGAGGAAGTAGAAGCCTGGATTGAGGAGCGCAAGCGACAGTCCCGATCAGGAAAAGCAGCCCCCGCTCCGGGACCGGACGTGAGGCAACGTATCGCCCGTCCGGTCCGCTGCCGCGACAACTGAACGTCTGACTATGCGGTTAGCAGTTCCATGCCCCCGTGATCACGCACCGGATGACGAACCGCCTCCTTGGTGATATTCACTTCCAACGCCACTTTCGCCGCTTCCAGTACGCCAACATCTATTTGGTAGCCCCCTCGTGCCTTGAGCCAGTCAAGCACTTCTGCGAGATGCCAGATCGAGGCGCTACCTTCGTGAACCGGCACGGGAAACGTCGCTCGGTGGGCAAGCATCAATTTCCGCATTGCCTGTCGGGAAACGCCCACGATGTCCGCCACATCCGTCAAACCAACAAGGTCTGGCGAGGCCTCGATCAGGCGCGCTGAAGGAACGGCACTTTTGACATCGGCCAGGGCGGTGCGAACCGCCTCCTCAGCACTACCCGCCTCGCGGGAGAACTCCAGTGCCAGGCGACCCGGCTGCCCCACGCCCACCAGGGCATCATCACAACCGGCGGCGCCCAGATGCTCCACCAGCGCATCCAGGTCACTGTCGTGGTCAGCCAACTGGTACTTCAGGGTAAAGATGTATTCCATAGCTCAATCCTCCGATCCCGTCTCGCTCAGGCGCTTGTGAGTGGAACATTTGTCCACCACCCTGCGAAGCGCCCGGGCGTGGCTGCCGAGATTTCTCGGTGTACTCCACACACTCGCGATACAGAACTCACCGCAGCGGCATTCATCGTCATTGTAGGGGCAGTAGATCTTGCCCCAGGCATGACCACCGCCCACCTCAACTCGCCAGCCTTCCTCTTCTGCATGCTTGATCGCGGCTTCAATCTCTTTCTTCGGGTGTGATGGACGAGTCATTCCTTGCCTCCAGTATGGGAATGACACCCAAGGTTGTCAAGTGACAACCTTGGGTCATGAGACGCCTCCCTTGAGCCGCCCTGCAGGTCCACAGAATGGCCAATGCCAGCACATCGTACCGACACCAGGAAGCCAACGATCACCATATTAGCGATACTCATACCGATGCCTTCAATGCCGGCACTGACATGCTTTCCGGCATCAGGGACGGAACGTAGCTCCCCCCTTCCGCCCAGGCATCGATCATATTGGCCCACTCCTGCAGCATATGCCGACGCTGCTCGGCATACTCCGCCTTGTTGTACACCGCCCGCGAGGAGCGGCCATCTTCATGGGCCAGGGCCTTCTCGATCCAGTCGCGATTGAAGCCGACTTCATTGAGCAGCGTGGAGCCGGTGCGACGCAAATCGTGAACGGTGAAGGGTTCCAGCGGCAGCCCCTTTTTCCGCGCCTGCTCCGAAACCTTCAGAGTCACCCGATTCAGCGTGCCCATGGACATGCACTGGTCGCCGTCATAGCGAGCCGGCAGCAGGTACTTGGAGCCACCGGCGCAGGTCTTTAGCGCTACAAGGATGTCTAATGCCTGCCGGGACAGGTAGACGTTGTGGGGAAAACGGCGCTTCATCCGCTCCTTGGGAATGCTCCATACCCCGGCCTCAAAGTCCACTTCTTCCCAGGTCGCCTTGAGCAACTCCCCCTTCCGCACCAGGGTTAACAGGATTATGCGCAGCGCCAGTCGAATGGTCGGCGATGTGGGGATGGTTTCCATCTCATGGATCATCAGACGAATTTCAGCGGGAGACAGCGCCCGGTCCTTCGGTGCGAAGGTTGCAATAGACGATGGGCTCACTTCGTCAGCCGGATTGGCCACCTTCTCACCGTGCATGATGGCGTGCGCATAGACCTGCTTCACGATATCGCGGACATGGATGGCGGTTGCCGGCGCCCCGCGCTTCTTCACCTTCATGCACAGCGCCCGGAGATCGTCTGGGGTGATTTCCGCCAACAGCCGGTTCTTGAAGACCGGCAGGATATCGCGATCGACGATGTGCTTGCGCATGGCTCTGGTGCTGTCGGCCATGCCGGAGGCCTCCATCCATACACCGGTGAATTCGGCGAAGGTCTTCGCACGGGATAGGCGACGTTTCTCCCGTTGTTTCTCCTGAGCGGGAGAACGGCCCTCGGCCACCACCTTGCGAGCATCCAATAGACGCTCACGCGCCAGGGCCAAGGAAATACCGCCCGGCCCGTAACGGCCCAGAGTGAGGGTTTCACGGCGGCCGTTGAGGCGATAGTCGTAGCGGAAGGTGATGGTGCCGGTTTTCGACACCGTCACGTACATACCATCGCGGTCGGCAACCTTGTAGGTGGCAGCTTTGGGCTTGAGTTTGCGTAGCGCTGTATCGGTCAACATGTCAGGGACTCTCCTGTGTTTGCGGTTGATTACCGTCAAGGGTCAGGAGCCCTGATGATGTCCCTAACTCCTTGTTATCAAAAGAAGTCAGGGCGTAGTTTTACCGTCATGCTGAAAATAGCCATGACGGTAAACGGGAGAGTCTTGCTTCGAGGGATTTGCGATACCGTCGCTTTTACCGGTAGGTGTTCCTGCTTGCCGCCGATAGCCACCGATAGGTAATGCGACGTAAATTCATAAAAATCATGATTTTACGCCGATTTTCCAATTGCTATCGATAGTCCCTGAAAGACGTATTTTCACTCCCACTCAATCGTCGCCGGCGGTTTGCTCGAGACGTCGTAGGCGACGCGGGAGATCCCTTCGATTTCGTTGATGATCCGGTTGGAGACTTTCTCCAGCAGTTCATACGGCAGGTGCGCCCAGCGGGCGGTCATGAAGTCGATGGTTTCGACTGCGCGCAGCGAGACGACCCATTCGTAGCGGCGGCCGTCGCCGACGACGCCGACGGATTTGACCGGGAGAAAGACGACGAAGGCTTGGCTGGTCTTGTCGTACCAGCCGGATTTGCGCAGTTCTTCGATGAAGATCGCGTCGGCTTCTCGGAGGATGTCGGCGTATTCCTTCTTCACTTCGCCGAGGATGCGTACGCCGAGGCCTGGGCCGGGGAAGGGGTGGCGGTAGACCATGTCGTGCGGCAGGCCGAGTTCGAGGCCGATCTTGCGCACTTCGTCCTTGAACAGTTCGCGCAGCGGTTCGACCAGCTGCATCTTCATCGTCTCGGGCAGGCCGCCGACGTTGTGGTGCGATTTGATCACGTGGGCCTTGCCGGTCTTGGTCGCGGCGGATTCGACCACGTCGGGGTAGATGGTGCCTTGGGCGAGGAAGTCGACGTCGGTGAGCTTCTCGGCTTCGCTGTCGAATACGTCGATGAAGGTGTTGCCGATGATCTTGCGCTTGGCTTCGGGGTCGTTGACGCCGGCGAGCTTGTCGAGGAACAGGTCCTCAGCGTCGACGCGGATCACCTTGACCCCCATGTGGGCGGCGAAGGTTTCCATCACCTGGTCGCCTTCGTTCTTGCGCAGGAGCCCGTTGTCGACGAATACGCAGGTGAGCTGGTCGCCGATCGCTTGGTGGAGGAGGGCTGCGACCACGGAGGAGTCGACGCCGCCGGAGAGGCCGAGCAGCACCTTGCGGTCGCCGACCTGTTCGCGCACGCGGGCGATCTGGTCCTCGATGATCTTGGCCGGGGTCCAGTGCCGCTCGCAGCCGCAGATCTCGAGCACGAAGCGCTCGAGGATCCGCTGGCCCTGCAGCGAATGGGTCACCTCTGGGTGGAACTGCACGCCGTAGAAGTTCTTCTCCTCCCAGGCCATCGCCGCGATCGGGCAGCTCGGGGTCGAAGCGGTGACGGTGAACTGGGCGGGAGCTTCGCCGACCTTGTCGCCATGGCTCATCCACACGTCGAGCAGCGGCTTGCCGTCGTCGCTCAGGTGATCCTTGATCCCCTTGAGCAGACGGTCTTCTACATCGACGCGAATCTGGGCGTAGCCGAACTCACGCACGTTGGAGCCGATGGTGCGTCCACCCAGCTGCTCGGCCATGGTCTGCAGGCCGTAGCAGATGCCGAATACCGGCAGCCCCAGCTCGAATACGCACTCGGGGGCGCGGGGCGAGCCGAGTTCGGAGACCGACTCGGGGCCGCCGGAGAGGATGATGCCGTTGGGATTGAAGGTGCGGATCTCGCTTTCGCTCATGTCGAAGGCGTGGATCTCGCAGTAGACCCCGATCTCGCGCACCCGGCGGGCGATCAGCTGGGTATATTGCGAGCCGAAGTCGAGGATCAGGATCTTGTGGGCATGGATGTCGGTCATGTCGGGGTCCGGTGCGTCGGCGTGTTCAGGGAATTGGCGCGAATTATAAAGAGAAAAGCGCCCGCTCGGGCGCTTGTTCTCGAGGGCCTTGGCTCAGCCCACTCGGTAGTTGGGCGCTTCCTTGGTGATCTGCACGTCATGGACGTGGGATTCGGCGAAGCCGGCGGCGCTGATCTTGACGAACTGCGGCTTGGTGCGCATCTCTTCGATGTCGTGGCTGCCGGTGTAGCCCATCGAGGCACGCAGCCCGCCCATCAGCTGGTGGACGATCGCGGTCATCGCGCCCTTGTAGGGCACTCGGCCTTCGATGCCTTCCGGCACCAGCTTCTCGACCCCTGCGTCCTTGTCCTGGAAGTAGCGGTCCGACGAACCTTGGCTCTGCGACATCGCGCCCATCGAGCCCATCCCGCGATAGGCCTTGTAGGTACGGCCCTGGAACAGCTCGACCTCTCCCGGCGCTTCCTCGGTGCCGGCGAGCAGCCCGCCGACCATGACGCAGTTGGCGCCGGCGACGATCGCCTTGGCGATGTCACCGGAGAAGCGGATGCCGCCGTCGGCGATCAGCGGGATGCCGTAGCTTTCGAGCGCCTCGGCCACATCGGACACCGCGGTGATCTGCGGCACGCCGACGCCGGCGACGATGCGGGTGGTGCAGATCGAGCCCGGGCCGATGCCGACCTTGACCCCATCGACGCCGGCCTCGGCGAGCGCCTTGGCGGCTTCCGCGGTCGCGATATTGCCACCGATCACCTGGATCTGCGGAAAGTGCTGCTTGACCCAGCGCACCCGGTCGAGCACGCCCTGGGAGTGGCCATGGGCGGTGTCGACCACCACCACATCGACACCGGCTTCGGCGAGCGCGGCGATGCGATCGGCGGTCTCCGGGCCGGTGCCGACCGCGGCGCCGACCAAAAGGCGACCGTCGGCGTCCTTGGCCGCGTGCGGATAGGTACGGGCTTTCTCGATGTCGCGTACGGTGACCAGACCGACCAGGCGTTCACCATCGACCACCAGGATCTTCTCGATCCGATGCGCCTGGAGCTTGCTCTTGATCACTTCGAGCGACGTCCCCTGGGGAACGGTGACCAGCTTCTCGCGCGGGGTCATGATCGCCGAGACCTCGTCGCCGGCATCCGGCAGGAAGCGCATGTCACGGCCGGTGACGATGCCGACCAAGCGCTCTTCGTCGATCACCGGGAAGCCGGAGAAGCCGTACTCGTCGGCCATCGCCAGCAGCTCCTTGAGCTTGAGCTTGGGACTGACGGTGACCGGATCCTTGACGATCACGCTCTCGTGCTTTTTGACCTTGCGCACTTCCAAGGCCTGCTGGCCGATCCCCATGTTCTTGTGGATGATCCCGAGACCGCCCTCCTGCGCCATCGCGATCGCCAGGCGCGCTTCAGTGACGGTGTCCATCGCCGAAGAGAGCAGCGGGATGTTGAGCGTGATGTTCTTGGTCACACGGGTCTTGAGGCTAACGTTCTTCGGCAGCACGTCGGAGTAGCCGGGTACCAGTAATACGTCATCGAACGTAAGAGCTTCTTGGGCTATACGTAGCATCTTGGCGGTCCAGGTTGGGGTTGCGATGAGGATGTCGAGCTAGGGCTTCGATCGCTGCGTGCGCCATCGTGGCGTACAGCGTCGTCGTGAATGCTTGCGGGGGCCGAAACCAGTGAGCCGGTCGACTCCCAGGACGAATGCGTCCGCGAAAGTGACCGGCTCAATGAAGCCTCGATACTGCCGCCGGGGCGGTGGCGCTTGCCGGCCGGCTTCTCCCCTTGCTCCCCTCCCTCCCCGCAGCCACCCACCCCGAGCCGTGCCGGGCAGTGGAAAGCGGTGGAGGAAGGCCGAGGGATGCATAGGCGTCTTCGGTGTAAAAGTTAATCGCGAATTATATCCAAGCAGGCTTACCGCTACAATCATCCCATCCACTTTCGACTCGGTGCGTCCATGCCTTCCTCGTTTCTCGACCGCTTCCGCGATCCCCAAGCCTCGGACGACAAGCCCGACGACGGCATCGAGGCGATCAGCGTCACCGAGCTCAACCAGCGCGCGCGGCTGATGCTCGAGCGCGGCTTCGGCAGCTGCTGGGTCGAGGGCGAGATCTCCTCGCTCTCGCAGCCAAGCTCCGGGCACGCCTACTTCACCTTGAAAGACGAGCTCGCCCAGGTGCGCTGCGCGCTGTTCCGCCAGCGCGCGCGGTTCGTCTCGAGCCCGCTGCGCGAAGGCCAGCAGGTCCAGATACGCGCCCAGGTCTCGCTGTTCGAGCCGCGCGGCGACTACCAGCTGATCGTCGAGTCGGTGCGCGAAGCGGGCAAAGGCGCCTGGCTCGCCGCGCTGGAGAAACTCAAGGCCAGGCTCGCGGAGGAAGGGGTGTTCGCCAACGCCCGGGCACTGCCCTACCCGCCCAAGCACCTGGCGGTGATCAGCTCTCCCACCGGTGCGGCGATCAGGGACGTATTGAGCGTGCTGCGCGCGCGCTGGCCGTGGGTGAAGGTCCACCTGCTGCCGGTGCAGGTCCAGGGCGAGCAGGCCGCCGGGCAGATCGTCGCGGCCCTTGGCCTTGCCAACCGCGACCAGCGCTTCGACGCCATCCTGGTCACCCGCGGCGGCGGCAGCCTGGAGGATCTGTGGTGTTTCAACGACGAGCGGGTGGCGCGGGCGATCTTCGCATCCCGCCTGCCGGTGGTCTCGGCGGTGGGCCACGAGGTCGACACCACGCTCGCCGACTTCGCCGCCGACCTGCGCGCGCCGACGCCGTCCGCCGCCGCCGAGCGCCTCGTCCCGGATCAGCGCGATATCCGCCGCCGCCTGGTGCAGCTGGCCAACCAGCTGCTGCGCGCCAACCGCGCGCGCCTGGACACTCTGCACCAGAGGGTCGACTACCTCAGCGCACGGCTGCGCCACCCCGGCGAGCGGCTGCGCGAACAGCGCAGCCGACTGGAAGCGCTCGAGGGGCGCATGCAACGCGCCCAGAGCCGCCGGCTGGCCGAGGAGAGGAGCAGGCTGGAACAGCTCGCAGCGCGACTGGCCCGCCAGCCGCCAAGCCGAAGGCTGACCGAGCAGCGCCAGCGGCTCGGGGTGCTCGAGACCCGGCTCGAGCGTGCCGGGGGTAAAACGCTCGAACGGGTTCAGCAACGCTTCGATACGCTGATCCAGCGCCTCGACGTCGCAAGCCCCCTGGCCACCCTGAGGCGCGGCTATGCGGTACTCGAAGATGACCAGCACCGCGTGGTACGGCGGGCAGATGAAGTCAGTCCGGGTCAGCGGCTGACCGCGCGGCTAAGCGACGGCAGGCTCGCGCTCGAGGTCAAGCAGCGATTGAAGGAGTGAAGCGCAAGATCAAAGCCCCGCGCCCGGTCTCCCGGGCGGGGGCTGGCACAGTCTCGATCGTTCGAGCGGGAGCTGGTCTATTCGCCGTAGCGGCGATTCATCATCGCCTCGATGTTGGCCAGGGCATCGAGCTTGCGCCTGAGCTCGGCGTTCTCCTGCTCGAGCGCCGCGATACGCGCCGCGGCCTGCTCCACTCCCGGGCCAGTGGCGCTGGCCGCAGGCGTGGCCTGAACAGGCGCGCGACCAGCGACGGGCGCGTTGGCCGCCGCCAGGCGCTCGCCCAGATCGTCCTGCCACAGCTGCAGCAGCGGGCGCAGCGACTGCGGCGCCTGCTCCAGCGCTTCGGCGTAGAGCCTGCGCGCCTCGGCAAGCCGCGAGGGATCGCTCGACCAGGTGAAGGCGACCGCGCGTACCAATCGGTCACGGCTGGTGGAGCTCGCCAACCGCTGAGCGATCGTCGAGCGCCAGGATTCGCTGGCTTCCTGCGACTGGTCGGCGAAGGCTATCCAGTGATGCACCAGGCACTGGTTCTCGACCAGAGTCGGTACGCTCGACAGCGCGCAGTTGGAAAGATTGGACGGACCCGAGAGCGTCTGACACCCGCCGAGCAGCAATCCGCCCCCTAGCAGGCCGGCAACGATCAGCGGTGCGCGGAGGATACGGCGGAAGGACATGGGAGAATTCATCCCGAACTGTTGGTGGTCTGGGCGATGCCTTCATCGGCGGCGCGCGCGGCGGGTTCGATCGGCTGGGTACGCTGGCCCGCATCGGCCATCGGCAGGGTCAGGCGAAAGCAGACATCCTCCTCGGCATCGTCGACCAGCACTAGGCTGCCGTGCTGGATGGCGGCGCTCTCCGCCGCGACCGAGAGGCCGATCCCCGAGCCCTTGAGCGGTCCCTTGCGCCGTATCCGCCCCTGGTAGAAGGGCTCGAACAGATGGTCGCGGTCCTGTTCGCTGATCCGCTCGCCGCTGTTGGCGACCTCGACGTAGAGCATGCGCTCGTCGTTCCAGGCGCGAACCCAGAGAGACCCGTTGTCGGCCCCGTAGGCGATCACATTGGAGATCAGGTTGTCGATGATCCGACCGGTGCGGATCCTGTCCGCTTGCCAATATACCGGCCTGCGTGGGACATCGATGCTCAGGCCCTTGCTTTCGAACGCGAGGCGGTGCTTGCCGATGACCTCGTGAATCAATGTTACTACGTCAAAACGTGTCACCGTAAGTGTACGATTGTGCTGTACCAGATTGTAATCGAGCAGCTGCTCGATCAGCGTCTGCAGCTCGGCGCTGCTGTCGTCGATCAGCAGCACTATCTCGCGCTGACGCTTGCCCAGCGAGCCGACCACGCCGTCCGCGAGCAGCCCCGTCCCTTCGCGAATCGCCGCCAGCGGCGTCTTCAACTCGTGGGACATATGGCGCAGGAAGGTGCGCTTTTGCGCTTCGAGCTCGTCGAGCCGCTCGCCGAGCCAGTCGAGCCGGCGACCGAGGGCGACCAATTCGGCGGGCCCTTTGATCTCCTCGACGCTTTCACGCCGGTGGCTACCGAGCGAGAGGATCCGCCGCTCGAGCTGGCGGATCGGGCGGATGATCCTCCAGGTGAAGAACAAAATCGCCGCCAGGGTCAACCCCAGGGTGACCGCGAGCTTGAGCCACAGGTCGGAATAGATCGTACCCGCGCGCTCACGCATCGCCTCGAGGCGGGTATCGACAAGGTTGTTGGTGACGATACCGAGCTCGTCGACGCCGCCGGCGAAGGCCGGGAAACGAGCGAGCAGCGCCTGCTGCTGGTCGCGCTCGAGCTCGGGAAACTCGCGCAGTTCGGCAAGCAGACCGCGCAGCGGGCTCTCGAGGCCGAGGCTTCCGAGCCGCGCCACTTGAAGATCGAACAGCTGCTCGAAGCGCGCCATACGGTCACGATAAACATCGAGCAGCTGGGGCTCCTCGAGCACTTCGTACTGGCGCGCGGCACGCTCCATTTCCGAGGTGAGGTTGATCAACGCCCTCGCCCGACGAGTATCGTCCACCGCCTGGCGAGCGCTCGAGTCGGCCAGCGCCGAGAGCTCCGAGATCGCCTGCCCCGCCTGATAGATCAGCACCATCACCGGCAGCATCGCCACCGCGAAGCCGAGCAGCACGAGGCGCAACAGTGAACGGCCGCGATGGCGCGGTAGCGTCGAAGACTGCTTGGCTGAATCGGCACTCTGGGCGACTTTCATCATCGACCTCCCTGTGGCCCCGAGGAGTTCAATCCAGGGCTTTGATCAGCACCTTGGAGTTTCGCGCCACGTTATAGACCACACGTCGCGTATCGGGCAGCTCCTTCGGCGCGCCGAGGCGAAAACCGCGCTCGAGGAACCAGTGGCTGGTGTGGGTAGTGAGCGCGAACAGCGCCTGGTAGCCGCGCCGGCGCGCCTCATCTTCGACTGCGCGCAGCAGCAGGTCGCCGCGCTCTCCACCGCGATAGTCCTGGTGCACCACCGCGCAGGCGAGCTCGCCCATCCGAGCCTCGTCGAAGCGATGCAGCGCGATGCAGCCGATCACCATGCCGTCGCGGACGATCACCCGGTAATCGTCGATCTGCTGTTCGAGCCGCTCGCGCGAACGCGGGATCAAAACGCCCTTCTCCTCCAGCGGAAGCATCAGTTCCAGCATTCCGCCGATATCCTCGAGTCGCGCCGGGCGCAGCTGTTCGTAGCGCTCATGGGTGATCATCGTGCCCACCCCATCACGGGTGAACAGCTCACCGAGCAGCGCATCGCGATCACGCCAGGAGAGCAGGTGAGTGCGGGCGACCCCCTGGCGCGCGGCGGCGCAGGCGGCATCGAGCTGGCGGGCCAGCTCCGGCTGGGCGACGCGGTCGAAGTGCACCGCCTCGGCCTCCTGCGGGGTGAGTTGGCGCTTGAGTTCGCCTTGGGCATCGCTCAACCCATGGGCCTGACCGAGCAGGATCAGCTTGTCGGCCCTGAGTTCCACCGCCACGCAGCGGGCGACGTCGGCGGCATCGAGATCGAACACCTCGCCGGTGCTGGAATGACCGAGCGGCGGCACGATCACCAGCGCCCGCTGGTCGAGCAGCCTGCGGATAGCGTCGGCGCGCACCCGGCGCACCTCGCCACTGCGCGAGAAATCGACCCCCTCGCGCACCCCCAGCGGCTTCGCCATCACCAGGTTGCCGCTCACCGCGGTGATCTCGAGCCCATGCATCGGGCTGTTCGGCAGCCCCACCGAGAAGCGCGCTTCAAGTGCCAGCCGCAGCCGGTTGGCCTCAGCCTCGATCACCGTCATCGCATCGTCGTCGAGCACCTCTCGGCCCTGGAGCCGGCGCGGGTCGATACCCGCCTCGGCCAGCGCCGCACAGGCCTGGGCACGCACGCCGAACACCATCACCAAGCGCACGCCGAGGGTATGCAGCAGGGCGAGATCCTGGATTAAAGGCTCGCGGTGATCCTCTCGCAGCGCCTCGCCCTCGACCAGGACCACGAAAGTGCGACCGCGATGGGCGTCGATGTACGGCGCGCTACCGCGAAACCACTCGGCGAACTTGAAGGTGTCGTCCACTGCGAACTCCATGGCGATTGGGAGGACTGAGCCAATGCACGATCATCGAGTAACAGCCACGCGGCACGCAAGCAGCGCGCCGCGACGGCGCTCAGGTGAAAATGCCCTTGAAGGTGAAGAAGAACACGATGGACATCGCCGCGCCCGCCGGCAGGGTGATCAGCCAGGAGATCGCGATCGACCCGAGCACGCCGAGGTTGAGCGCGGCCATGCCGCGGGCGAGCCCGACGCCGAGGATCGCGCCGATCAGCGTCTGGGTGGTCGAGAGCGGCAGCCCGCTGACCGAGCCGAGCACCACGGTGCCGGCGGTGGCCAAGGTCGCGGCGAAGCCGCGGCTGGGGGTGAGCTCGGTGATCCCCGAACCGACCGTGGCGATCACCTTGTGACCATAGGTGACGAGGCCGAGCACGATCCCTACCCCACCGAGCACCAGCACCCAGTCGGGTACCTCGGTGGCGGCGGCGATATCGCCGCCGGTGGCGACCATATCGATGATCGCGACCATCGGCCCCACCGCGTTGGAGACGTCGTTGGAGCCGTGGGCGAAGGCCATCGCGCAGGCGGTGAACATCATCAGCACGCCGAAGATCCGCTCGACACTCGAGAAATCGAAGCGGTCCTCGGAGCTCTTGCGGAACACCATGCGATACAGCACCAGCTTGCCAATCAGCGCCACCAGCACGCCGAGCACCAGCGAGACCAGGAGTCCGGAAAGCGCATCCAGCGCAAGCACGCTCTTCAGCGCCTTGAACACCACCACCATCGCGATCATGAACCCGACCAGGAACATGTAGATCGGCACGTAGCGCTGCGCCGACTCGAGCGGGCGGTCGCGCTCGAGGATCAAGAACTGCACCGACTTGAACAACAAAAAGGCGCTCACCCCGGCGATCGCCGGGGCACCGATCCAGCTCAGGAAGATACCGCTGAGCAGGCCCCAATTGACCGAATGAACCCCGACGCCAACCACGCCGAAGCCCATGATCGCACCGACCAGGGTATGGGTGGTGGAGACCGGCCAGCCGCGGGTCGAGGCGATCACCAGCCAGATTCCGGTAGAGAGCAGCGCGCCGAGCATGCCGATCACGTAGAGGTCGGTGTCGCCGTTGAGCAGCGCCGGGTCGACGATGCCGCTGCGGATGGTCTCGGTGACCTGTCCACCGGCGAGCCAGGCACCGAGGAATTCGAAGATCACGGCGATCACGATCGCCTGGCGCAGGGTGATCGACTTGGAGCCCACCGAGGTGCCCATCGCGTTGGCGACATCGTTGGCGCCAACGCCCCAGGCGACGAACAGCCCCAGCACACAGGCGAGGATCACGAGGATCGAGCCGTATTCGGCAATCATGGTCATGAGCAAGAAGATCTACGGGCGTACCGAGGCACGCGTGGAACGGAGCGCTTCGTGGCGCAGTGGCTGGAAGCGGCGAGAAGGGATGCTTAGCGAGCCATCAGGATCTGCAATCGACCGCCGACGCGCTCGGCGCAGTCGGAGAGCTTTCCGATGCTTTCGATGATCTTGTAGAAGAACATCACATCGACCGGCGGCAGCTCGGCTTCGAGCCCGAACAGCTGGCGTCGCAGCGCGATCTGCTGCTGGTCGGCCCGATGCTCGTACTCGTGCAGTTCGCGAAGGTGACCGTCGAGCACGCTGGAAACGTTGCGCCCGAAGCCGGACTCGAGCAGCGAATCGAGCTCGGAGAGCGCCTTGCGCGCCTGGTGAACGGTGGCCACCGCGGTCTCGAGATACTCCTGCATGCCGGCGACCATCGGTTCGGGCGTGACCATCTGGCGCCCGAACATGATCCCGGCGATATCGCGCACCTTGTTGGCGACCTTGTCCTGGACGCTGACCAGCTCGAGCAGGTCGGAGCGCGATACCGGCAGGAACAGGGTGTTCGGCAGGTTGAGGCGCACCTGGGTCTTGAGCTCGTCGGCTGCGTTCTCGAGCTCGCTGATCCGCTCGCGCAGCTTGGCGGCAGCGCTCCAGTCGCCAGCGAGGGTCGCGGCATAGAACGGCAGCAACAGGTCAGCGCAGGCGGAGGTCTGCTTGATGTGTTCGAGCAGCGCCGTGAAGGGCGAGCGACCGAACAGCGAAGAGAAAGGATTGGGCGTGACCATTGGCGGCACTATCGATTGGGAATGGCGGCGCCAGTATATAAACTCGGCCCCTTCCCCGTCACCGAAAATCACCCTGGAGCCCGAACATGGCAGGCAAGGACGACACCCGCGGCGCCGATGAGGAGATCGAACTCAAGCTCGTTTTCGCGCCCGGCGGGCGCGAGGCACTGCTGCTGGATCCGCTGCTCGCCGCGCTCGTGCCGCGGCCGATGAGGCTCGGCAACCGCTACTACGACACCGCCGAGCGGGACCTGGAGCGCGCGCGCGCTGCCCTGCGACTGCGACAGGGCGAAGGCGACGCGGTGATCCAGACCCTGAAGAGCGCAGGCCATGGCGAAGGGGGTCTGAGCCGACGCGGCGAATGGCAGTGGCGGCTCAGCGAGATGCGTTTGGATCTCGACGTACTCGAAGCGCTCGCAGGCCAGGCTCCCAGCCTCGCTGCGCTGGCCGACCGCGCGCTGCTCGAGAGACTGCGGCCGGTATTCATCACCGACTTCGAACGCATCGCCTTCGATATCGAGCATCGCGGCGCGCTGATCGAGCTGGCGATCGATCATGGCACGATCGAGGTCGGCGAACAGCGAAGGTCCATCGACGAGCTGGAACTCGAACTCAAACGAGGTACGCCCGCCGCCCTCTGGAGCCTGGCCGAGCAGCTCGCCGAGCGGGTGGCGCTGCGTCCATCCAACGCAAGCAAAGCCAGCCGCGCCGCGGCGCTCGCCCATCCCCCCTCCGGCGCCGGCGCACTGCCCGACCGGGCCCCGGCGCTGTTCGAAGCGGCGATCGACGCCCTCGACCGCGCCGCCGATGCCCAAGCACCGCACGATGAGCTGGCCTTCGCGATCAGCGCACTGCGGCGGCTGGCGGATACCGCCGCCGAGCATGCCGAACGCGCCAACCGCTTGGCCGAGCGCCTGCAGCGCCACGGTGGCGTCCTCGATGCCGCCGGCGGCCGCGACGCCCTGGCACTGGCCCGGGCGCTGGCCGCCTAGCGCGCTTCAGCCTCATTCGAACGGCGTGGGATCCCCTTTGCCCCGGCGCAGCACGACCGGCGGCAGCTCGCGCAGGTCGACCACCGTGGTCGGCTCAAGCGAACAGGCGCCACCGTCGATCACCAGGGCGAGCTGGTGACCGAAGCGCTCGCGAATTTCCTCGGGATCGGTCATCGCCAGCTCCTCCCCCGGCGGAATCAAGGTCACGCTCATCAGCGGCATGCCCAACTCATCGATCAGCGCGCGGGCGATCGGATGCGACGGCACGCGCACGCCGATCGAGCGGCGCTTGGGATGAAGCAGGAGGCGCGGGACCTCGTTGGTGGCATTGAGGATGAAAGTGTAGGGACCAGGGGTGTGCGCCTTGAGCAGGCGGAACACCATGTTGTCGACCTTGGCGTAGGTGCCGATCTCGGACAGGTCGGCGCAGACCAGGGTGAAGTTGTGCTTGTCATCGAGCTCGCGCAGCCGCTTGATGCTCTCCACCGCACGCTTCTCGCCCAGCGAGCAGCCGAGCGCATAGCCCGAATCGGTGGGATAGGCGATCACCCCGCCTTGGCGAATGACTTCCACCGCCTGGCTGATCAGCCGCTTCTGCGGCGTCTCTGGGTGAATCTGGAGGAACTGGTTCATGCACTCGTCTCCTGGATTGAGCCTCGCGGGCGCCGCTCGTCGAACCATTCGGCCAGCCGCGGGTGGCGCCAGACCGGCGCCACCGAGCTGCTCGGCGGCGGGCTGTAGCGCCCTGGGGCCAAAGGCCCGCCCGGTGCGTGGAAGTCGCTGCCGAGCGATGCGTACATGCTTCGCTCACCGAGCAGCCGAGCAAGGTCGCGCCCGCGATCGGGATTCTGATAGCCGCTGACCAGCTCGGCGGCCTCGCCTCCCGCCGCGCTGAAGGCGTCGAGCAGCAGACCGAGGCGACGGCGGGTCAGCCCATAGCGTAGCGGATGCGCTAGCACGGCGACGCCGGAGGCTTGGCGAATCCACCCCACCACCTGCTCGAGCTCTGGCCACAGCGCCTTGATGTCGCCGAGTTTACCGGCGCCGAGAAAGCGCTTGAACGCCTGGGCCTGGTCGGCTACCAGCCCGGCCTCGACCATCGCACGGGCGAAATGCGGCCGCCCCACCGCCGCACGGCCACCGGCATGGCGCTGGGCGCGCGCCAAAGCGTCTTCGAGACCGAGCTTCTCGAGCCTGACGGCGATGCGCTCGGCGCGCTCACAGCGCGCGCGCTCGAGCAGCCTGAGCGCCTCGGCCATCGGCGAGCCCTCGACGAGCGCCTGCGCTTCACCGCCCGGCAGCAGGGCGACCACGTGGATGCCGACGCCAGCCCATTGGGTCGAGAGCTCGACCCCGCAGAGCAGCGCGATGCCGTGGGCCTCGGCCGCCTGCCGCGCCTCGGCGACACCGTCGAGGGTGTCGTGATCGGTGAGTGCGGCCCAGCCCACCGCCTTGTCGGCGCAGAGCTTCATCAGTTGGGCAGGTGCAAGCGCCCCATCGGAGGCGATGGAGTGCATGTGCAGATCGATGCCACTGAGTTCGGGATGGAAACGTTCCGGCAGCGCCGCGAGGGGAAACGACTGGGTAGGGGTCATCTGCGATCGATTGGAAAGGGAACACCCGCCAACGGCAGGCATCCAAGTCTTGGCGCCGCACCTCATCCGCTGCTCGGGCCCGGCGATCAAAAGCCAGGCGAGTGAGTTCGACGGGAGTTTTGCCCGATACGGGTCCGAAGGTACGGCTCGAAAGGGTATAGTGACTGTCCGATTGATGCGCGGTCAAACCGCTTCGCAAACAACGACACCCGCACGGCAGCCAAACGCCCCGTGCCCGTGGAGAAATGCACGCAATGAAAATGTTGGTCGATTTCCTGCCGATCCTGGTGTTCTTCGTGGTCTACCACCTCACCAAGGATCTGGTCCTCGCCACTGCGGTACTGATCCCCGCAACGCTTTTGCAAGTGCTCTACACCTGGTGGCGCCATCGCCGGGTCGAGAAGATGCACCTGGTGACGCTGGCACTGGTAGTGGTGCTGGGCGGTGCCACCGTGATGCTCCAGGACGGCGAGTTCATCAAGTGGAAGCCAACGGTGGTCAACTGGCTGTTCGCCGTCGCTTTCTTGCTCTCGCCGCTGTGGGGCCGGGGCGACGGCGCCGGCAAGACCCTGGTCCAGCGGATGATGGAGAAGAGCGTGAGCCTGCCGGCCCAGGTCTGGTCGCGGCTCAATCTCGCTTGGGTCGGCTTCTTCGTCGCCCTCGGCGCGCTCAATGTGTTCGTCTTCACTTATTACAGCGAGGAGACCTGGGTCAACTTCAAGCTCTTCGGCATGCTTGGCCTGACCTTCTTGTTCGTCATCGCCCAAGGCCTCTACATGGCCCGCCATGCCGCGCATGGCGATGATCACCCACCGACGAAAGGAAACCAGTGATGCTCTACGCGATCATCAGTCAGGACGTCGAGGAGAGCCTCGAGAAACGCCGCGCCGCCCGGCCCGCCCACCTCGCCCGAATCGAGCGGCTGCGCGATGAAGGCCGGCTGGTACTCGCAGGCCCCCACCCCGCGGTCGACAGCCCCGATCCCGGCGCCGCCGGCTTTACCGGCAGCCTGGTGGTCGCCGAGTTCGCCTCATTGGCGCAGGCGCAGCAGTGGGCGGCCGAGGATCCCTACATGGATGCTGGTGTCTACGCCCGGGTGACGGTGAAGCCGTTCAATCGCGTCCTGCCCTGAAACCCCGCCATGCTTCTGCCTTGCTCCTGCCTGGCGCGAGGCAGGCTGAAATCAAGCGTCGCTATCGCGGCGCTTTTTTTATCCACGCATCAGTGCGAGTTAATGCACAGCTTCTGTGGATAACCTTGTGAAACCCGACCGGGATAACCTTCGCCATCTCATACCGCACGGCGCGGCGAAAAAACTGTCCATTTTTTGAGCACTTAGATTGAGGCCCAGGCCGAAGACCTAGTCACGCCGAAGGTATCCCACGCGCCGCCGGCACACCCCGCCTTCAAATCGGTCGGCCGGGCATCGCATAATGGCGCCCCTCGCGCCCGCCAAGAATGCCTCGACATGTCTACCCACCACACCGTTCCAATCGCCCCCCTTACCGGACTCGAGCAAGCCCGGCTGCGCTGGCGCGACGATGCCCCCGAAGCGCTCGAGTTCGATGACGTCTACTTCTCCCGCGAGGATGGCCGGCGCGAGACCGAGCACGTGTTCATCGACAACAACCTGCTGCCCCAGCGGTTCGCCGCCTGGGACCAGTCCCGTCCGTTCGTGATCGCGGAGACCGGCTTCGGCTCGGGCCTCAACCTGCTGTGCGCCTGGGCTGCGTTCGAGCGCCACGCACCCGCCTCGGCGCGGCTGCACTTCGTCTCGGTGGAGCGCTACCCCTTCTCGGCTGCGGATCTTGCTCGCGCGCTCGGCGCCTGGCCGGAATTCGCCGACAAGGCGAGACGATTGATCGAGCAGTGGCCCCAACCGCTGCTCGGTGTCCACCGCCTCGAGCTCGACGAGCGTTGCACCCTGGATCTTCACTTCGGCGAGGCCGAGGAGCGGCTGGGCCAGCTCGATGGCCGGGTCGATGCCTGGTTCCTCGATGGATTCGCCCCGTCGAAGAATCCGCGAATGTGGAGCGAGGCGCTGTTCGCCGCGATCTCGCGGCTCAGCCATCCCGGTGCCTGCTTCGCGACGTTCACCTGCGCGGGCGTGGTCAAGCGCGGACTGGCCGGCGTCGGGTTCAACTGCGAGAAGGTGCCTGGCTTCGGGCGCAAGCGTGAGATGCTGCGCGGGCGGCTGGCCACCGCACTCCCCGACCAGCGCCGCGTGGCGACGCCCTGGTACGCCGCGCAGGGCGAATCCGCACGGGGCCTGCAGCGAGTCGCGGTGGTCGGTGCCGGTATCGCCGGTGCCAGCGTCGCCCATTCGCTGGCCCGCCGCGGCCATCGGGTCACCCTGATCGACCCGCTCGGCGTCGCGCACGCCGCCTCGGGCAATCGCCAGGCGGCGCTCTACGTCAAGCTGGCGGTGGCGACCAACCTGCAGAGCCGGTTCTATCTCGCCGCCCTCCTCCATCTGCATCGCCTGCTGGCGCGGCTCGACCCCGCACGCTCGGTTTGGTCCGACTGCGGTACGCTCGACTTGGCGCTGACGCCCACGGCGGCCGAGCGCCAGCGGCGCTTCCTCGATACCCATTCACTGCCTACCAGCGTGGTCGAAGGCGTCGATGCCGCCCGCGCCGGACAGCTCGCGAACACCGATCTCAGTCATGCAATGCATGCGCTCCACTATCCACAGGGAGGCTGGCTCGACCCGCACGCCCTGTGCCAGCGGCTGATCAGCCATCCGCACATCACCCTCAGCCTGCGCGAAGTGACGGCGCTGAGCCGGTTCGACGACGGCTGGCGCCTTGCCCTCGATGACCACGGCACGCTGGACGTCGACCAGGTGGTCATCTGCTGCGCCCGCAACGCCAAGCGCTTCGCCCAGCTCGCCCACCTGCCGCTCACCCCGGTGCGTGGCCAGGTCAGCGAGCTCGAGGTAGGGGAACATGCGCCGAGGCTCGGCTGCGTGGTCTGCGCCGGCGGCTATGCGCCTCCAGCGTATCGGGGAGTGCAGCTGTTCGGTGCCAGCTTCAAGGTCAATGACAGCGAGCTCGCCCCGCGTGAAGAGGAGACCCGCAGCAATTTGCTCGAGTTCTCGCATGCGCTGCCCGCGCTGGTCGCCTCACTCGAGGCGCAGGGAGTCGAGCCACTCAGCGCCGGTGCCCGGGTCGGTATTCGCACCGCGAGCCCGGACAAGTCGCCGTTCGTCGGAGCGGCACCGGATCTGGAGCAGTGGCTCAGCGCCTACGCCGCGCTGAGCAAGGACGCACGGCGCGTTCCAGCCGTGGAGGGAAGACGCCACCCGGGCCTCTGGGTCAGCACCGCCCACGGCTCACGCGGCATGGTCAGCGCCCCGCTCGCCGCCGAGCTGATCGCCTCCAGGATCAGCGGCGAACCCGCACCGATGGAACTCGCCCTGGTCGATCACCTCGACCCAGGGCGCCGGATCATCGCCGGGCTGATCCGCTCCCAAGGCTAGCTCGACGGCGCCTCGCCGGCGGAAAACCCGCGGCAAGAGCTATCGGCTCGAGGCGACGCGAAGAAATCGAGGACAAAAAAAAGCAGGCCCATAGGGCCTGCAACAGACTGCTGACAAAGTCCTGGCCTCACCGCCAGGGCTTTGTTTTGATGAAGGCATACCCTTTGCGAGTATGCCGCCGTGCTGCGAGAGCCCTCTCCTCATCAACATCAGCTCGAAATGGTCACGCTTGAAGAGCTGGTGCCGTCTGATCACCTGCTGCGTCACATCGACGCCACCCTCGATTTCTCCTTCATCCGCGACAAGGTCCGCCATCTCTACTGCGCCGATAATGGCCGCCCCGCGCTCGATCCCGTCATGCTGTTCAAGGCCTTGTTCATCGGCTACTTGTTCGGGGTGCGCAGCGAACGCCAATTGATGCGTGAGATCCAGGTCAACGTCGCCTATCGCTGGTTTCTCGGTCTCAGCCTGACCGACAAGGTGCCGGATGCCTCGACGATCAGCCAGAACCGACGACGACGCTTCAGCGATAACACCATCCATCAGGAGATTTTCGACACCGTGGTCGAACAGGCCATCGTGCAAGGACTGGTGGGCGGTGAAGTGCTTTATACCGACAGCACGCACCTCAAGGCGAACGCCAACAAGACGCGCTTCGTACGCGAGCAGGTTCAGCGGAGCACCGCCGGCTATCTCGATGCCCTGGATGACGCCGTCGAGGAGGATCGTGCCAAGCACGGAAAAAAGCACTGACGCCACGTGCCGCAGTCACCGAGACGGTCGAGAAGAAGATCAGCACTACCGACCCCGACAGTGGCTACATGGTGCGAGATGGCAAACCCACCGGCTTTTTCTACCTCGATCACCGTACCGTCGATGGCCGATGCGCGATCATCACCGATACCTACGTGACTCCTGCCAACGTGGCGGATAGCACGCCTTATCTCGCGCGGCTCGACCACCAATGCCAACGTTTCGATCTAGCGCCGCTCGCGGTGGGATTAGACGCTGGGTATTTCACCGCCGCCCTTTGCCAAGGCATCGAAGAACGCGATCTCTATGGCGTCATCGGTTACCGCCGTCCTAATAAACGTGAGGGCTATCTGCCCAAGCGGGCCTTCGTTTACGAGGCCGAGCAGGATGCCTATCTCTGTCCAGAGCGACACGGGCTGATCTACGCCACCACCGACCGCCATGGTTATCGGCACTACCGCAGTGACCCTGCCATTTGTCGGCACTGCCCACGACTGACTTCCTGCACGAGAAGCGCCAATCACACCAAGCTGGTGACCCGGCACGTCTGGGAGGACGCCAAGGAGCGTATCGAGAGCCACCGGTTGAGCGACTATGGGCGAGGGCTCTACAAGCGACGAAAGGAGACGGTGGAGCGAAGCTTCGCCGATGCCAAACAGCTACACGGCCATCGCTACGCTCGGATGCGGGGGCTGGCTCGGGTGAGAGAGCAGTGTCTGCTCGCCGCAGCCTGCCAAAACCTGAAGAAGATGGCCTTGGCGCGGATGCGCCGGCTATTTTCATCCATTTTTGGGGCCTGGAGCGTTGTTCAACGGCGCTGTGAGGCGTTGATGAGCGCCATGACCGTCATCTACCGATTCCCTGGGTATCTGCACGCAAAGTGGGTGGTTTGAACTGAAATGACGAACCCTGCCTGTAAAGGCAGGGTTCGTCAGCAGTCTGAAGCAGGCCCATAGGGCCTGCAATACGCACATACACCTTGAAGCACTTGATCAACAGGGTTCGCCTGGAAGACTCTCTCGCAGCCTTCGATCCAATGCCCAATCGGGCTAACCGATTGGATGAATGGAATTATAGTTCGCTCATTAAGAATTAACACAGAGTATTCGGAATCTCAGTGTTTCCATTTGAGCACCAATCCGTCGAAGTCGAGCGACGAGCTCAACGCCCGGCGCAGCGCTCCAAGAGCCTGCGATCGAGCGACTGGTAGGTGAACGAAGGCCGGCCGATCTGGCCATAGGCGAAGGATTCGCTGATCGCCTGCAGCTCGATCAGGTACTTGAGGTACTTGCGCACCGAGACCCGGGACATCCCGGTCCCTTCGGCGAGTGCCTCGGTGGTGAAGGGATCGTCGGCGAACAGCAGTACCGCCTCCGCGACCTGGGCCAGGCTGTGGCTGGTCAATCCCTTGGGCAGGTCGTCGTGGCGCCCGCCGCCGTTGGGCTGGAGACGAAACAGCCCATCGAGGGTGCGTTGATCGACCTGATCATCGACCCGCGCAAGCACCGCGCGCTGTCGGATGCAATCGTTCAGCGCCTGGCGAAAACGCTCGAACTCGAACGGCTTGACCAGGTAGTCGCTCACCCGCAGACGCCGAGCGGTGCGTACCGCTTCGGCTTCGGAGGCAGCGGTGATCAGGATCACATCGACGTCGCGCTGACGCTGGCTGAGCCAGCGGGCCAGGATCAAGCCGCTCTGG